>JALYSM010000052.1 GCA_030854785.1 Pseudomonadota bacterium
TGTACTGGTGGGCCGACGGTCTTTATGTCAAGGCGGGGATAGCCGAGCGGAAGGCAGCGTTGCTGGTCATCGTGGCGGCGACCGCGGAGGGTGAGAAAGTTCTGCTGGCCTGCCAGGCTGGTGAGCGGGAGAGCAAAGAATCTTGGCTTTCGCTGTTACGCGGGCTCAAGGCGCGCGGCCTGGTCTTTCCGCGCCTGACCGTGGCCGACGGTCACTTGGGCATCTGGTCGGCACTCGGCGAACTGCATCCGGCAGGCGATGAGCAACGGCGTTGGAACCACAAGATCGTCAACGTTCTCAACGAGCTGCCCAAGCACGAACAGCCTGAGGCAGCCGAGCGGCTGCGCGCCGTCATGTATGCCGAGAGTCGGTCGGCTTGCGAGCGCAAGCGCGATGAGTTCCTGCTGCGCTTCAAGAAGACCGATGCTAAGGCATGCGCGACGTTGCTGCGCGACTGGGAGCGGATGGTGAGCTTCTTCGACTACCCCAAAGAGCACTGGATACACTTGCGTACCACCAACATCGTCGAGTCGCCTTTCAACGCCGTGCGCCTGCGTACTGATGCTGCACGCCGCTTCAAGAAAACTGAGAACGCCGAAGCGATGATCTGGAAATTGATGAGAGTTGCCGAGCAGTCCTGGCGCAAGCTCAACGCACCGAAGCTGATGCAGAAAGTTTATGAGGGAAAGTCGTTCAGAGACGGGATCGCAGTGAAGACGAGAATCGAACCGACGAGGAAAGCCGCCTGAATCAATTTACACACCTATTGACAAGACCTCTCTTGAGGAATAGACCGGAAGGCAACAATTGGCTTGAAGAAACGTAAACCTTAGCCCAGCGAGGATAAAGGTCCACAGTGAGATAAGGATTATATGCCGTGATCTTAACTGCGGATGGCTTGCGACCGTTACTTTCCTTCACGAACTCCTCGACAGATTCAAATTTCACATCGTCGGCTACGAACTCGAGATTGGTGCAATCCTTCAAATCAGAAAGTAGTTCGACCAGATCGCCAGCCCATATTACAAGAGGTCTGTAATCTTTGAATTGAGGTTTATCGAGCTTTTCCATTGCCCTTCCGTCACGGTGTTAAACCTGGGAAAACACCCACGAAACAGCGCTGCCTCCCATCTGCACGTCCCAATGCTGAACGGCGCGAGCGTCGCATAATTCTGCGCCAGCGCCTCACCTCAAGCAACGGCCGTCGCCGCGGTGTCTGGCGCGGCAAATCGTGTTCTAACGGCGGTTACACCCGAAAGCCCGCCCTCAGCCTGTCGAACTGAGTGAAGCGAAAATCATTCAGTCGACGTCGAGCGCCTCGACCCAGGAGAGTTCGCAAGCTCCGTCGCCGGTAGCGGTGCGGGACAGCGAGGTATTCCAGGCAACCCCCCCCGGGCCGCGCACGTCGACGAGATAACCGCTTGCTGTCACGATTTGCCCGGGACGGAGCTTCTTCAACTTCGATTCGATGTCCTTGTTGGCCGGGATCACGTGCATTTGCGCCATGTGACTGATCAGCACCGCGGTCGGCAGAGGGAAATCGGCTTTCGCGGCTGCCAGTAGAAGAACCGGCCCATCTGCGAGAACTCGAGCCCTTCGAGCATCGCGCTGTCCGACAACGGACCCCAGCCGACACCGAGATCGACCGGCGCGAGCCCCGCGCCGCCGTCGACGTGATAGACCTCCTTGCGCAACAGCCGCGCTGTGATATCGAATTTCGCGCGCTTGACGAAGGTATACCCCTTGGTCTCGAAGCGCGGCGGCGGTTCGAGATCGACCTGTACCGGGTCGTCCGGCGCAACGATGCCCGGCTGCCGATGCACCGCGCGCTCGCTGCTCCACCAGTGCCAGCCGCCATACGCTGCGAGAACCAGAGCGACGAGTGCGAATCGATGCATTGCGCCTGGCGTCGGTCAGCGCGCCAGTCGCTCGAGCGCATCGAAAATGCCCGGCGCCGCGGCGATGACCGATCCGCCCGCGACAAGCCCGCCCGGTCCGGGGTAGGGATGGATGCGTCCTCCGGCTTCCTGGACCAGGAGCAGTCCCGCAGATGCGTCCCACGGATGCATGTGCGGCTCGAGGAAGGCGTCGAAGCGGCCCGCCGCGACGTGCGCCAGCATGAGCGCGCCCGCGCCCATGTCCTTCACCGCCACGCCGGCTTCATGCAGACGGCGCTTCAGCGCCAGGTGCGCCTCCAGCGGGTGCCGCGGCACGTAACCCGCGCAGACGAGCGCATGATCGAGCCGGTCGCGCGGCGACACGTGAATGCGCGTTTCGTCGCACCACGCGCCTTCACCCTTGGCCGCCCAGAAGAGCTCGTCGAGCGACGGATCGTAGATCACGCCGATCCGGCGTTCGCCCGTGGCGATGAAGGCGATTGCGATGCACCAGTAGCGCACGCCGTGCACGAAATTGATCGTGCCGTCGATCGGATCGACGACCCAGAGATTACGTCCCAGCTCGCCGCCGCTTTCCTCGCCGAGCACCGAGTCGTCGGGAAACGCTTCCTGCAATCGCTCCCGGATCAACGCCTCGACGGAGTGATCCGCCGCGCTGACGAAATCCTGCGGGCCCTTGGCCTCTGCGACGAAGTCGATCTCACGCCGGAAGTAGCGCTGTGCCAGCGCACCGGCGTCGCGCGCGAGGCGCCTGGCGAACTCCGCGCGCGCGGAGAGCTCCGCGGCGGTCATGCGGATGTGGCACCCGCCGCGATGGGGACGATGCCGTGGTTCGCGAACCGCAAGCCGACCGCCGCGCCGGTGACTCGCGGGCGATCGACCGCCATGTCGATCACGAACAGGTCGCCGAGTGCGGTGCCTATCGTGTACTCCATCAGGCCGCCGAGGTAGGCGGACTTGCGGACGGTGCCTGCGAGGCCTGAACCGTTCTCGCCGACGACGATCGATTCCGGCCGGATCGCGATGTCGACTTCGCCGGCCGGCAGCCCGCGATGCGCCAGCGTGAGCGTGAGCGGACCCAGCACGACCTCGCCGATGCGGTCGTCGATGCGCCGCAGCGTTGCGCGCACGCGGTTCGCCTCACCCATGAATCCGGCGACGAACGCGTCTTTCGGCTGCTCGTAAAGCTCGCGCGGCGCGCCTTCCTGCGCGATGGCGCCCTTGTTCATGACGACGATGCGGTCGGACACCGCCATCGCCTCGGCCTGATCGTGCGTCACGTAGACGACGGTCAGCGACAGACGCTGCTGCAGCTCGCGGATTTCCTCGCGCATCTGCCGCCGCAGCCGTGCATCGAGATTCGACAGCGGCTCGTCGAACAACAACACCGCGGGTTCCAGGACCAGAGCTCGCGCGACGGCGACGCGCTGCTGCTGCCCGCCCGAGAGCTCGGAAGGCAGACGCGCGTCGAGACCGGACAGACCCACCGTCGCGAGCGCGGCGCGCGCCTTGGTCGCGACCTCGAGCCTGGGCATTCCGGAAACGACGAGTCCGTAGCTCACGTTCTCCACGACTGTCATGTGCGGGAACAGGGCGTAGCTTTGAAACACCATCGACACGTCGCGCTCCGACGCCGGCATACGGGTTACGTCCTCGCCGTCGATGCGGATCGTTCCCGCCGTCGGGAGCTCCAGCCCCGCGATCATCCGTAGCGTTGTCGTCTTGCCGCATCCCGACGGCCCCAACAAGGTGACCAATGTGCCGGCGCCGATAGCGACGGAGATATCGTCGACGGCGGCGATGTCGCCGTAGAGCTTGCTGACGTGTGTAAATTCGATCGCCGCCGCTTTCATTCGTTGCAACTTCCTGTCGTGGTTACGGAGTTGCGTAGCCTGGGATGACCCCGGACTTGATCCGGGGGAATCCCGGGTGCGCCATTACGCCGCCTTCGCAGCGGTGTTGTCCCGGGTATCGCGCTGTGCGCTCAACCCGGGCTACCAAGCTCTGCGTCTCTTTGTGAGTGACGACGACTCATGCCGCGCTGCCTGCCAATTGTCCCATGGCCACGCCCGGATCGCCCGTGCGCCGGCCGAGAGGCGTTTCGCCGACCAATCGCTGGATGAGCCTTATGACCACGAGCGCCAGCACGATCAGCACCGTCGCATACGCGATCGCGACTCCGTAGTCGCCGTTGGTCACGCGGTTGATGATGTACGTCGTGGCCCAGTCGTACTCGGCGGAGATGAGGAACACGACCGCCGAAAGGGTCGTCATGGCGCGCACGAAGCTGTAGACCAGTGCGGCGACGACTGCGGGCTTGAGCAGCGGCAGCAGGACGCGGCGCAGGGTCGTGAGACCGCGCGCGCCGAGCGTTGTCGAAGCTTCGTCTAGACTCCTGTCGATCTGGGCCATCGATGCCATTCCGGCGCGCACGCCGACCGGCATGTTACGGAACACGTTGCAGACGATCAGGATCAGCGCAGTTCCCGTGATCTCGAGCGGCGGCACGTTGAAGGCGAGGATGTACGCCACGCCGATCACGGTGCCGGGAATCGCGAACGACAGCATGGTACAGAACTCGAATGCGCCCTGGCCCTTGAACCGGTGCCGCGTCAGGATCCATGCGGTCAGCAGCCCCAGCGCCGCAGTGGCCGGCGCGGCGACGGCCGACAGCTCGACCGTGGTCCAGAACGAGCTCCAGGCCGTACCGACCCACAGCAGGCCGCGCGGGCCATACTCGATCGCGAAGGCCTTGCTGTAATGCTTGAGCGTCGGCGCGTAATTGCGACCCCATTGCTCGACGAAGCCGCCGACGAAGATCATCGTGTATATCACGAGCGTCAGGGCAATCCAGGGCACGACCACGGCGTAGCAGACGCTGCGCACGCGGGCGGGCAGGGGCGTAGGCAGCCCGGAGTCGCCCTTGCCCGCGAGCGATGTATAGAGCTTGCGTCCGAGCGCCCAGCGCTGCGCGAAAAACGCAGCGAGCGCAAACCCCAGCAGCACCATGCCGAGCGCAGCGGCGCGGCCCTGGTCGAGCTGGGCGCCGACGACGGAGAAAAATACTTCGGTGGAAAGCACGCCGAAGTTCCCTCCGAGCACGATCGGGTTCCCGAAGTCGGCAATCGATTCGATGAAGCCGATCAGGAACGCGTTGGCGAGCCCAGGGCGCATAAGCGGCAAAGACACGTCGACGAAGGTTCGCCAGCGGTCTGCACGCAACGTTTGCGCGGCTTCTTCCATGCTAGGCGATATAGCCTCGACCACGCCGATGAGCACTAGGAACGCGATCGGCGTGAACGAGAGCAATTGCGCGACCAGCAATCCGGGCAAGCCGTAGAACCAGCGCGCGGGCTCGATCCCGAATGCCGATTCCAGCATCTGGTTGACGAGGCCCGAGCGACCGAAGATGAGGATGAGCCCAAGCCCGATGACGAATGGTGGAGTGATGATCGGCAGGATCGACAGCGCGCGCAGGAGCTTCTTGAAGCGGAAGCTGGTACGCGTGGCGATCAGCGCGAACGCGAGCCCCAGCACGGTCGTGCCTGCAGCCGTCAAGAGTGCGAGCAAGAGCGTGTTCCACGCCACGCCGCAACGCTGGCCTCCCGACAAGCAACCGAGCCCCCAGATCTTGGCGGTGAGCAACCGGCCGAAGAGCGCCGACAGAGACCAGGCGCCGGCGTCGTCCTGAAGCGCGCTGGACAGGATGCGCAGCACCGGAAAGAAGGTGAACGTCGCGGTGAGGACCGCGATCGCAACGACGCAAGCGGCGATGAATCCGTCGCCGGCGAAAAGCCCTCGTCCCGCGAGCCCCAGCGCGAAGACCATCGCGAACGCCGTGGCGACCAAAAAGGCCCCCAGACCCATCCCGTACTGCCCGACTCCAAGCGGGCCCAGCGCTTCGCCGAGCGTCGCGAACGACCAGGTGCGCGGGCCGATGGCGAAACCCTGCAGTACAAAGTAGATGAAGCCGGCGCCGCCGAGCGCAAGCAGGCCGCGCGCGCGCACCGCGCGGTCGAAGCGAGGTGAAAGCAGCGCCACACCCGCGAGCAGCAAGCCGCCCAGCGGCAGAAGCCAGATCCGGCCGTGGCGCAACGCTTGCACCAGCGCCGGCGCCGCTCCCTTGCCCGGATAGTCGCGAAGCCAGCCCGTCGAGAACACCGAGACCTCGAGCGCGTACCATGGAACGAGCAGGAAACCGGCTGCGCCGACAGCGAGCCAGAAGGCGATGGCTTTGCGCTCGGCGATCATGGCGCAGTTCGCGTCAACGTGCGACCGCGTTGATCTCCCTTTCCCACCGCTCGAGCAGGCGTTTGCGCTCCGCGGTCGATCCGTACTTGGCGCTGTCGTAGTCGATAAGCTTGATTGCGGTCAGATTCGGTACCTGCGGCGGCAGCGGCACGTTCTTGTTGGTCGGGATCGCGAATTCCTTGATGTCGAGGCCGATCTTCTGCGCCTCGGCGGTGAGCGCCCAGTCGAAGAACTTCTTGGCGTTGTCGAGATTGCGCGCCCCCTTGATGATCGCCATCGAGCCGACTTCGTAGCCGACGCCCTCGCAGGGCAGGATCGGCTGCACCGGGAAGCCGCGCATGATCTCGTTGATCACGCCGTGGAGCACGGTGCTACCGATGGCGCTCTCGCCGCGCGTCACCGCCGTCATCGGGCCGATCCCGGAGCGCGCATACTGGTTGACATTGGTGTGGAGCGCCTTCATGTACCTGAACGCTTCGTCCTCGCCGAAGATTTGGACGAGCGACGCGAGCATCATGTATGCGGTGCCGGAGGAATTCGGGTTCGACAGCATGATCTCGCCCCTGTACGCGGGGTCGGTCAGGTCCCTCCAGCATTTGGGAACGGGCAGCTTTTTCTTGGCGAAAATCTCGGTGTTGTAGCCGAGCGCCAGAATGCCGCCATAAACGCCGGCGACACGATACTTCGAGATCTCCGCTTCGCGCTTCGCCCAGTCCTGAAGCTGATCCAGGTTGGGCGACCGGTAGGTCTCGAGCAATCCCTCCTCGGCCGCCTGCACAAACGCGTCGCCGGGCCCCGCCCACCAGATGTCGGCCTTGGGGTTGTTCGCTTCGGCCTTGATCTGCGCGAAAAGCTCGCCGGTCGCCTTCTGCGTGACCGTGACCTTGACGCCGGTCGCCTTTTCGAACCCGATGGCCATCCCCTGGCACCACGCGGTATTCGGGGAGCTGCAGTACATCGCGAGCGTGCCTTGGGCCAAAGCCGCGCCCGTATGCGTGAGCGCGGCGAGGAAGATTGCCAGTCGAATGATCGTAGTGTCCGTAATTTCCTCCTTTTGGCAGAGACGGCGCGAGCTGGACTTTTCCGGCAGGAGTTTACGCCGGAGACAGGTTCAATGATTCAAGCCGATGCGCTCGCCGGCCGAGCCTCCCGGCGATCCTCAGGCAACGCGACCAAACGCGCGCTTTGCGCTATGCTTTCCGGCGCGATCGGAATCGCCACGACAAAGTTGACCGGAGGAGCCCATGGATTCGCGTACCTGGCTTGCAAGCATCGCCGTCGGACTCATGCTTTCCGCGCCGCTCACCGCGGCGGCGCAAGGCGAGCTTGTCGTCTACTGCACCGTACAGGAAGAGTGGTGCCGGCCGATGGTCGCGGCGTTTGAGAAGGCGACCGGAATCAAGGTGCTGATGACCCGCAAGAGCTCGGGCGAGTTCTATGCACAGCTCAAGGCCGAAGCGGCGAACCCTCGCGGCGATATCTGGTGGGGTGGCACCGGGGATCCGCACTTGCAGGCAGCCGAGGAAGGGTTGACCGAAACGTACAAATCACCGCGCTTGGCTGACTTGCAGGACTGGGCGGTGCGCCAGGCCGAGCAGTCGAAGTACCGGACGGTGGGCGTGTACGCCGGTGCGCTCGGCTACAGTTACAACACCGAGCAGCTGAAAAAGAAGAACATTCCCGAGCCGAAATGCTGGTCAGACCTCACCAAGCCGGTGTTCAAGGACGAGATCCAGGTTGCAAACCCCAATTCGTCGGGCACCTCGTATACGATGCTCGCGACCCTCGTGCAGTTGATGGGCGAGGACAAGGCGTTCGAGTACCTGAAGGCGCTGCACAAGAATGTGAATCAGTACACGAAATCCGGCGCGGCGCCGGCGCGCGCGGCGGCGACGGGCGAAAGCTTGGTCGGCATCACCTTCCAGCACGACGCCGTCGTGCAGGCAATCGGAGGAGCGCCGGTGAAAATCGTCTCGCCGTGCGAGGGGACCGGTTACGAGATCGGCAGCATGAGCATCATCAAGGGTGCCAAGAACATGGAAAACGCCAAAAAGTGGTACGACTGGGCGCTCACACCGGAGGCGCAGAGCATCGGCGCCCAGGCGAAGGTGTCCTACCAGGTGCCCTCGAACAAGAACGCGAGCGCGCCGCCGCAGGCGCCGAAGTTCGGCGAGATCAAGCTCATCAACTACGACTTCGCCAAGTACGGCTCGTCGGCAGAGCGCACGCGCCTGCTGACCAAGTGGGATAAGGAAGTCTCGACGTTGCCGAAGTAATTTGGCGTCACCGCGTGTCAACAGCGCTCGCGCCGGCCGCGCTCGCACCGTCGAGGCGCGATCGCGCGACGCTCGTTGTCGCGGCATTCGCGCTGGCGGCGCTCGTTATCGCGCCGTGGGCCGCCGGAGGTGGCCCGTCGGCGCTTGTGCGCGCGCTTTCCGGAGCGACATCGCTGTTGCCGGTTGTCGCGGCGGCGGTCGCGGTGCTGCTCTTCGCGTGGCGGGGCCGCGAGACCGGAGTCGCTGTCGCGGCCGCGCTGGCCGTGGCGTGGAGCTTCGGCGTCGGATTCGCCGCCGGCGCCAGCGGGCCCGCGTTCGGCGTCGGCGCGGCGCTCGCGCTCACCGCGCTTACCGTCTGCTTCGCTTGCGCGCTCGCGCGACTCGGTTGGTTCAGCGGCGATGCGACAGTCGCGACCATTGTCATCGTGATTGGCGCGCTGCTCATCGTCTTCATCTTCTATCCGGTCGGTCGGTCGCTTATCGCCGCCGTACAGGACGCGCAGGGGCGCTTTGCTCCCGGGCTGGTAACAGAGCGGTTGCTGACCGCCGACATCTGGGGGCTTGGCTGTTTCGGCGGCGGGACGCGCTGCGGCGTCGCGATCAACTCGGCGATTCTCGCGGCAATCGTCGGCTCATTGTCGACCTTGCTCGGCCTCGTGCTCGCGCTCGTCGTGCAGCGCGGCGGCCAGCGCTATGCCGGGCTGCTCAAGCTGATGTCCATACTGCCGATCATTACCCCGCCTTTCGTCATCGCGCTGGCGCTGGTCGTGCTGTTCGGACGCACGGGCCTCATTACCGGCTGGCTCGACGCCGCGTTCGGTATTCCGCGCTCGCGCTGGATCTACGGACTTCCCGGCGTGGCGCTCGCGCAGTTGCTCACCTTCTCGCCGATCGCATTCATGCTCCTGCACGGCGCGCTCTCTGCAGTTAGCCCCGCGCTCGAGGAAGCCGCGCAGACGCTGCGCGCGACGCGCGGGCGCGTGTTTCTGACCGTAACCTGGCCGCTGCTGCGCCCCGCGCTCGCCGCTGCCTTTCTGCTCGGCTTCGTCGAGAGCCTCGCCGACTTTGGCAACCCGATCGTGCTGGCAGGCAACTTCGAGGTGCTGTCGATCAAGATTTTCTTTGCGATCGCAGGCGCTCAGCACGATCCCGGGCGCGCCGCCGTGCTGGCCATGGTGCTGCTCGGCCTGACGCTGCTCGCCTTCTGGCTGCAGCAACGCTGGGTCGGGCGCTTATCGTACGTGACGGTGACCGGGAAGGGCGACGGCGGCGCGCCGGCGAAGCTGCCGCGCAGGCTGTGGCGCGCGTGCTTCGCGATCGCCGCGGCCTGGATCACGTTCACGCTCGTCTGCTACGCGGTCATTCTCGCCGGCGGCTTCGTCAAGGACATCGGTCGCGGCGACATGACCGTCTCGCTCAGCCACTTCGCGGCTGGTTTCGGCGCCGAATGGGGTCCGCGCGGCATCTTCTTCAGCGGCTCGGCGTGGGACAGCCTGTTCACGACGCTCGAGGTCGCGGCGATCTCGGCGCCGTTGACGGCGGTGATCGGGCTGCTCGCCGCATACGTCATCACCCGGCACCGCTTTGCCGGCCGCCGTGCTTTCGAATTTCTGACGCTGGTAAGCTTCGCGATTCCGGGCACCGTCATCGGCGTGTCGTATATCGTCGCGTTCAACGTGCCGCCGCTCGAATTGACCGGCGGCATGGCGATCCTGGTGCTGTGCTTCGTATTCCGCAACATGCCGGTCGGCGTGCGGGCTGGCGTCGCGGCGCTCGCCCAGATCGACAAGACGCTCGACGAGGCCTCCGCGACGCTGCGCGCCTCCACGTTGCGAACGCTGACACACGTCGTGTTGCCGCTGCTGCGGCCGGCGATCCTGGCGACGCTGGTCTTCAGCTTCACGCACGCGATGACGGCAGTGAGCGCGGTCATCTTTCTCGCCACCGCGAAGTACAATCTCGCCACCGTGTACATCATCGGCCGCGTCGAAGCGGGCGAGTATCCGCTGGCGATCGCGTATTCTTCGGTGCTGATCTTCCTCATGCTCGGCGTGTTGCTGCTGGTGCAGAAGCTGGTGGGAGAAACGCGCCTCGGACGCCGCCCGACTCCCGTGCTCGTGACGGGAAACTGAGGAACCTCTGAACAAGTCCCACATGAGCCGCGTTTCTGTCGCAATGGCTTCAGATGCTAGGCGTCGCGGCGCAGCGAATAGTTCATCCTATTCGCAAGCCGCGCAACAACGCAGATGGGGCCATTGCGACGAAACCCGGAGGGACGGGGCTTTCCGGGCGATCTGCGGTGTCGCGCCGCTCGCCAAGGGTCCTGCCCTTGGCTTCGCGTCGCTTCGTGCATCTCATCCCGGAAAGCCTCCGTCGCGGCCACGCGGGACTTGTTCAGAGGTTCCCTAAGATGGCCGATACCTCGGGTGGCGTCGTCTTCGACCGTGTGTCGAAACGGTACGGCGATGTGACTGCCGTGGACGACGTGTCGTTTCGGGTCGAGACCGGCGAGCTCGTCACGCTGCTAGGGCCCTCGGGCTGCGGCAAGACGACCACGCTGCGCATGGTCGCCGGCCTCGAGCCCGTTTCGAGCGGCAGGATCGTCATCGGCAGTGAGGACGTGACGCTGCGCGCGGCCAACGAGCGCAATGTGAGCATGGTCTTTCAGTCTTACGCCTTGTTTCCCCACATGAGCGTGCTCGACAACGTCTGCTACGGCCCACTGTCCATGCACATCGACAAGGCAAAGGCGCGCGAGCTGGCGCACGCGAAGCTCGCCATGCTCGGATTGGCGGGACTTGAACAGCGGCTGCCGTCGGAGCTCTCGGGCGGGCAGCAGCAGCGCGTCGCCGTGGCGCGGTCGCTCGTGCTCGAGCCCGCGGTGCTGCTCTTCGACGAGCCGCTGTCGAATCTCGACGCGAAGTTGCGCCGCCGCGTCCGGCAGGAGATCCGCGACTTGCAGCAGTCGCTCGCCCTGACGGTGATCTATGTCACGCACGACCAGGAGGAAGCACTCGCCGTTTCCGACCACATCATCGTCATGGAGAGCGGGCGCATCGCACAGCAGGGCACGCCGCACGAGCTCTACGAGGCACCCGCCAGCCGCTTTCTTGCCGACTTCATCGGCGACGCCAATCTGATCGACGGCGAGCTCGCCGTCGGCGCCGCCGGCGCGACATTCACCGCGGGCGGTACCAGCGCGGCGGTTCGCGCGGACGGCATTGCACCGGGTCCGGCAACGCTCGCGGTACGGCCGCATCGACTGCGCATCGTCGCACCGGGACACGGCGCCTTGCCGGGGGTCTGCAAGCGGGCCGCGTACCTCGGCAGCAGGATCGAGTATATGGTGGCGACGCCGTGGGGCGAGCTGCTCGTTTTCGATGGGAAAGTGCACGCACCGCGCGCGCGCGACGAACCGGTGGGCGTGACCTTCGAACCGGAGGACGCGATCGTGCTGCGGCGTTGAACCGGCACCCGAACGCTCGCGAGGCGTCGCCGGAATAGCATCGCCGTTGCGCATGTTGGCCCAGCGCGAGGCGGGGTCGAAGTCGCCGCCGACGCAGAGACGCCAGGGTGGCGCCGTTATGCTAGTGTCCTTACCGTCCGGGGACGAGGAATTCCCTGCTGCCGCATTCGACGCACCGGAATCGGAGAGCACGCGCATGGGCACGCGGCCACGGTTGAGCGCGCGGCTTGGAGTCGCCGTGCTCGTCGCCGTCGCCGCGATCGCCGCGGCCCCGACCGCGCGGTCGCTCACGAACGGCGAGCCGGCACCGATGTGCTCCGCGCCGCTGCTCGACGGCGGTCGGTCTGTCAGTCTCGCGGACTATCGCGGCCAAGTCGTGTACCTCGACTTCTGGGCGTCGTGGTGTGGTCCATGCCGCGAATCGTTTCCGTTCATGAACGAGCTGCAGCGCGAACTGGCAGGCAGGGGCCTGCAGATACTCGCGGTCAGCGTCGACAAGACGCCGGAGGACGCCCGGCGCTTTCTGGCGCGCTATCCGGCGCAGTTCACCGTCGCGCTCGACGTCGCGGCCGCCTGTCCCGCGGCGTTCCAGCTGCAGGGCATGCCCAGCTCCTACATCATCGACAAGAGCGGGGTCCTGCGCGCGGTCCACGCGGGATTTCGCAACCGCGACCGGGCGGAGATACGCCAGCAGCTTCTCGACGCTCTGGGCGGGACTCAATGACACGCGCGGCAGGGCTGATCATGGTGGCCGGCGTCGGCATGGCGCTGCTCGCGAGCGTGGGTTGCGCGACCGTGCAGCCCTGGGAGCGCGGCACGCTGGCGAAGCCCGTGATGGCGACGGAGGATGCCGCACACGAGACGGCGCAAAAGCTACGCACGTACAGCGCCAAGGAGGGTGGCGCGGCGGCGACCGGCGTCGGCGGGGGCGGTTGTGGCTGCAATTAGCGGCCGAAACGCAGCAAAACATGCCGCGTTGAGTTGTCGAGGAGGTCGCCCCTTGAGCAATCGTCTGGCCGCGCTGACGGCCGCCGCGATGGCGCTTCCGGGCGTGCACGCACGTGCTGCCGACGCACCAGGCGAGAATCCGTGGGGCATTGAAGCTACGCACCTGGAATACAGCGAGAGCGGCAGCCGCATGAATGTGCGCGTCAACCAGGCCAGCGCGGCGGTGCCGATAGGCGAAGCCTTCCAACTCAAGGCCAACGTCATCCAGGATCTCATGAGCGGCGCGTCGCCGGTGTTCAACGCGCCCGGGCCGGGCGGCAAGGCACAGCAAGTGCTGACCGGAGCGTCGGTGTTCGACAACCGCAAGGCTGGCGACATCGGGGCCAGCGCCTCTCTCGGCGACAACCTGCTGACGCTGCGGCAGGGCTGGTCGAAGGAGAACGACTACAAATCGACGTGGACCAGTCTCGAAGGCAAGCGGGAGCTCAACCGGAAGAGTACGACGCTGGCGGCAGGCTTTGCGTTTTCCAACGACGGCGTGTCGAGCCACGACGCGCCCGACGCCTTCCGCACCCGCATCAAGCGCGATTTCTTCGCCGGTGTCACGCAGATCATCGACGAGCGCTCGCTCGTCGCCCTGTCGCTCGAATATTCGTACAGCAACGGATTTCTCTCCGATCCGTACAAGCTGGTCTTCGTGCAAAGCGGTGGCCTCCTGCCCGATGCGCGGCCGGGTCGGCGGCGGCAGACCGCGGCGACCGTAAAGTATCTGACGTTCGTGCCGGCGATCGATTCGGCTTTGCAGGCGGTTGGCAGTCTCTCCACCGACAACTGGGGTATGCACTCGGGCGCGCTCGAGTTGCAGTGGAAGAAGGAGCTGCCCGGCGAATGGCTCGTAAACGCCGGGGCGCGCTATTACACCCAATCCAGCGCCGATTTTTACGCGCCGCTGTTTCTAACGACGCCGGGGGATGTGCACAGCAGCGACTATCGCCTGGCGGGATTCGGGTCGATCGCCTGGCTCGCCGGCGTGACCAAGCAACTAACGCCGAATTTTAGCGTGCAGCTCGCCGCCGAACGCTCGTATCGTCGTGTGGGGCTGCGCTCCGGCGGCACCGGCATCGACGCCGATGACTACCTCTGGAGTCTTTACCTGGTGACCTTGCAGGCGCGGTTCTAAGCGACACCTCCAAGCTTTTGGCCTCGCTGTGCGCGCACTACATGCGCTGGAGGTGGCGGACGTAAGCCTCGCTCGCCGGCAACGACTCGCTCGTCTCTTGAAGGTGTGTTACAGTTGTACGACATTGTCGTACATGGAGCGGACACGCATGACTACGCTTACGATTCGCCTCGACGAGAAGCTGGAGAGGGCGCTCGACCGCCTCGCCAAGACCACGGGACGCAGCAAGAGCGAACTGGCCCGTGAAGCGCTCAAGCGCCAGATCGCCGTTGCCCGATTTCGCGAGTTGCGCCGGCGAACGCTGCCTTTCGCTGAAGCGCAGGGCTTGCTCACCGATGAGGATGTCTTCAAGGCCCTCTCTTGAGGATTTTTCTCGACACGAACGTCCTCGTCAGCGCTTTCGCTTCCCGGGGTCTGTGCGCAGACCTATTTGAACTGATTTTGCTCGAACATGAACTGGTAGTCGGAGCTCAAGTCCTCGCGGAACTGCGGAGAGCGTTACGTCAGAAGATCAAGCTTCCGGCTGCGCGCTGCGACGAGATCGACGAGTTCCTTCGGGAACACGGCGGTATATTGGTCGAGTCCGCCCCACAGGTCATCGCGGCCGTGGATGATGACGATGCTCGTGTTCTCGGGCAAGCAATCGCCGGCGCAGCCGACGTTTTCGTAACCGGCGATGCGGCGATTCAGCAAGTGGCGAAAATAGAGCAGATGCGCGTTCTGTCGCCGCGCGCATTCTGGAACTCCTTGCGCTCCAGGGCGTAGGGCAGATCTCCGCCTCGTCTTCACCGAGACGGGCTTACCCATGCTCGCTTTGTTTCGGTTTCCTTTCCCGGCCATGGGCTCGCGCTGCGAGGTCCGGCTCTACGCTCGCGACGAGGCGAGTGCATCGGCCTGCGCGCAGACCGCGATCGCCGATGTGCGCCGCCTGGATGCGAAGTACTCGCGCTATCGTGCCGACAGCATCACCGCGGAGATCAACCGCGCAGCGGCCGCCGGGGGCACGATCGACGTCGACGCCGAAACCGCAGCGCTTCTCGACTACGCCGCGACGTGCTTCGAGCAGAGCGATGGCCTGTTCGACATCACTTCGGGCGTGCTGCGCGAAGCCTGGAGCTCGGATCGCAAGACGCTGCCGGAGCCGGCCCTGCTGGAAGCCTTGCGCGCGCGGGTCGGCTGGAGCAAAGTCCGCTGGCGCCAACCGCGGCTCGCGTTCGGTGCAGCGGGAATGGAGCTCGACTTCGGTGGCGTGGTCAAGGAATACGCTGCGGACCGCGCCGCGGTGATCTGCGCGGAGGCGAGCTTCAAGCACGGCCTAATTGATCTCGGCGGCGACATCAAGATCATCGGCCCGCATCCTGACGACGCGCCGTGGATCGTCGGCATCCAGCATCCACGGCATCCTGACGCGGTGATGGCGACGATCGATCTCGTCCACGGCTCGGTTGCGAGCAGCGGCGACTACGAACGCTTCATCGAAATCGACGGCCGGCGCTACAGCCACATCCTCTCGCCGCGTACCGGAATGCCGGTGCGCGGGCTCGCCGCAGTGTCGGTGGTCGCCGACGAGTGCGTGGTCGCCGGCAGCGCGACGACGATCGCGACACTAATGGAGGAGCGCGGGCCCGCGTGGCTCGCTGAGTTCGGGCTGCCGCACGTGTGGATGGATCAGGACCTGCACGTGGGGGGCACGTTGGCAACGGCGACCGGCTAATCGCTTGATTCGCGTAGCCCGCGCTCGTTGCCGCGCACAGTGTCGCCGCCCGGAGACAGTTGCGGCGCGCGTTCTTTTCCGATAGCGTCGACGCACCTTCTATTCATAGCCGACGACTACAGATGCACAACGTATTTCGCGCAGCCGCCATCGCAATGCTTGGCGCGCTGCCGATGGCCGCAAGCGCGCTGGCCATTATTGACGCTTGCTTCAATGTCGGGGAGGCAAGGCATCTTCCCATG
>JALYSM010000060.1 GCA_030854785.1 Pseudomonadota bacterium
TTCGTACTGTGCGACCGCGCGCGTCGCGACGGCGATGTCCGCCGCGACCGCCGCGCGCTCCGCCTCTGCCTGCGCAAGATCGTAATCGCCGATCACGCCGGCCTGATAGCGGTCCTGCTGCAGCGTGACCGTCTCGTTACGCGACTTGAGCGTGTCTTCGAGAAGCATGAGCTGGGCGTCGGCGGCGAGCAGCTGGAAGTACGTACGCGCAACATCGGCGGCGACGACCGTGCGCACCGTCTCCCGCGCGTAGCGTGAGGCCAGCAGGTCGTCCTGCGCGGCGCGCGTGGCCGTACGGTATTTCGCCCACAGATCGACCTCGTACGAAGCGTTCAGACCGACGCGGAAATCGTTGGTGGTCGCCGGAACGCCCGGGAACAGCGGAAAGGGACCGACTTCGCTCGCCTTGGTGCGACTGGCGTTGACGTCGAGATCGACGGTCGGGTAGAGGTCCTTCTGCGCCAATTTCACTTGCGCTCGCGCCTGATCGATGCGCGCGATCGCCGCGCGCAGATCGAGATTGTGCGCCAGTGCCTCGTCGATGAGCGCGGCAAGTGTCGGGTCCGTGAACGCCGTCCACCAGCGCTCGAGCGCTGGATCGTTGACAGTGCCCGCCGGGAGGTCGAGGGCTGGCGGCGCGGTCGGGGTCGTCGTGCAACCCGCGACGATGAAAATCGACGCGGCGAGCGCGAGTGCGACGGCGGTCTTACGCATGATCGTCTCCGTGCGCGGCGAGCGGTGGGTGGCCGGGCGTGTGCGGTCTGAGATGCTGCACATTGCGTAGATGCTTCACTTCGTCGAGCAATTCGTCGTGGCTGCGCCGTTCGATCAGCTTCCGCTCGACGATGACGCGGTAGAACAGCGGTACAAAGAAGATGGCCAGGAATGTCGCCGCGATCATGCCCCCCATGACGCCGGTCCCGGTCGAGTGCCGCGCCCCGGCACCTGCGCCGGTGGAGATCGCGAGCGGCAGCACGCCGAGAATGAACGCGAGCGAAGTCATCAGGATCGGCCGGAAGCGAAGACGCGCGGCCTCGATTGCGGCCGCCGACGGGCTCAGGCCCTCGTGCGTCTTCAGCACCGCGAACTCGACGATCAGAATAGCGTTCTTGGCCGCGAGACCGAGCAGCGTGACCAGCCCGATCTGGAAGTAGACGTCGTTGTTGAGCCCGCGCAGCCAGGTCGCGGCGAGCGCGCCGAAAGTCCCGAACGGCA
Organism: Pseudomonadota bacterium; assembly: GCA_030854785.1. GTDB lineage: Bacteria > Pseudomonadota > Gammaproteobacteria > Burkholderiales > Casimicrobiaceae > PALSA-1003. The sequence goes on from JALYSM010000060.1 coordinate 1,216, forward strand.
GCGCCAGCAGCACCGACAACGGCAGCGACATCTTCTCGTACTGCGCTGCCAGGATCAGGAACACCATGACCACGGCGAGGCCCAGCGCGAACGTAGACGCACCACTCGACTTCTTCTCCTGGTACGACGTGCCGCCCCAGTCGTAGCTGAAGTCCGTCGGCAGCACTTCCTGCGCGATCTGCTCAACGCGCGCGATGGCCTGGCCGGAACTGATTCCCGGCGCGGCCTGGCCGATGATCTTCACCGCGGGCAGGTTGTTAAAGCGGTCCAGCGCGTCCGGCCCGGACGAATAGCGAACGGTCGCGAGCGACGACAACGGGATCATCTCTCCCTTCGCCGAGCGCACGTACACCGCGCCGATGTCGTCCGGGCGGTTGCGGTAATCGGGAGCCGCCGACATCAGCACCTGCCAAGCTCGCCCGTACTTGTTGAAGTCGTTGACGTAGTAATTGCCGAGCGTCGCGGCGAGCGCGTTGTAGACATCTGAGATCGGCACGCCGAGGGTCTTCGCCTTTTCGCGGTCGACGTCGACGGAAAGCTGCGGGACCGTCGCGCGCCACAGCGTCTGCGTGAATCCGAGCTGCGGATCCTTGCTGGCGCGGGCGAGGAACGCCTGCGTGACTTCTGACATGCGCTTGGCGCCGCCGTCGCCGCGATTCTGGATATAGAACTCGAAGCCGCCCGCGGTGCCGAGCCCGAAGATCGGCGGCGGATTGAACGCGAGTATCAGCGCTTCCTTGATGCCGCCGGTCTTGGCGTAGATCTCGCCGACGAGCTGCGGCGTGGTGAGCTTGCGGTCATCCCACGGGGTCTGCGTCACGAAAATCGATGCCGCGTTGTTGCGGAAGCCGCCGCCCAGGAAGTCGAAGCCGGTGAACGCGATCACGTACGCGTTGGCCGGATTGGAGCGGATCACTTTCTCGACTTCGGCCACGACCTTGTCGGTGCGCTGCAATGTCGCTCCGTCGGGAAGGATGACCGTCGTGAAGAACCAGCCCTGGTCCTCGTCCGGCACGAGGCTGCTCGGCGTGAAATGCCACAGCCCGATCGTGAGTGCGACCATGCCGAGGAAGAGCACCGCCCCGATCACGCCGCGCCGGAGCATCCACACCACGCCGTCGCTGTAGCGGTGGGTGACGGCGGTAAACCAGCGGTTGAACGCGGCGAAGTACTTGTTCGGGGCTTCATGCGGGCGCAGGAGCAACGCCGAAAGGGCCGGGGAAAGCGTCAGCGCGACCACTCCCGAGATGATCACCGAGATCGCGATCGTCACCGCGAACTGGCGGTAGAGCTCGCCGGTCAGCCCGCCCAGGAACGCGATCGGCACGAACACTGCCGTCAGCGTCAGCACGATGGCGATGATCGGTCCGGTCACCTCGCGCATCGCCTTGATCGCCGCATCGCGGGGCGCCAGCCCTTCCTCGCGCATGATCCGCTCGACGTTCTCCAGCACGATGATCGCGTCGTCGACCACGATGCCGATCGCGAGCACCATCGCGAACAGCGTGAGCGTGTTGATCGAATAGCCGAGCATGTAGATGCCGGCGAACGTGCCGATCAGCGATACCGGCACCGCGGCGAACGGGATAAAGGCGGCGCGCCAGCTCTGCAGAAACAGGTAGACGACCAGGAACACCAGCACCATCGCCAGGCCCAGCGTCTTCAGCACCTCGCGAATCGACACCTCGACGAAGCGCGTCGTGTCGTAGGGAATGCTGTAGGTCAGCCCCTCGGGGAAGCGCGCAGACATCCGCGTCATTTCCTGCTTGACGCTCCCGGCGACGTCGAGCGCGTTCGCTCCCGGTGAGAGGAAGATGCCGACCAGCGTGGAAGGCTTGCCGTTGACACGGCCGATGAACTCGTAATCCTTCGAGCCCAGCTCAACCTGCGCAACGTCTGAGAGACGCACGATCGAGCCGTCGGGGTTGGCGCGGACGATGATCCTTTCGAACTCCTTGGGATCGGAGAGCCGGCCGCGCGTCGTGATCGTGTAGACCAGGTCCTGCTTCTGATCGATTGGAGACTGCCCGACCTTACCTGCGGCGAACTGCGCATTCTGCTCGTTCAACGCTGCGACGACATCGGCCGGCGAAAGCTTCAACTGCGCGAGCCGGTCCGGCTTGACCCAGACGCGCATGGCGTAATCATGCGCGCCGAAGATCTGGACGTTGGTCGTGCCGGGAAGGCGCTTCAACTGATCGAGCACATTCAGAGTCACGTAGTTCGAGGTGAACAGGTCGTCGAAGCGTCCGTCGGGCGAGTAGAACGCGAGCACCTGCAGGAACGACGAGCTGCCGCGCTCGACGGTGACGCCCTGGCGCCGCACTTCCTCGGGCAGCCGCGGCTCGACCTGCTTCACCCGGTTGTTGACGTTGACCGCGGCGATGTCGACGTTGGTGCCGATCTCGAACGTGACCTGGATCTGCACCGTGCCGTTCGATGCCGAGCTGGAGTTCATGTAGATCATGTTCGGCACGCCGTTGATCGCGTTCTCGATCGGCGATGCGACTGTCTGCTCCAGCGTTTGCGCGGAGGCGCCCGGATACACCGCTTGCACGGTCACCACGGGCGGTGCGATCTCCGGATACTGTGCGATCGGGAGCGAGCGCATCGACGCGAGGCCGGCGAGCACGATGAACGTCGAGATGACCGCCGCGAACAGGGGACGATCGATGAAAAAGCGCGAGAACATGCGTAGTTGCCCTTGCGCTTATTTCGGCGCGGTGGAGTTGCCAGTCTTGGTGGGGCTGCCCGCGGGCGCCCCGGGTGGTGGGGGCGCGGAGGTGGCGAGCTTGATCGGACCGCCCGGCTGGAGCCGCGCGACGCCGTTGACGATCACGTTATCGCCGGCCTTGAGGCCAGAATCGATGACGAAGAGATTGCCGCCATCGGCGTCGACCCAGTCGCCGAGGACGATGGGCTGGGGTTGCGCGACGTCCTTGCCATCCTTGTCCTTGGCGGCGACGTACACGAACTTTCCCTGTGGCCCATCGAGAACCGCTACCTGCGGCACGGCCAGCGCGTCTTTGCGCTCTGCCCCGCGCAGCACCACCCGTACGAACTGACCGGGCTTCAGGGCGGCGTCGTGATTGACGACCTCGGCGCGCATTTCGTATGTGCCGGTCGACGGATTGACGCGCGTGTCGGCGAAGTTGATACGGCCCCGGCGGGGAAAGACGGACCCGTCGGAGAGCTTGATCGTAACGTCGTAGCCGTTGTCCTTGGGCAGCACAAGGCGCCCGGCGGCGACCGCCTGACTCAACCGCAGCTGCTCGTTCTCCGAGATGTTGAATCCCACCCAGATCGGGTCGGTCTGGGAGATCGTCGTCAGCAGCGTGTCGTTGGCGGTGGCGAGGCTGCCTTCGGACTTCATGGCGCGGCTGGAAAGACCGGAGATCGGTGCGACGACCTTGGTATAGCCCCAGTTGAGCTTGAGCTCGTCGAGTTTGGCACGCGCCCATTGCACCGCGGCGGCGGCAAGATCGGCGTTCGATGCCGCATCGTCGGCTTCCTTCTGGCCGATTGCCTTGCGCTCGGCGAGCGGAGCGAGCCGCGCCCGCTCGCGGTCGGCCTGCGCCTTCTGCGCCTGGGCCTTGACGAGATCGGCTTCGGCCGCCGCGACCTGTGCCGCATATGGCTTGGGGTCGATAACGAACAGCGGCTGACCCGCCTTGACAGGCGCGCCCTCCTGGTAGAGGCGCTTCTCGATGATTCCGGTCACCCGGGCCCTCACCTCGACGTCCTTGGAGCCCAGCGTCTGCCCGACGTATTCAAAGGCCACCGGGAAATTGTGCGGCGCAATAACCTGCACCGTAACCTCCGCCGGCGGGAACCCGCCGAAGCCCGCGTGCTGCTGTGACTGCCCACAGGCGGCGAGGGCACTGGCGAGGGCGAGCGCCGCCGCAAAACGAGAACTGGAAAAGGCGGTGCGCATGATCGACTCCTTGGTTCTGAAACGCGCGGGTTATTGCGGTGCAACTTGCGGATAATTCCTAGAATACATACAATCATGCATGTTTGTAAAGCCTTGGAACGGCGTTCGCTGAACGGCGTTCAGGTTGCAAAATCCCGGACTTGGAAGTTCAAATGGTCCGTAAGACCAAAGGTGAGGCCGCCATTACGCGAGAGCAACTGCTCGACGCCGCCGAGCGGGTATTTCGCGAGCGGGGGGTGGCAAAAACGTCTTTGACCGAGGTGGCGGCTGCCGCCGGCGTGACGCGCGGAGCAGTGTACTGGCACTTCAGAGACAAGGCGGACCTGTTCGGCGCGATGTGCGAACGCGCAACCTTGCCGCTCGACGCGATGCTCGTCGAAGCTGGGGGGAAAGCGCACGACGATCCGCTGGGGGCGGTGCGTGCAGTCGCGGTCCTGGCACTGACCCGGTTGGCGACGGATCCGCGCGCTCAGGCGGTCTTCGAGGTGATCTTCCACAAGACCGAAATGACCGGCGAGCTGGCGGAAATCGCCGGGCGCCAGGAGCGCGACCGATGCGACTGCCTGTCGAACGTCGAGAGCATCCTGGAACAGGCAGTCACGCGCGGGCAACTGCCTGCCGATACCGACACCGCTCTCGCAACGCGCCTTCTGCACGCGTACGTCAGCGGAATCATGCGCGCGTGGGTGCTCGACAAGGAGGCTTACGATCTGGAAGCGCGTGCGCCGGGCCTCGTCGATACCATCATCGCAGGCTTGGCGGCCAATCCGCCGCGGCGCGCCAGCCGCGTGCGTCCGCGTGCGGGAACCGCGGCGTGAGTGCCGCGCATGCCCTCGATCGCGCGGCGTGCGCGCCGTTGTGATTTAATCGCCTCTGGCGCGGCGGTCAAGGACAGCACCGCGCACGAGGAGTAAGTGATGCGTTGCCGCGCGTTCGCCGTCGCGTTTGTCGCCTGGATCGCCGCCGTCGCCGCGGATGCGCAGGCGCCGGTGCCGACGCTGGCGCCGCTCCGCGTCATCTCCTTCGACGGAGGCTGGAACCTGCCCGTCTGGGCCGCGCAACGGCAGGGCTTTTTCGAAGCCAACGGCGTCTCGGTGCAGCTTACCTATACGCCCTCCTCAGCGTTCCTCGTCACCGCGCTTCTCGACGCCAAGTTCGACATCGCGCTGGCGACGATCGACAACCTGATCGCTTACCAGGAAGGCCAAGGCGAAGCGAAGATCGCCGACAATCCCGACCTGTTCGCGTTCATGGGCGGCGACGGCGGATTCTTTTCGATCGTGGCGCGCCCGGGCATCAAAGACGTCGCGGGACTCCAGGGCGGCACACTGTCGGTCGACGCGATGACCACCGGCCTCGCATTCGTCCTGCGCGAGCTCGTCTTCCGCGGCGGGTTGGCGGAAAAGGACGTGACGTTCGTCCGCGCGGGCGGCACCGCCAATCGCTACCGCGACCTGATCGCGGGCAAGCACGACGCGACGCTGCTTCGCACGCCATTCGAGCTGCTCGCGCGCGACCGCGGCTTCGTCGTGCTTGCGAGCGCCGAATCGCTTGGGGCGTATCAGGGCACCGCGGGCTACGCGCGCCGCAGCTGGGCTCGCGATCACGAGGCCGCGCTGGTCGGCTTCCTGCGCGCCTATAAGAGCGCGACCGACTGGCTCTACGACCGCAAGAACCGCGATGTCGCGGAAGCGTTGCTGATCGCCAATATCCGCGACATGACACCCGCGTGGGCGAGGCAGTCCTACGACCTGCTGCTCGCCGACAAGGGAGGCCTTGCACGCGACCTCGCGCTCGACGCGGCAGGCATCAGAACCGTGCTCGAGCTTCGCACCAAATACGCTACTCCGCAGAAGGCGCTGACCGATCCGATGAAGTATGTCGACCTCGGCTACTACGAGAAGGCATTCGGCAAGCGCTGACATGATCGTAGCCCGGGGTGAGCGGAGCGAATCCCGGGAAATTCCGGAGTTCCGACGATGGCCCCGGGTATCGGCCTGAGGCCTCAACCCGGGCTACGCAATTCGGAGCACAGGCCAGGAATCGAAGATGGCGAAGAAAAAATCTGCCGAGCCTCGGGTCGTTCGTCCCGACGACGTCGATCCGCATCACCGCTGGGATCGTCCGCTGCAGGCGCCTGGGCATACGCAAGTCGATTTCGAGGAGCGCGTCGATTTCCGGCGCCTGCACGAGTACCGCCTCGGACGTACGCGCGCGGCCCTCGCGCACTCGGGCCTCGGCGCGCTGCTTTGCTTCGACCAGCACAACATCCGCTACATCACGAGCACGGTGATCGGGGAGTGGGCGCGCGACAAGCTCACGCGTTACGCGCTCCTGACCGGCAACGGGGATCCGTACATCTGGGACTTCGGCTCGGCGGCGAAGCATCATCGCCTGCACGCGCCGTGGTTGCAACACGATCATTGCCGCGCCGGGCTGCTCGGCTTGCGCGGCGCGGTCGGCGGCGACGGCGCGCTCTTCCGCGAGGCGGCACGCGAGATCAAGGCGCTGCTCGACGCCGAAGGCGTCGGATCGATGCCGCTCGGGCTCGATGTCGTCGAGCCGCCGATGCTCTTCGAATTGCAGAAGCTCGGGATCGAGGTGCGCGACGGCCAGCAAACGCTGCTCGAAGCGCGCGAGGTCAAGAACATCGACGAGCTGACGCTGCTCAACATGTCCGCGGCGATGGTCGACGGCGTTTACCAGGATATCGCGGAGGCGCTCAAGCCCGGGGTGAGGGAGAGCGAGATCGTCGCGCTCGCAACGGCGCGCCTGTACGGGATGGGCAGCGACTGTGTCGAGGCGATCAATTCGATCTCCGGCGAGCGCTGCAGTCCTCATCCGCACAACTTCACCGATCGGCTGATCCGCCCGGGTGACCAGGCATTCTTCGACATCATCCAGTCGTTCATGGGCTATCGCACGTGCTATTACCGCACGTTCAATGTCGGCCGCGCCACGGCCGCGCAGCGAACCGCGTACCGGCGAGCGCGCGAATGGATGGACCGCGCGATCGATCTGCTCAAGCCCGGCGTGACCACCGACAAGATTGCCCGTTCGTTTCCGAAGGCGCAGGAGATCGGTTTCGCCACCGAGATGGAAGCGTTCGGCTTGAACTTCTGCCACGGTCTGGGGCTCGGATTGCACGAGCGGCCGCTGGTCTCGCGCCTGAATTCGCTCAAGGAGCCGATCGAGCTCAAGGCCGGCATGGTGTTCGCGGTCGAGACGTACTGCCCGGCGACCGATGGCATTTCCGCTGCGCGGATCGAGGAAGAGGTCATCCTCACGCCGAGCGGGCCGCAGGTGATCTCGCTCTACCCGGCGCAGGAGCTGCCGATCGCCAATCCGTATTAGCCGGTTCGCCGCAGGAGCGGACGATTCGGGCGCGATCCCGGTGACGCAAATCGGTTCTGACTGAAGGAGAAACCATGTCTGCCCAAACACCCGAAGATATCGACCGCCTGTTCGCCGAAGCGCTCAACGCAGGCAAACTCGACGCGCTGGTGGCGCTCTACGAGCCGCAAGCCACGCTCGCGCCCATGCCCGACAAGCTCGTCACCGGCACCGCGGCGATCCGCGAGGCGCTGGCGGGCTTTCTGGCAGGCAAGCCGCGCATGTCGTTGACTCCGCGCCTGGTGGCGCAGGCGGGAGAGCTCGCCGTGGTCAGCGCGAAGTGGGAGTTGTCGATGACCGGAACCGACGGCAAGCCGGCCAACATGACAGGTCAGAGCGTCGAGGTCGTACGCCGACAACCCGACGGCCGCTGGCTGTTCGCGATCGATCTGCCGTTCGGTACGGGGGCCTAGTGGCGGCAACCGGAACATCGTCCATGCGCTACGACCGCATCGGCTGGATCGGCATCGGCCGCATGGGCTACGCGATGGCGGAGCGGCTCGCGAAGGGCGGCGCCGATCTCACGGTATGGAATCGCACCCGGTCGAAGGCCGAGCCGCTCTCTGCGCAGGGCGCGAAGATTGCGTCGGCGCTGCCCGACCTTGCCGCCTGCGACATCGTATTCTGCATGGTATCGACCTGGGACGACGTCAAGGAAGTGGTCGCCGGACCGGGCGGCCTGCTGTCCGATCCGCGCCGCGTCCCGCGCCTGCTGATCGAATGCTCGTCGATCTCGCTCGAAGGCTCGGCCGAGCTGCGGCGCCTGCTCGGGGAACGCGGCGTGGAGATGCTCGCGGCGCCGGTGTCCGGCAACGCCAAGGTGATAAGGGCGGGCCGTCTGTCATTCGTCTGCTCGGGACCCAAGGCCGCATTCGACGCCGCGCTGCCTGTTCTCAAGATAATCGCACCCGCGGCGAGCTACGTCGGCGAGGGCGAGCTCGCACGCATCGTCAAGATCTGCCACAACGTGTTCCTGGGCGTGGTCACGCAATCCCTGGCCGAGATCACCGTGCTCGCGCAGAAGGCGGGGGTGCCGAGGCACGCGTTTCTCGCCTTCATCAACCAGAGCGTGATGGGCTCGACTTTCTCGCGCTACAAGACCCCGGCCTTCGTCAATCTCGACTTCAAGGTCACGTTCACGCCGCAGCTCCTGCGCAAGGATCTCGACCTTGGGCTGGACGCCGGCCGGCACTTCGAGGTGCCGATGCCGCTCGCTTCGCTCACGCGCGACATTGTCCAGACGCTGATCGGACGCGGTATGACCGAGGAGGACTTCGCGCAGCTGCTGCTGCTCCAGGCTGAAGCTTCGGGGCTGAAACTCGAGCCCGAGAATGTGCCTGTCAGCGATGGGCTCGGGTGAGCGCGTGATCTGACACGGTGGGTATAAGGGACGTAGCCCGGGATGAGCCAGGACTCGGTCCGGGCGAATCCCGGGAGCGACGATCGCAATGGACGCTGTCCCGGGTTTCGCGCTTCGCGCTCAACCCAGGCTACGGCAGTTCGCGCGAATAGGACGCAACGATTGGAGGAGACAGCATGAAACTAGGACGATTGACTGCGCTACTGACGATCCTCTGGGCGTCTGCTGCGCTCGGCCAGGGCTATCCGAACAAGCCGGTACACGTCGTGGTCCCGTTCACGGCGGGCAGCGCGACCGATATCCTGGCGCGAACGTTCGGCCAGAAACTCTCCGAGATGTGGAGTCAGCCGGTCGTTGTCGACAATCGGCCCGGAGCGGGCGGAACGATCGGTGCCGCGGTCGTGGCGAAGGCGGCTCCGGACGGCTATACGCTGCTCGTACACTCCGCGGCGCAGGCGTACAACCCGTCGATCTATCCGAGCCTGCCGTACGACACGGTCAAGGATTTCATCGACGTCGTCCCGCTGGGCGGGCAGCCAAATGTCCTCGTGGTCGCGCCGTCTGCGGGCATGAAGACCGTCGCCGAGCTCATTGCGCAGGCGAAGCAGAAGCCGGGGCAGCTCAATTTTGGCTCGGCCGGGAACGGCAGCGGCACGCACATCAACGGCGAAAAGTTCAAGCTCGCCGCCGGCATCGACGTCGTGCACATACCGTACAAGGGCACGCCCGAGGCACTGACCGACACGATCGCCGGACGCGTCACGTATTTCTTCTCGCCGATCTCGGCCGCATTGCCGTTCGTGCGCGACGGGAAGCTCGTCGCGCTGGCGGTCAGCACCGCCAAGCGCTCGAGCGCGCTTCCCAATGTGCCGACGGTCGCGGAGGCGGGACTGCCGGGATTCGACTATTCGCTCTGGGTCGGCATGTTCGCGCCTGCGGGGACGCCGACCGACGTCGTCGACAAGATCGCGCGCGACGTCCGAACAGTCGCACAATCCTCGGACGTGAAGGAGCGCTTCGCCGCGTTGGGCGCCGAGCAGATGCCGATGACGCCGTCCGAATTCAAGCAGTTCGTGGATGCCGAAATCGCCGATTCGGCGAAAGTGGTCAAGGCGGCTGGAATCAAAGTGCAGTAGGGGGGTCCCCGCTTGCGGGGGTCGAGCGTCCGCGAGTGGTCGCAGCGGCCGACACGGTGTCGGGACGTTCACGGCGTCGGATGCAAGGAGGCCGCTGCGCGCGACAAAGAAGAGCGCCACGACCAACATGTGCCCGCTCGGGCGTCGCCGTACATGTGCAACGACTTTGCGGTAAGCTTTCCCTACGGCTTCGTCGCATCCGCGACAGGCGGCCGCGCCACCGCTACGAGGAGATCGTCATGAAACCGTCACGCTATCTACTGGCCATGCTGACCGCGGGCTTGGCCGCCATCGGCCTCGCCACCACCGCGCTCGCGCAGGACAACAAGCTGAAGATCATCACCTGGGCCGACTACGTTCCGGCGGATGTCGTCGCGCAGTTCAAGAAGGAAACGGGCATCGACGTCGAAGTAACGTTGTCGAACAACGAAGAAATGATCTCCAAGCTGCGCGCTACTGGCGGCGCGGGGTTCGACCTTGCGCAGCCGTCGCAGGACCGCATCGTCGGACCGCAGCAGGAATTCGGCATCTACAAGCCGTTCGACATGAGCAAGATCAAGACCGACCTGTTCATTCCGTCGATGCTCGATGCAACCAAGAAGAATACGACCCTCGACGGCAAGGTTTACGGGCTTCCGCACCTCTGGGGCACGGACGGGCTCGTCGTAAACACGAAGACCGCCGGCAAGGTGGCCGATTACCCGGATCTGTGCGCTGCCGAATACAAGGGCAAGACCAGCGTGCGCTTGAAGCGGCCGACGCTCCTCGCGCTGGCGTTCGCCAGCGGCAAGGATCCCTTCGCGCTGTACGGCGATCCAAAGGCTTACAGCGCGTTGATGGACGAAATGGGGAAGAAGCTCGCCGCGTGCAAGGCGAACCTGAAGTTCTTCTGGGACAACAAGGACCAGTTGCTGAACGGCATGCGCAACGGCGAAGTCGTTGCGGCCATGATGTGGGACACCGGCGGCTGGAAGCTCAACAGCGAGAACCCGGACATCCAGTTCATCGCGCCCAAATCGGGCGCACTCGGCTGGATCGATACCTACGCGCTGCCGGCAAAGGGCCGCAATGACGCGGCGGCTTATGCCTGGATCAACTTCAACATGCGGCCGGAGATCGCCGCCAAAGTGGCGACGTCAGCAGGCAATTTCACCGCGGCGAAGGGTGCCGACCAGCTGATGGACGCCAAACTCAAAGCGCAGTTCGCGAAGAGCTTCCCCGAAGCGGCGCTGAAGAACATCAAGTGGTATCCCGCAGTGCCGGCCGGGATCGAGGACATCGAAGGCAAGGTGCTCGACCGCGCGAAGGCGGCGAACTGACGCACCGTCGACGTACGCGTTCCCTCGCCTGGTGACGGAGGCGAGGGCGCGTCGCGTTACGACAAGTCCAATGGCGACGCCGGACCTCGACCTCGAAGTCGATCGGGTCAGCAAGCGGTACGGCGCGCATCTCGCGGTCGACACGCTGTCGCTTGCGGTGGCACGCGGCAGTTTCTTTTCGATTCTCGGACCTTCCGGCTGTGGCAAGACCACGCTGCTTCGGCTCATCGCGGGATTTCTCGAGCCGGACTCCGGTGAGGTGCGCATAGGCGGCCGCTCGATGGGAGGCGTGCTGCCCAACCGCCGGCCGGTCAACATGGTGTTCCAGCACCTTGCGCTGTTCCCGATGATGTCGGTCGGCGACAACGTGGGCTACGGACTCGCCCGCCGGCGCGTCGCGCAGCCGTTGATCCGCGACCGCGTCGCAACGATGCTCAAGCGAGTCGGCTTGCCCGGCGCGGAAGCCAAGCGCATCGACCAGCTCTCCGGCGGACAGAAGCAGCGCGTGGCGATCGCGCGAAGCCTCGTGCTCGAGCCCACGCTACTCCTGCTCGACGAGCCGCTGGGGGCGCTCGATCTCAAGCTCCGCGAGCACATGAAAATCGAGTTGAAGCAGTTACAGGCGGACTTCGGCACGACGTTCGTATACATCACGCACGACCAGTCCGAGGCGCTGGTATTGTCCGACCACGTCGCCGTGATGAGCGCCGGGCGGTTCGAGCAGGTCGGCACGCCGCAAGAGCTCTATTACCAGCCGCGGACGCCGTTCGTCGCCGGCTTCGTCGGCACCAACAATCGTCTGGCCGGGCTGGCGGCCCGAGCCGACGAGCAGTTCGTCGAGCTCGAGACCGCGCAGGGATTGACGGTTCAGGCGCGCCCTTCGGACCCGATCGCCGCCGGCGACGCGATCGAAGCGTTCGTCCGCCCGGAAGTGGTCAGCCTTGCGCGCGATGCGGCGGAGCTCGCCGCACTCGCGCAGCGTTTCGGGGGCCGCGTGGAGAGCTTGCTGTTCGACGGTGCGAACTCGGCGGTGCTCCTGCGCGAGGAGCGCACGGGTGCCGAGTTTCGTGTCGCGCTGCCGCAGACCGGACGGTTCGCCGATCTGCGCGAAGGCGAGAAAATAGTCTTCGGCTTCGATCCACAGCGCGCCGTCTGCTTCAAGGTCAACCGGGCATGACAGAAACATCGAAGGTCGATCTCGCCGCGCCGCGCACCCGGCTTGCGCTCTTCCTGCTGTCCGCCCCGGCGCTCGTCTGGCTGCTGGGCCTGATCGTGTTGCCGCACGTCGACCTCGCGGTGCTGTCGCTGCGCGCGCGGGTAGCGCCGCGTACCTACGAGTTCAGCTTCGCCAATTACCGCACGTTCATCGACGAGCCGCTGTATTGGCACACCTTCGTACGCACGGCGGTCATGTCGATCGTGGCAACGGCGTGCACGCTGTTGATCGCCTTTCCGACCGCGTGGTACATCGTCAAGATCGCACGCGGAAAGGCCAAGTCGGTGCTGCTCGTTCTATGCCTGATCCCGTTCTGGGTCAGCGAGACGGTGCGCACGCTCGGCTGGCTGATTTTGCTGCGTGAATCGGGCGTCATGCCGCATTTTCTCGTCGCGCTCGGAATCACCGCGCAGCCGGTCGAGATGCTCTATCACGACGCGACCATCCTGGTCGGGCTGGTGTACACGTCGCTGCTGTTCATGATCGTGCCGCTGGCCAATGCGCTGGAAAGCCTGGACGACACGTTGATCGAGGCCGCGTACGACCTGGGCGGCAACGCATGGTCGATTCTGCGCCAGATCGTGATCCCCCATGCCGCGCCAGGGATCGCCGCCGGCTCGATCGTCGTGTTCATGCTGACCCTGGGCAACTATCTGACACCGACGCTGCTCGGGGGAAAGAATTCGCTGTGGTTCACCGAGCAGATCTACACCCAGTTCATCACCCGCTTCAACTGGGAGCAGGGCGCGGCGTTCGGCTTTCTGCTGCTGATGCTCTCCACGGCCATCGTCTGGCTGGGCCTCGCGCTGACCGGCCAGCGATTCGGTGAAGTGATGCGCCGGGCATGATTCATTCTCTGCCACGATCGGTCTTCGCACGCGCCGCCTCCGGCGCTTACGTGGCAGGGTTCTTTGCGTTCCTCTTCCTGCCGCTCGTTGTCGTCGCCGTGTTTGCGTTCAACGACGCCAACTATCCGGCGCCGCCCTGGCGCGGATTCACCGCCGACTGGTTCGTCGGCGGGGCCGGACGCGTCGGGCTGTTCGCCGACCGTCCGCTGCTCGCGAGCATCGGGACGAGCGCAATCGTCGCCGCGTGGGTCACCGTGCTATCGGTAGCGGCCGGAGCTGCCAACGCGTTCCTGCTCGAGCGCGCCCGCTTCCGGGGCAAGTCGCTGCTCGCGCTCGTCATGCTGGCGCCGCTGGTGATCCCGGGCGTGATCCTCGGCATATCGATCCTCGCGTTCGCGAGCCGGCTGGCGCAGTTTGCCAACGATTTTATCGGTATCGAGCTCGAGTTTCTGCGCCCCGGATTGCCGCTGGTCGTCGTCGGTCAGTTCTCGTACATCGTGTCGATCGCGACACTGATGATCGCTGCGCGGCTCAAGCGCTTTGACACGACGCTGGAAGAAGCGGCCTTGAACCTGGGCGCATCGCGCGCCGGAGTGCTGCGCACGATCACGTTCCCGTATCTGCGGCCTGCCCTCATCGGGGCCGGAGCGATCGCGTTTCTGATGTCGTTCGAGAACTTCAATACGACGCTGATGCTCGTCGGATCCGACCCGCCGCTGACGATCATGATGTACGGACGCATGCGCGAAGGCGCGAGCCCGGTACTCAACGCCGTGAGCCTGTTCCTCATGGTCGCGTCGGCGCTCCTGGCGCTCGCGCTGCTGCAGCGGCCCGGTGCGCGGCAGGATCCGGCCGGCGCTCCGGGGGAGGCGGTCGCACGTCGGGGTGACCAGGCCTCGTAGCTGCGCAGACCGCCTTAGTAGAGGATGTCGCCAGTCGGCAGTCGCGGTGGCGTTGCGCCGGGGCAGGCGGCGGGTATCATGAACGCCCGCGGCGCGATAGAGCCGGCGCGATCCGGGGGACGCAGCGCCGGCCCCGAATGACAGGAGGAGCTCCGATAATGCCCGCACCCGATCCAGCCGGCATGACTTTTCCACGGCTGCTGCAGAAGCATGCCGCCGAACGCGGTACTCGCCCCGCGACCCGCGAGAAGGACCTTGGCATCTGGCAAACCTGGACCTGGGCGCAGGTCGCCGCGGAAGTACGTGCGCTCGCATGCGGCCTTGCCGCGCAGGGGTTCAAGCGCGGCATGCATCTCGCCATCATCGGCGACAATCGGCCGCGGCTGTACTGGTCGATGACCGCGGCGCAGGCACTGGGCGGCGTGCCGGTGCCGTTGTACCAGGACGCGCCGACCGCGGAATTCGTCTACGTGCTCAACAACGCCGAGATCGCCTTTGCGGTGGTCGAGGACCAGGAGCAGGTCGACAAGGTGCTCGAGGCGATGTCGCAGGTACCGACCCTGCAGCATATCTACTATGACGACCCCCGAGGGCTCCGCAACTACGAGGGCGTGACAAGCTTCGAGCGCCTGCTCGAAATCGGCCGCGAATTCGATCGCGCGCATCCGGAGTTCTTCGATGCCGAAGTGGCCAAGGGCCGGCCGGACGACGTCTCGATCATGCTCTACACCTCGGGAACGACCGGTAAGCCCAAGGGCGTGTGCCAGACTCACATGTCCTTCATCGACGCGGCGAAGAGCGGCGTAGCCTTCGACCATCTGACTGCCGACGAGGACATCCTTTCGTATTTGCCGATGGCGTGGGTAGGGGATCATCTGTTCTCGTACGCGCAATGGATGGTTGCGGGCTTCACGATCAACTGCCCCGAGTCGGGCGAAACGGTGATGACCGATTTGCGCGAGATCGGGCCGACGTACTACTTCGCTCCGCCGCGCGTGTTCGAGAATCTGCTCACGCAGGTCATGATCCGGATGGAGGACGCAAGCGCGCTCAAGCGCTGGCTCTTCGCCTTTTTCACGGGCGTTGCGCGGCGCTGCGGCTCCGAGATTCTCGACGGACGACCGGTGTCCATCGTCGACAGGGCGCTCTACTCGATCGGCAATCTGGTGGTGTACGGGCCGCTGCGCAACGTGCTCGGCATGAGCCGCATCCGCGTCGCGTACACGGCGGGCGCCGCGATCGGGCCGGACCTGTTCCGCTTCTATCGCTCGATCGGCGTGAATCTCAAGCAGCTGTACGGCTCGACCGAGACCTGCGCCGCAGTCTGCTTGCAGCCCGACGGCGAGATCAAGTTCGACAGCGTCGGCAAGCCCGCCCCCGGCGTCGAGGTTCGGATCGGGGACAACGGAGAAGTGCTGGTCCGCGGGCCGATGCTGCTCAAGGAGTATTACAAACGGCCCGACGCGACCGCCGAATCGATGGATGCTCAAGGATACTTCCACACCGGCGACGCCGGCTTTTTCGACGAAGACGGGCACCTGAAGATCATCGACCGCGCCAAGGACGTGGGCAAACTCACCACCGGTGCGATGTACGCGCCGAACTATATCGAGAACAAGCTCAAGTTCTTCCCGCACATCAAGGAAGCGGTGGCTTTTGGCAACGCCCGCGACAAGGTTTGCGCGTTCATCAATATCGACATGGGCTCGGTCGGGAATTGGGCCGAGCGGCACGGCATCGCCTACTCGGGATATGCCGATCTCGCTGCCAAGCCGGAGGTATACGAGCTCATCCGCGATTGCGTCGAGAAAGTCAACGCCGAGCTTGCCAACGAAGGCTCGCTCGCCGACTCGCAGGTACAGCGGTTCCTGATCCTGCACAAGGAGCTCGACCCGGACGATGACGAACTGACGCGCACGCGCAAGGTGCGGCGCGGCTTCATCGCGGAGAAATACGCCGAGCTGATCGACGCTCTCTACGCGGGCAAACCCTCGCAGTACATCGAGACACAGGTGAAATTCGAAGACGGCCGCACGGGCACGGTCAACGCAGATTTGAAGATCGTCGATGTGGCGCGCCAGGCGGCCCTCGCCCGTGCCGCCTGACCGAGCCTGCGCGCGCGGCCATGGCGAAACCTACTTGCCGGTAAGCGACCATGGCTGACCTGAGCAATCAGGACCGGATCATCTTTCACGAAGCGATGGAGATGCTGGAGGTCGATTTTTCGCACAAGACCTTCGGCAATGCGGCGGACGTCGACGCGTTCTACGACGAGGCGGATCGGCGGCTGGCGGCCACCGGCCGGCGCTGGTACTTCCTGATCAACTACTCCGATTGCGCCATTACGCCCGAGGCGTGGGAGCGCTTCGCGATTCGTGGCAAACAGACCAACATCGCCCACGGCCTCGGCACCGTCCGCGTTGGCGCCAGCGAGCAGACCCGCGAAGCGATACGCCAGCAAGCCGGACGCGAGATGTTTCGCGCGAACATGTTCGCCACGCGCGACCAGGCGATGCTCGCGCTCGGAGAGATGCGCAAGCGCAAGGTGGATGCAGGTGAGGCTACGGAGGGCGCATTCCTCCGCGTCGAGAACATTCATCTGCGTTTCGGCGGCGTCAGGGCGATCACCGGCGTCAGCTTCCACGTGAATCGTGGCGAGATCTCTTCCATCATCGGCCCGAACGGCGCGGGGAAAAGCTCGATGCTCAATATCATCAACGGCGTATATCGCCCGCAGACCGGCACCGTGACCTTCCTTGGCAAAAGCCATCATCACATGCGTCCGCGCGAGGCGGCCGAGCAGGGCATTGCCCGCACCTTCCAGAACATCGCGCTGTTCAAGGGCATGAGCGTCCTCGATAACATCATGACCGGGCGCAACCTGAAGATGAAGGCGAACTTCGCGTTGCAAGCCCTATACTGGGGACCGGCGCGGCGCGAGGAGCTGGCAAACCGCGGCAAGGTCGAAGAGCTCATCGATTTCCTCGAGATCCAGCACATCCGCAAGGTGCGAGTCGGGCGTCTGCCCTACGGCCTGCAGAAACGCGTCGAGCTCGGGCGGGCGCTGGCCGCCGAGCCGATCCTGCTCCTGCTCGACGAGCCGATGGCGGGAATGAACGTGGAAGAGAAACAGGACATGTCACGCTTCATCCTGGATGTGAACGAGCATTTCGGCACGACGATTCTGCTGATCGAGCACGACATGGGCGTGGTGATGGACATCTCCAACCATGTCGTGGTGCTGGATCACGGCGAAAAGATCGCCGAAGGAACGCCCGACGACGTTCGCGCTGACCCTGTCGTCATCCGGGCCTACCTGGGCGCGGGTTGAGTCGCCACCTCACGCAACGCAACCGGCCAGAAGAGCATACGGGTTATGCAATTCTTCTTCGAGGTCCTGATCGGCGGACTGCTTTCCGGCATCATGTACTCGCTGGTGGCGATCGGCTTCGTGCTGATCTACAAGGCTTCGGGCGTCTTCAACTTCGCGCAGGGCGCGATGGTGTTCTTCGCGGCGCTGACGTGCGTGAGCCTGGTCGAGCGCGGGGTCAATTTCTGGCTGGCGCTGCCGGCAACGCTTGCAGTGATGGTTGTGCTGGGCTTGCTGATCGAGCGCATCGTCCTGCGTCCGCTGGTCAACCAGCCGCCGATCACGCTGTTCATGGCGACGATCGGGCTCACCTTCTTCATCGAGGGCATGGCGCAGTTGTTCTGGGGCGCCCAGCCGCACGGGCTGGACATCGGGATCCAGGACGAGCCCTGGCAATGGATCACCGACGCCACCGGCATGAACATCTCCAAGTTCGACGTCTCCGCCGCCGGAATTGCCGCGGTGCTGGTCACATCGCTGGCGCTGTTCTTCAGCCGCACCCGCATCGGCCGGGCGCTGCGCGCGGTCGCCGACGATCACCAGGCGGCGCTCGCCGTCGGCATTCCATTACAGCAGATCTGGGGCATCGTCTGGGCGGTCGCCGGCTTCGTTGCGCTGGTGGCGGGCCTGCTCTGGGGGGCGCGCAACGGCGTGCAGTACGCACTCACCTTCCTAGCGCTGAAGGCCTTGCCGGTGCTGATCCTCGGCGGCTTCGAATCGATCCCCGGCGCGATTGTCGGCGGGCTGATCATCGGGGCCAGCGAAAAGCTGGCGGAGGTCTACTTCGGGCCGTACGTCGGCGGCGGCGTCGAGGGGTGGTTCCCGTACGTGCTCGCGCTCATATTCTTGCTCTTCCGCCCGGAAGGCTTGTTCGGTGAAAAACGCATCGACCGTGTGTAGTTCATGAGCCTCAGGCGGAGCAATCTTGAGCTGATGGAACCGAGTATTCGGCCGTCAGGCGAGGCGCCCCGCAGCGAGCGACCGGAACGTACACGACAGTACGTGAGGAGCGCGAGCGAGGAGCAACAAAGCATGGCGGCCGAAGACGAAGGTTCCTGATGCTTTACAGAGAAGCCGGCCAGTTCAAGGCCACGTACGCCGAGGATCAGCAGATCTTTCCGATCCGTCAGGACCGGATCGCGGTCGCTGTCGTGCTCGCATTCGCGTTCCTGGTCGTGCCGCTGATCGCCAACGAGTACTGGTTCTCGGCGATTCTGGTGCCGCTGCTGATATTCGCGCTGGCAACGCTCGGCTTGAACCTGCTGACCGGGTACGCCGGCCAGCTCTCGCTCGGAACTGCGGCCTTCATGGCCGTCGGTGCGTTTGCAGCGTACAACTTCATGCTCCGCGTGCCGGGCATCCCACTGCTGATCGCGTTCGTGCTGGCCGGAGGGTGCGCCGCGCTCGTGGGGATCGTGTTCGGCTTGCCCAGCCTGCGCATAAAGGGCTTCTACCTCGCGGTGGCTACGCTGGCCGCGCAGTTCTTCGTGGTCTGGGCGCTGACCAAGTTCGGCTGGTTCTCGAATCACAGCACGTCGGGCGTCATCAACGCGCAGAAGATGACCATCCTGGGCTACTCGTTCGAGTCGCCCGTGGCGAAGTACATGCTGGTGCTGTTGATCGTCGCGGTGCTGGCGCTGGCGGCGAAGAACATGACGCGAAGCTCGATCGGCCGAGCGTGGATGGCGGTGCGGGACATGGACGTCGCCGCCGAAGTCATCGGCATCAGGATCCTGCACACCAAGCTGCTGGCGTTCGCGATCAGCTCGTTCTACTGCGGCATTGCGGGCGCGCTGTACGCCTTCGCCTATCTCGGCACCGTCGAGCCGGAAGGCTTCAACCTCGACCTGTCGTTCCGCGTGCTGTTCATGGTGATCATCGGCGGGGCCGGCAGCATTCTGGGTTCGTTCCTCGGTGCCGCGTTCATTGTGCTGCTGCCGATATTCCTGAACACGATCGCGCATCCGCTCGAGCAGGGGCTGGGCCTGACGCTGCCGCCGGGACTGATGTCGAACCTGGAGCTGATCGTATTCGGGAGCCTGATCATTTTCTTCCTGATCGTCGAGCCGCACGGCCTTGCGC
>JALYSM010000077.1 GCA_030854785.1 Pseudomonadota bacterium
CGGCGGGCAGTGGAACGCGGCCTACCTTCAGCATTCCGATGGATCGGTGGCGTGGTACGGCCACCTCAAGGCGCATTCGCTGACGACCAAACATCCGGGCGAATGGATCCAGGCGGGCGAGTTTCTGGGCGTCATGGGGAGCTCCGGCGACTCGACCGGACCCCACCTGCACTTCGAGCTTCACGCCATCGATGGAAGTCTCATCGACCCCTTCGGAGGCGCGTGCAACGTGCTCAATGTCGGGTCGTCGTGGGCGGAGCAGCGGCCGTACAACGAACCCGCGATCGATCTCGTGATGACGGGCGATGCTCCAGTCGAATTCAACGCCTGCCCGACACCCGAAGTCGAGCACCGCAAGGCGTATTTCCAGCCGGGGCAGACGGTATACCTCACGACGTTTCTGACCGACCAACTACGCGTGAACGCGACGGTGTTCAACGTCTATACGCCTAATGGCACACTTTTCGGCACGACGACGATTCCGAGCGACGCCGATTACTACGCCGCCGCCTTCTGGCAATGGTCGCTGCCGCTGCCGACAAGTGCTCCGGCGGGGAGCTGGCGCTTCGAAGTCGTCTTCGCTGGCCAGACACGCAGTGTCAATTTCCAGGTCGGTGCCGCCGAGCCGCCGCGGGTCAATGTCGCCGAGTATTACGCGGTCTCGCTCGATCACTACTTCATGACGGCGTTCACCGACGAACAGACCGCGCTCGACGCCGGCGTGCCTCCCGGATGGAAGCGTACCGGAGGGTCATTCCCGGCATATGCGGCGAGCGGATCGGGCATGTCGACAGTCTGCCGCTTTTTCGGCACACCCGGGCTCGGCGTGAACTCGCACTTTTACACCGCGTTCGATTTCGAATGCGCTGCAGTCAAAAAGCTCCTTGGCTGGACCTTCGAGGCCAACGCGTTCTACATCGCTGCGGACGTCACGCAGTGCCCGGCTTCGACCCGCCCTGTATACCGACTCTATAACAACGGCCTGGGCGGCGATCCCAACCACCGCTACACGACGAGCTGGCCAGTGATCAGCATGATGCAATCGCAGGGCTGGATCCTCGAGGGCATCGTGTTCTGCGCTCCAGTCTGAGGTTCACCCACGAGGCGGCGCGACTTCCACGCCTGCGGCGAATCGTCGATAATGGCGGTGCCGTGCTTGCATGTCCGCCGCCGTGAACATCGCCGATTTGCGCCGGGAATATCACGGCGCCTCTCTCACCGAAGCCGACGTAGATCCGGACCCGTTACGACAGTTCCAGCGCTGGTTGCACGAAGCCGTCCAAGCCGAGCTGCCTGAGCCGACGGCGATGACCTTGGCAACGGTCGCCGCGGACGGAGCTCCGGCCGCGCGAATCGTTCTGCTCAAGGGCGTCGATGCCGGCGGCTTTCTTTTTTTTACCAACTACCAAAGCCGCAAAGGCGCGGAGCTCGCGGCGCGCCGGGCTGCGGCACTGCTCTTTCACTGGGTCGAGCTGGAGCGTCAAGTACGCATCGAGGGTGCGGTGAGCAAGGCGGCGCCGGAAGAATCGGACGCCTATTTCGCCACCCGGCCGCATCTGGCCCGGCTCGGCGCGTGGGCCTCGCCACAGAGCCGCGTGATTCCCGACCGCGAATGGCTCGAGCAGGAATTGGCGGCGGCACGCATTCGTTTCGCAGCGCAAGGCGAGCACGTTCCACGCCCGCCGCACTGGGGCGGCTACCGCGTCGCACCGACCTCTATCGAATTCTGGCAGGGTCGCGCGTCGCGCTTGCACGACCGCCTCCGGTACCGGCGCGACGGTGCGCTCTGGCGACTCGAGCGCCTCGCGCCGTGAGCGGCGCGGGAGAGCGTCGCTCACGCACACTCCCGGCGCTGATCGTGCTGGGCGTGCTCAATCACACCGCCCTCACAGGTAGCCGCGTTACCGTGTCGCTCTACGCGCTGTCGCTCGGCGCATCGCCGTTTGTCGTCGGTACGTTGATGGGCCTGTATTCGTTCCTGCCGATGTGGCTCGCGGTCGGCGCGGGGCGAATGTCCGATCGCATCGGCGTTCGCGGCCCGATGCTCGCAGGTTCCTTTGGCCTTGCGGTCGGCGCGGCGCTGCCGCGAATCTTCCCCGGCCTGCCAGCGCTGTTCGGCGCGACGTCGCTCATTGGCCTCTCGTTCATGTTGTTCCAGGTCGCCGCCCAGAACGCGACCGGTGCGCTGGGGGAGCCTGCCGACCGGCCCAAGAACTTCACCTTGCTCGCGCTTGGATATTCGGTGTCGGGCTTTGCCGGGCCGCTCATCGTCGGTCTGCTGATCGATCACGCGAGCTTTGCCGCGACCTTTGTCTGCCTTGCGCTGTTGCCACTGGTGCCGACAGCGGTCTTCGCCCGCGGGTGGCTCGCCTTGCCGCGCAAGCGTTCGGCGCACATGCCTGCCATGTCCGGCGGCGTCGTGGACCTGCTGCGGAATCGCCAGCTGAGGCGCATCTTCATCGTCAATGGGCTGCTGTCGATGGCGTGGGATCTGCACACGTTTTTCATTCCTGTCTACGGAGCGAATCTGGGCCTGTCAGCGTCGCTAATCGGTGTCATTCTGGCGGCGTTCGCGGCAGCGACGTTCGTGGTGCGCCTCGCGATGCCGTGGATCGCACGCAGGTTCGCGGAGTTCGAGGTGCTCACCGCGGCGCTCTTTGTCGCGGGCGGCGCCTACGCGCTGTTCCCGTTCGTCGCCAGCGTGGCGCCGCTCATGACGCTCTCGTTCACGCTGGGGCTGGCGTTGGGAAGCGCGCAACCGATGGTAATGTCGCTGTTGCACAGCATTGCGCCCGCGGGAAGGATGGGGGAGGCGGTGGGCGTGCGCCTGTCGGTCATCAACGCGTCGACTTTCGCCGTACCGCTGGTGTTTGGCGCGATCGGCTCGTCGGTCGGGATCGGGCCCGTATTCTGGCTGGTCGGCGCGGGTCTTGCCGGCGGCGGTTTTTTGGCGCGCCGGCCCTAGGAGCCCGACAGGCTCCTAGCTTGCCGGTCTGTCAGGCTCGTCAGCGCTTGAGCCGGTCGACGAACTCTTTCCTGAACTTGGCGACTTTCGGCGCAACGACGAACTGGCAATACGGTTGGCCGCCGTTGCGGTCGAAATACTCCTGGTGATAGCCCTCGGCAGGATAAAACGTCGCCGGCCCGGCGATTTCGGTGACTATGGGCCCTGGCCAGAGCTTTGCCCGAGTCAGCTCGGCGATCACTGCCTCCGCATCGGCGCGTTGTTCGGGCGTCTGGCAAAAGATCACGGAGCGATACTGCGTGCCGACGTCGCTGCCCTGGCGGTCCTTGGTCGTCGGATCATGGATGGCGAAGAATACGTTGAGCAGATCGCGAAACGACAGCACCGCGGAATCGAAGACGATGCGGACAACTTCGGCGTGACCGCCATCGCCGCTGCATACGTCTTCGTAAGTGGGGTTGGCGGTGCGTCCGCCCGCGTAGCCGGATTCGACCGCGTCCACGCCGCGCAAGCGGTCGAACACCGCTTCGAGGCACCAGAAGCAGCCGCCGCCGAGCACGGCGGTCTGTCTTGCCGCAGACGAGGATTCCATTGCAACCATCCGGTTAAGGTACTGCAACGAAGCATAGCGCCGTTTGCGTGGCCGGCGCACGTCTTTGTCGCCGTGCGCACTGGCGACCTTACACGGTCGGGGTTGGGGCTCACGCGCCGGCGATGCGATAATCGCGCGTCGTCGCTTCGGGACATGGGGATGCGTCTGCTGCCGCGGGAGGGCAAGTTCTTCGACTATTTCAACGAGCACGCGGGACACGCGGTGCTGGCGGCCGTCGAGCTCAAGGCGCTGCTCGCCGATTTGAGCGGCCTCGAGGCGCGGCGCAGGAACATCGAGCGGCATGAAAAACAAGCCGATCAGATCACGCATCAGGCCATGCAGCTCCTGCATCAGACATTCATCACCCCGCTCGACCGGGACGAGATCCACCAGCTCATCACGACCATGGACGACGTCCTGGATCTCATGGAAGACATTGCGCAGTGTCTGTTCCTGTACGACGTGCGCGCGGTGACGCCCGAGGCGCAGCGCCTGGCCGAAATCTGTGTTGCCTGTACCGAGAAAATGCGCGATGCCGTGGCCAGGCTGGAATCGATGGACAACACGGACGCGATCCTCAAGCTTTGCGCCGAGATCGACCGGCTTGAGACCGACGCCGATTACGTCATGCGCTCGGCCATGGCAAAGCTCTTCCGCGAAGAGCCGGACGCCAAGGAGATCATCAAGCAGAAGGAGATCTATCAGCTGCTCGAGTCGGTGACCGACAAGTGCGAGGACGTCGCCAACCTGATCGAAGGTATTGTCCTCGAAAACGGTTGAACGCCCAGGCTTTAACGGTGGAGAACGTCGGCATCGGATTCGGCACGATCGTCGCCCTGATCGCCGTCGCGCTCGCGTTCGATTTCATGAACGGCTTTCACGATGCCGCGAACTCGATCGCGACCATCGTCTCGACCCGGGTGTTGCGGCCGCATTACGCCGTCGCCTGGGCCGCGTTCTTCAACTTCATCGCCTTCCTCTTCTTCGGCCTCAGCGTAGCCAACACCATCGGCAAGGGCGTCATCGAGCCGGCCGTGGTCGACCACTACGTGATCTTCGGCGCGCTCGCCGGCGCGATCCTGTGGAACGTGATTACCTGGTATTACGGGTTGCCGTCGTCGTCGTCGCACGCGCTGATCGGCGGTCTGGCGGGCGCTGCGGTCGCCAAGGGCGGGTTTGCCGCGCTCGTCGGGAAAGGATTCCTCACGATCAGCCTTGCGATCGTGCTCTCGCCCATGCTCGGTTTTGCGCTCGGGATGCTCTTCATGATCGTCATCGCGCATATGCTCTTTCGCACCGCGCCGAACCGCGTCGACCGCTGGTTCCGCCGCCTGCAGTTCGTCTCCGCGTCGCTGTACAGCCTTGGCCACGGCGGCAACGACGCGCAGAAGACGATGGGCATCATCGCCATGCTGCTGTTCGCTGCCGGGATGAGCGGGCAGACTTTCAGCGTGCCGTTCTGGGTCGTCATCTCCTGCCAGGTGGCGATGGCGCTGGGCACGCTGTTCGGCGGCTGGCGCATCGTGAAGACGATGGGCATGAGGATCACCAAGCTCAAGCCGGTCGGCGGGTTTTGCGCCGAAACCGGAGGCGCGATCACGCTGTTCATCGCGACGGGCCTCGGCATCCCGGTGTCGACGACACATACGATCACGGGCGCGATCGTCGGCGTCGGCGCAGTGCACAAGCTCTCCGCAGTGCGCTGGGGTATCGCCCAGCGGATCGTGTGGGCTTGGGTGTTGACTATTCCCTGCGCGGCGTTCATCTCGGCGCTCGCCTGGTGGGTCGCGCCGCACCTCGCGTGACGCGCTGGGGGGGCTGCGAATGTTCGCCCGACTCATTGCATTTGTCTCGTTTCTCAGTCGCCTGCGGCGCAGGCTGACCGGCGTCGAGCTCGGACGTACCGCGGCGAGCCTGGCGTTCACGACGCTCCTGGGCCTGGTGCCGCTGTTCACCGTCGCGTTTGCGTACGTGTCCCGCTTTCCCCTGTTCGCGCGGTCGCAGGATACGTTCGAAGCGTTCTTGCTGCGGTTCTTCCTGCCGAACAGCGGCGCCGTAGTTCGTCGTTACCTGACCGAGTTCGTCGCCAAATCGGCGGACCTGAAGGGTGTCAGCACGCTCTTCGTCGTTATCACTGCCGTATTGCTCGTGTGGCAAGTCGATCGCGAGATCAACACGATCTGGGGCACGCGCGAGCCACGCTCGCTCGCGCGCCGCGTCTTTGTCTACGCGCTCGCCTTCACCGCCGGCCCCGCGTTGATTGGCGCCGCGGTCTATTTCATCAATTGGCTGATCGAGCAGTCGATCGCTACAACATCGATCGGCGCCGAAGCATTGCATCTGCTCGTCCAGCCGCTCGCGCTCTTTGTCGAGACTGCGGTGTTCGCGCTGATTTATGCTTTCGTGCCGGCGCGACGGGTACCGTTTCGACTGGCGCTGGTCGGAGGGTTTCTCGCCGCGATCGCCTTCGAAGCGGCGAAACACGGGTTTCGCTTTTACTTCACCCAAGTCCCGACCTACCAGATGATCTATGGCGCACTCGCCACGTTGCCGCTGTTCCTCATCTGGATCTACGTCTCATGGGTGATCGTTCTCGTCGGCGCCGCGATCACGGCGCCGCTCGCCGAGCGCGG
>JALYSM010000085.1 GCA_030854785.1 Pseudomonadota bacterium
CCGCGCTCGAGCACCATGAGGCTCGGCACGATGAAGGATGCGCTCGCGGGCAGCCTCGCCGCGGCCGATCTCGTATTTTGCTATGCGGTGAACCTGAGCTGGGACGCGGCGGCATGGTTGCAACCGCTCGGTGACCGGGTGCATACGAGCGCCGACCTCTCGGCGCTCACCGCCGCGATCGTTGCGGCGGCGCGGCCTGGCGACCACGTCGTGATCATGAGCAACGGAGCATTCGGCGGCATCCACGACAAGCTGCTTGCGCAGCTCGCGAGCGCAGCCCGGAATGTTCCTTCCCCCTCGACGGAGAAGGGCTAGCTTAAGGGTCGAAAACGTTGCGGATCGCCTATCTGCACGGCTTCAACAGCGGGCCCGCCTCGATCAAGGGACAGCAGCTTGGCAAGGCGATCGCCGCGCTGCCCCAGGCCGCTCGACCCGAATACTTTCTGCCCCAACTTTCGCATCGGCCGGCGGAGGCGATGCGCACGGCATGCCGCTGGATCGAGGCCGGAGATCGCGAACATCTGACTTTCGTCGGCAGCTCGCTGGGCGGCTTTTATGCGACGCACCTCGCGGAAATGTATGGCGCCAAGGGTGTGCTTATCAACCCGGCGATTCATCCCGACCGCGATCTCGCTCCGTATCTCGGAGCGCAGCGCAATCCCTATACCGGCGAGGCGTACGAGCTCACGGCCGGCCACTTTGCCGAGCTCTCCGCGTTCACGGTCGCACGCCTGACGCGACCGCAGCGCTATCTGCTGCTGGTCCAGACGGGAGACGAAGTACTCGATTACCGGATGGCGGTCGCGTTCTACGCCGGTGCCTGGCAGTTCCTGCAGGGCGGCGGCGATCACGCGTTCCATGATTTCGCGGCGCAGATTGCGCTGATTCTGCGCTTTGCCGGCGTCGATCCCGCCGCGCTGGAGCGCCAGCGCGTCTGATCGGCGTAACATCGCGCTCATGTTGCTCGCCACATCTGCGGCGAACTCTTCCGGAGGCGACGAGCTGTGGCGCGCGACCGCAGCGCCCGCGCCCCTCGCTGCCGCGCTCGAAGGGCGCACCGGGGCCAGCCGGCGTATCCGGTCGCACCGCTCAAGCCGATTCCGCTCCACGCGCTCCGGGTGCCGGTGCTGCGGGCGGGCAGCGCCTATTATCGGGCCCTTGGGATCTCGTAGCCCGGGTTGAGCCGAGGGCGAAACCCGGGGCAAATGGCACAATGCACGTAATTCCCGGGATTCCCCCGGGCCCGGGTCATCCCGGGCTACGTCATCAAGGACCCTCGAAGGGAGAAAACATGACCATTGACCGCCCGATGCGCGCTCTCCGCGACGCGATTGCCGTCGTTGCATTGGCGTGCTGCGGCCTCGCGTGCGCGCAGACGCCCACTTACAACGTCGGCTCGACGCCGACAGGAATCCCGTTCACGTTCCTCGACGTCAAGACCAACACCATCCAGGGCGCCATGGTCGATCTGATCACCGCGATCGGCGACGACGCCGGCTTCAAGGTCAATGTCCAGCCAACGCCCTTCTCCGCGCTGATTCCATCGCTTACGAGCAACAAGATCGACATCATCTCCGCCGCAATGCTGATCACGCCGCAGCGCAAGGAAGTGATCGACTTCAGCGATCCGGTCTTTCCGTATCCCGAGGGCATGGTCGTCGCCGCCGACGACAACACGCCATACAAGTCGCTCGCGGAGCTCAAGGGGCAGATCGTCGGCGCGCAGGTCGGCACCGTGTACATCGACTTCCTGAAGAAGAACGGCGAATTCGCCGACGTCAAGGTTTACGATTCGCTCGCCGACATTCTGCGCGATGTGAGCCTGGGCCGGATCAAAGCCGGGTTCGGCGATGCGCCGATCCTGAAGTATCAGCTATCGCAGAACGCCGGCCTCAAGGCGAAGCTCGTTCCCACCTACGAGCCGAAGATGGCCGGCAGCGTGGGTATCGGCGTGCGCAAGACCGACGGCGAACTGCTGAAGAAGATCAACGCGTCGCTCGCGAAGCTGCAGGCGAACGGCTCGGTCGACAAGATTCTGGTGAAGTGGAGTCTGAAGTAGACGGGATTTTCCTTTCCCTTGTACGCATTTCTCGCTGACGCGCGCGATTTCCTGCCCATCCTGCTGCAGGGCTGCGTCGTCACGATCGAGCTCACGCTCTGCGCGCTGGTCCTGTCCACGCTGCTCGGCTTCGTGTGGGCGCTGCTGCGGCTGTCGCCGTCGCCGGTTCTCTCGTGGCCCGCGATCACGCTGATCACGGTCATCCGCGGTATCCCGATCATCGTGCAGCTTTTCTACATCTACTTCGTGTTGCCGGATATCGGCATCCAGCTCTCCGCGTTCCAGGCCGGATTTATCGGGCTCGGCATCGCGTACTCGGCGTACCAGGCGGAGAACTTCCGCGCCGGCATCGAGGCGGTCGACCCGGGGCAGATCGAGGCGGCGCAGTCGCTGGGAATGCGGCCGGCGCTGATCATGCGCCGGGTGATCCTGCCGCAGGCGATACGCGTGTTCCTGCCGCCCTACGGCAACACGATGATCATGATGCTCAAGGACTCGTCGATCGCCTCGGCGATTACCGTGGCCGAGCTCACCCGCGGCGGGCAGCTTATTGCGGCGTCGACGTTCAAGAACATGACGGTGTTCACGCTGGTGGCGCTGCTCTATCTCACGATGAGCCTGCCGCTCACGTATCTCGCGCGCCGGCTCGAGCGCACGTTCGGGCGCAGGTGAACACGCTTCGCGAACATCACACTGTCACGCCTTCGGCCCGGCCCTTATGGTCTCCATGATCTCCGCGCGCAGGGTCGGCAAGTCGTACGGCGATCACCGCGTTCTCGACGCCGTGAATCTCGAAGTCGCCAAGGGCGAGGTCGTATGCATCATCGGACCGTCGGGCTCGGGCAAGTCGACGCTGCTCCGCTGCATCAACGGCTTGGAGCATTACGACGAGGGCGAGATCGAGATCGACGGCGTGCCGTTGCACCGCGAGCACAAGTCCATCGCTGCACTGAGGAGCCAAGTCGGCATGGTGTTTCAGCGTTTCAATCTTTTCCCGCACCGGACCGCGCTGGAGAATGTGATGGAAGGACCGGTGTACGTGAAGGGCGTGGCACGCGCCGAGGCGAAAGCGCAGGCGTCCACGCTGCTCGCGAAGGTAGGGTTGGCGCAGAAGCTCGACGCCTATCCGGCGAAGCTTTCCGGCGGCCAGCAGCAGCGCGTCGCGATCGCGCGCGCGCTCGCGATGCAACCGAAGGCGATCCTGTTCGACGAACCAACCTCCGCGCTCGATCCGGAGCTCGTCGGTGACGTGCTCGAGGTCATGTTGACGCTCGCTCGCGAAGGCATGACCATGGTGGTGGTCACGCACGAGATGGGATTCGCTGCGGAGGTGGCGCGCCGTGTCCTGTTTCTCGACCACGGCCGTGTCGTGGAAGAAGGCTCGGCGCAGCAGATCCTGGCCGAACCGAAACACGAGCGCACCCGCGATTTTCTCCAGCGCGTATTGAAGCCGGTGTGAAGGTCGAAGAAGGAGTTTCGCGGAGCCGAATGCCTTCGGGCGAGCTGCGCCGACGCGCGAATGAGTCGCATCCTACGAAGAACTTAGTTTCGCCGGAGCGCTGTGCGAGTCAATTCGTAGCAAACATGATTTCAGGACTCCGATTGCATTCAGCTTCGATGGCCCGAATAACGGCGCATGATTTGTGCGCTGCAGCGGGCGCTGCGACGCCGTAGAGGGTAGAATTCCCGGCATGTCCTGGCGAAGTTACATCCCGCTTCATTCCTGATTCGTCCGCCGCGGCGCCCAATCGGGCCGCGCACTGCCGTCGTTTCGCAATCCGCGCAGGTAATTGGGAAGCGCGCTCTCATAGAGCTGCAATCCGAAGCGTTTTGAACGACCGGGCTATCTTCGAGTCGAAGGAGCACTACCATGAAGCCGCAAGTCCGATCCGCTCGCAACGGCGGCTCGATCACTGGTCCCGTCGGCTTGGGCGCGCCGGGTTCTTCGCTGATCGAAACCGAGCGTCGCCACGGGGCGCGCAACTACGAGCCGCTACCTGTCGTGATGACTCACGGCGAAGGCGTCTGGTTGTGGGATGAGCACGGCCGCCGCTATCTCGACATGCTTTCGGCGTATTCCGCAGTGAGTCACGGCCACGCCCACCCGCGCATCGTGCAGGCGCTGATCGCGCAGGCGCAACGGCTCGCGGTCACTTCGCGCGCGGTCCATACCGACAGGCTGCCGCTGTTGCTGAAGCGTCTGACCGAGCTGACGGGACTCGACCGCGCGCTCCCGGTCAACACCGGCGTCGAAGCGGTCGAGACGGCGCTCAAGGCGGCGCGCAAGTGGGGCTATCGCGTCAAGGGAATCCCGGAGGGAAAGGCCGAAATTATCGCCTGCGAGAACAACTTCCACGGCCGCTCGATCACCATGGTCGGCTTCTCATCCGATCCGCAATACGGCGACGGCTTCGGCCCTTTCGCGCCCGGATTCAAGCTGGTCCCGTTCGGAGACGCCGCCGCGCTTGCGGCCGCGATCACGCCGCATACCGCGGCGTTCCTGGTCGAGCCGATCCAGGGCGAGGGCGGCATCGTCGTCCCTCCCGCGGGCTATCTCGCCGCGTGCGCGCGAATCTGCCGCGAGCATCGCGTGCTCCTTCTCGCCGACGAAATCCAGACCGGAATGGGCCGCACCGGCAAGTTTCTGGCGTGCGAGCACGACGGCGTCGTGCCGGACGGAGTCGCACTCGGCAAGGCGCTGGGCGGCGGAATGCTGCCGGTCTCGGCGTTCGTCGCGACGAACGAAGTGATGCAGGTCTTCCGCCCCGGCGACCACGGCAGCACGTTCGGCGGCAATCCGCTCGCGGCAACGGTCGCGCTGGAGGCCCTCGCCGTGCTCTACGATGAACGGCTGATCGAACGCTCGGCGGAGCTGGGCGCTTATCTGCTCGCGCAACTGCGGACGATCAAAAGCCCGCTGATCCGCGAGATTCGAGGCCGGGGACTGTTCGTCGGCCTGGAGATCGACGCGCGGCGCACCGACGCGCGCGCCATTGTCGATCGCCTGCTCGCGCGAGGCGTGCTGTCCAAGGATACCCACGGCACCGTGGTGCGCTTCGCGCCGCCGCTCACGATCACGCGGGAGGAGATCGACTGGGCGGTCGAGCAGGTGCGCGCGGTATTCGCCGAACACGGCAACGGGATGAGGCGAGCAGCTTAAGGTCTGGTAAGCGCTCGCACGCTCTTGATCGATAGCTTGGCAGTGCGCATCCTGTTCGTACTCGCGTGTCTTGCGGTCGCGCCGCATGCCGGCGCGCAAGGCCGCTTCTGCGCGACCGACGACACGTTCATCTTCGGCAACCGACCGGTCGGCAGCTCGACTTCCGCCACCGCGACGATCAGCAACTGCGGCGATCAGCCATGGTCTTTCACCGACGTCAGCATCAATCCGGCGACGGGCGCCGCGTATCACGTGAGCGGAAGTTGTGCGACGGGGCTCACCCTCGCGCCGGGCGCCGCGTGCTCGGTGATGGTAACCTTCGCGCCGACGGTGGCTGGCCAGACTTCAGGCGCGGTGTGGCTGCGGAACACGACCAACACGCCCGATCAGCTGCTGACGTTCTACGGCCGCGGTGTGGACACCCAAACGGGCACGGCCTCACTTTCGTTCGCGCCATCGTCGCTCTCGTTTGCAGCGCAGGTCGTCGGCACGCAATCCGCCGGACTCACGGTGCAGCTGGTCAACCACGGGCCCGCGCCTCTGACGCCGAGCGCGCTGGTGTTGACGGGCCCTGGGGCATACGACTATAGCGCGACCGGCGACTGCAATGTCGGTACGCCGATCGCGCCCGGCAAGTCCTGCGCGCTCACATTTTTCTTCCTGCCTCGCGATCTGGGCTTCCGGCCGGCAAATCTCGTCGTCGATTCACCGCAGCTCGCGAACCTGGCGACACTGGCGATCGGCGGGGCCGGGATCACCCTCACGCCCGCCGACGCCGACGTCGTCGAATTTTTCTATCCGCCGCTCAACACATACTTTCTCACCGCGTCGGCCGCGGAAGCGGCATTCATCGCTGCGGGCGGCGTCGGCTCGGCCTGGGTGCGGACCGGCTTTCACTTCCGCGCATGGACCGCGGAAAACGCGGCGTCGGGAACCGCTCCAGCCTGCCGTTTCACCGGGACGCCGGATATCGGGCCGA
This sequence comes from Pseudomonadota bacterium, assembly GCA_030854785.1. GTDB lineage: Bacteria > Pseudomonadota > Gammaproteobacteria > Burkholderiales > Casimicrobiaceae > PALSA-1003. Next base: position 6,199 of record JALYSM010000085.1, read on the forward strand.
ACTCGCATTTCTTCACCGTCGACGAAAACGAGTGCGCGGTCGTGAAGACCAATCCCTACTGGCTTTATGAGGGCGTGGCGTTCCGTGCGCTACCGCCCTCGGCCGGCGCTTGTGCCACGGGCATGACGCCGGTCGTACGCTTTCTTTGGTCCGGAACCGAGGTGGCGTTGCTGCGTCATCGCTATGTCGTCGACGCGGCCGAAGCGGCGCGCATGCGCGCGGCGGGATGGCTCGAAGAAGGTGTCGTTTTCTGCGCGCCGCCATAGCCAGAGCGACGGAGCGGCGCTAGGATGGCGGATGTCCAAGCCGACGCTCGCCGACAAGCTCGTCGTCGCGATCTCTTCGCGGGCGCTGTTCGACCTCTCCGAGAGCCATCTCATCTTCACCGCTCAGGGCGTCGACGCGTATCAGCGCTATCAGATCGAGCACGAGGATGAGATCCTTGCTCCGGGGCCCGCGTTCACGCTGGTAAAGAAGATGCTGGGGCTCAATCGTCCCGACAAGCAGTACGTCGAGGTGATCCTGCTGTCGCGCAATTCGGCGGACACGGGCTTGCGCGTGTTCAACTCGATCAAGCATTACGGCCTCGACATCAGCCGCGCAGCCTTCACCAAGGGCGAGCCCACGTCACGTTATGTGCCGGCGTTCGGATCGCACCTTTTCCTGTCCGCCGACACCGAGGACGTCAAGCGCGCGCTCGACGACGGCTATGCCGCGGCGACGATCTTCCCCAGCGTGTACAAGAACAAGTCCGACGAGCTGCGCATCGCGTTCGACGGCGACGCGGTCATCTTTTCGGACGAGGCCGAGCGCGTGTACCAATCCGGCGGGCTGGATGCGTTCGCGAAGCGGGAAACCGCCGCGGCGCGCGACCCGCTTCCCGGCGGGCCGTTCAAGAAATTCCTGGCCGCGCTGCACCAGATACAGTCGGATTATCCGGAAGACAAGAGCCCTATCCGCACCGCGCTGGTCACGGCGCGCGGCGCGCCGGCACACGAGCGCGTGATCCGGACGCTGCGCGCATGGAACATCCGCATCGACGAGGCGCTGTTTCTCGGCGGTCTCGACAAGGGCGAGTTTCTGCGCGCGTTCGGGGCGGATTTCTTCTTCGACGACCAGCGCACGCACGTCGAGTCGGCCGCGCTGCACGTCGCCGCGGGACACGTGCCGCACGGTGTGGCGAACGAGTAGTGCTGAGGCTCAGGGCGCAAGTACATCGCGGAGCCGGCTGCCTTGCAAGTGCGAGGTACTACCGATTGATCGACGCCAGCAACGCGGGACATCTGCGGGCGATTTCCTCCATCAGAATCTTCGCGCCCGGCGATGCCAGACTGTCCGTGCGTCGCGTTATACCGATGACGCGTCGCGTGTCCGGGAGCGGAACCGGCAACGCGGTCAACAGTCCGGCTTCAAGCTCGTAGGAAAGCTGGTGTGGTGAGATCGCGGTCAACAGGTCGGTGTTCAACAGAACGCCCCGAAGCACGGCCAAGTCGCTCGTTTCGACGACCACGTTCGGGGGTGGAAGCCCGCGCTTGGTCAGCGCGCGCTCGAACAGCGTGCGGGTCGGCGTGTTGACACGGGGAAGTACCCAGCGGGCGCGCGCCAGGTCCCGAGGCGGAATCTGCTTTCGTTCCGCCCACGGGTGACCTCCTCTGGAGACGATCGCAAGCTCATCGTCCGTGAGCGGCTCGCCCTGGAGGTCGCTCGCGTACTCCACCGGCCGCAACGCGCCGAGAATGAAATCGAGGTCGCCCGCGCGCAGGCTGGCGGCGAGCGCTTCGAACGAGCCCTCCATCGTTGCGACGCGCAGTCCAGGATATTTGGCCACGACGCCGGCTATGGATTCGGGGAGCAGGCGCGTGCGCCCAAGCGGCAGCGCGCCGACAGTAACGGCACCTTGCGTAATGCCGCGTAGCGACGCGATGTCGGCAACCGCGTGGCGGATCTCGGCCAATGCGCGCTTCAACCGCAATGCAAGCGCTACGCCCGCCGGCGTCGGCATCATGCCTCGTGCCGTTCGTTCGAACAGCGCCACGCCGATGCTGTCCTCGATCTGGCGCACCGCGATACTCACGGCGGGCTGCGTGATGCCGAGGCTCTCGGCAACAGATGGCATGTGGTGCTGCTCGGCAAGCGCGACGAATGCGCGAACCCGTCGCTCAGGGGTAAACATGCCGAATATCGGCGCGTTTCCCACGCTGCCCTTGTCGACGAGGGGGGCGAGTTCGGTACGCGCACGTTGCATTTCGGCACGCACCCGTTGTGCCCGGACAAGAAGAGCGCGTCCGTATTCGGTAAGGAGCATTCCCCGCGCGCGGCGTTCGAACAGCTTTATGCCGAGCTCGCTCTCCAGCTTGTGTATCGAACGCGAAACCGCTGACTGGGCGCGAAACAAGGCGACGCTCGCCCGATTGGCACTGCCCTGATCGGCGACCGCGAGGAACGCTCGGAGGTGGCGCAGCTCCGGTTGCATTTCTTTCACCGCTGCCAGAAATCGGGATGGCGGTGGCCTACCCAAGCGCCAATGCACTTGCGGCCATCAATAAACATTTTCGATAGGTCCAGACCACCTTAGCTGGTAGCAGGCAGCCTTGATTAGCGAGATAATTTTACGCTCTCGAGCGACCGTTGCACCGATAAACCGCCCGGATACCGGAGGCTTCCCAGTCCTATGCGCCCCATCGCCTATATTTGTGCCTTCCTGCTCAGCCTGACACTGGCGCACCCGCTGCTCGCACAGACCCAGCCCGTCAAGATCTTCGGACTGGTCGAGCTTTCGGGTACCGGCACCACGTCGGGCACCAACTTCAACGACGGCGTCAAGCTCGCGGTCAAGGAAATCAATGCCGCGGGCGGCATCCTCGGACGCAAGATCGAATACACGGCCAACGACACCCAGTCGCAACCGCAAGTCGCCAAAGCCCTCGCGGTCAAGGCGATCGACGATGGCGCGTATGTCGTGATGGGCCCGGTCTTCTCGGGCTCGATTCTCGTCAGCATGGCCGAGACCCGGCGCGCGGAGATCCCCAATTTCACGGGCGGTGAAGCCGCCGGCATCACGCAGCAAGGCAACCCGTACATCTTTCGTACGGCGTTCACTCAGGCGACGTCGATGCCGAAGGTAGCGCGCTACCTGAAGGAAACGCTCAGCGCGAAAACGGTCGCGATCATCTGGGTGAACAACGACTTCGGAAGAGGCGGCCGCGATGTCTTCACGAAGGCGATCGAGCCCCTGGGCGTCAAGGTCATCGCCGATATCTCCACCGATCCGGGCCAGCTCGACTTCTCCGGCGCGGTGCTCAAGGCCAAGCAGGCCAACGCGGACGTGCTGTTCGCGTATACCAACGAGGAGGAATCGGCGCGCCTCCTGCGCGAGTTGCGTAAGCAAGGCTACGACAAGCCGGTAGTCGGCGAGACCGTATTGACCAGCCAGAAGGTTGTCGAGCTCGCGGGCGATGCGGCCAACGGCGCAATCGCGCACGTCGGCCTCACCGCGGATGCGCCGATGCCTGCTGTGAAAGCCTTCGCCGACAAGTTTCAGCAGGAATACAAATACAAGCCCGATCACAACGGTCTCAAGGGCTACAGCGGAATGTACGTCGTCAAGGCCGTCACGGAAAAGATCGGCAAGTTCGATCCCAAGCTCTTCGCCCAGACCATGCACGGCGTCAAGCTGTCGTCCAAGGAGTACCCGGGCGTCCTGATGGACGTAAGCTTCGACAATAACGGCGACCTCGATCGCGAGAGCTTCATGACGAAGATCGTGAACGGCAAGCAGCAGGTGATCGCGGTACTGCCTCCGACATCGGCAAAGTAAAATCGACCGCACGGATGGACTCGAGCGATGGCAGACCCGAACACCTTCGGCATTGCGGGCCTTCTGGGCTGGCCGGTGGCGCACTCGCGCTCGCCGGTCATCCACAATCATTGGCTCGCGCACTACGGGATTCCCGGGCGCTACGTGCTGTTCCCCGTTCCACCCGAGAAGCTCGAAGCGGCGGTACGCGGGATTGCGGCGCTCGGACTGCGCGGCTGCAACGTCACTACGCCGCACAAGCAGGCGATCTTCCCTTTACTGGATCGCGTCGATGACCTCGCGCGCAGGATCGGCGCGGTCAACACCGTCGTCGTCGAGAAGGACGGGACGCTCACCGGCTTCAACAATGACGGCAATGGCTTCATTCAGAGCCTGCGCGACGCCGATCCCAAATGGGGCCCCGACAGCGGCCCCATCGTGGTGCTGGGCGCGGGCGGCGCAGCGCGCGCGGTGGTGGCGAGCCTTGCGGCGCAAGGTGCAAAGGAGATTCGCCTCACCAACCGCACGCTCGACAAAGCGCAGGAAATCGCAAATGCCGTGGGCCCGGTCGTGAAGGTGCTGCCATGGGAGCAGCGCGAGGACGCGCTCGACGGCGTTGCGCTTCTCGCCAACGCCACGAGCCTTGGCATGACCGGCAAGCCGCCGCTCGAGATCTCGCTAAATCGACTACCAAAAGGCGCGTTGTTCGGCGACCTCATCTACATTCCGCCGGAGACGCCGCTGCTTGCGGCGGCGCGCACGCGCGGAAACATCACGGTCAACGGCCTCGGTTTGCTCCTCAACCAGGCGCGCCCGGCGTTCAACGCGTGGTTCGGCGTCATGCCGGAGATCACGCCCGCGCTGCGCCAGGCTATCGCCGCCACGTTCTAGACGGTTCCGGTCGTGGACGTCGGTATCTTCGAAGAGCCGAAGATCGACTGCCACGTGCACGTGCTCGATCCCGCACGCTTTCCATACCGTGCAAACACGCATTACGCGCCGATGGGCCAGGAGCTCGGCACGCCCGCGCAGTTGGAACAGGTGATGGACGCGTATGGTACTCGCCACGCGCTGCTGGTCGGCCCGAACTCCGGCTATGGCTTGGACAATTCCTGCATGCTCGATACGATTGCGCGCGGTCAGGGACGTTACAAGGGTATCGCCGTGGTCGGAAACGACGCGAGCTTCGAAGAGCTTCAGGCGCTCAAGCGCGATGGCGTCGTCGGCGTGGCATGGAACGTCACGCACTATGGCGTCGATTACTACGGCGATGCCGAGCCGCTCCTGAACAAACTTGTTACGCTCGACATGTTCGTCGATATCCAGGTCGAGCACGAACAGCTCGTGCCGATGATGCCGCTCCTCGCAAGTTCGGGCGTGCGCGTCCTCATTGATCATTGCGGGCGCCCCACCGTTGACGCGGGACTCGATCAGCCGGGCTTCAAGGCGTTGCTCGATCTCGGTGCTACGCGACGAGCATTCGTCAAGCTCTCGGGTTTAGTGAAGTTCTCGTGCGAACCCGCGCTGCACGAGGACGCGTGGCCCTTCGTGGCGGCCCTCGTCGACGCTTTCACGCTCGACAATTGCCTGTGGGCGTCGGACTGGCCGTACCTTCGTGCGCCGGTGCGCGTCGACTACGGCGTGCTGCTTCACCTCGTGCTCACGCTGTTTCCGGACGCGTCCGACCGGCGCAAGCTGTTGTGGGATACGCCGCGCGAGCTGTTCGGGTTTGCGTCGCGCGATTCGCGGTGATCGGCAGCGCAAGACTTCATGACCGGTCGCTCGTGATAAGCAATCGGTTGGGCAAATCAAATCGAAAGCAATGCGGGCAGTGCGCGCGTGCGTCACACTACCCGACGTCAGGGTGTGCGGACTTCGGGCGAAGCGCCGGAGTCCTCATTTCGATCAACTTGCACGGAGGAGTACAGGCATGGCACGGATTATCGGCGGCATCGCCGCATCGCACACGCCGACCATCGGTTTCGCTTACGACCGGAACAAACGCGACGACCCCGTCTGGGCACCGATCTTCGAGAACTTCGCCCCGCTGGCCGCCTGGCTCGCGGAGAAGCGCCCGGACGTCCTCCTGCTGATCTACAACGATCACGTCACGTCGTTCTTCTTCGACCACTACTCGGCGTTCGCGCTAGGTGTCGGGCCCGAGTGGCACGTGGCCGATGAAGGCGGCGGCGCGCGCGATCTGCCTCCGATCAAGGGGCATCCGCAGCTCGCTTCGCATATCGGGCACTCGCTGATGGCCGACGAGTTCGACATGTCGTTCTTCCAGCACAGGGCACTGGACCATGGCTGCTTCTCGCCGCTTTCGGTGCTCTGCCCGCACGAGCCCGAATGGCCGGTGAGCATCGTGCCGCTGCAGATGGGCGTGCTGCAGTTCCCGATCCCCAGCGCCCGCCGCTTCTACAAGCTCGGGCAGGCGCTAAGACGCGCGATCGAAAGCTATCCGGAGGATCTGCAAGTCGCAATCGTCGCGACGGGCGGTCTATCGCACCAGGTGCACGGCGAGCGCGCCGGTTTCAACAATCCCGAATGGGACCAGCGCTTTCTCGATCTGTTCGAACGCGATCCGGAACAGCTCGCCGAGATGACCATCGCCGAATACGCCGAGCTCGCGGGGTTCGAAGGTGCAGAGATCGTCATGTGGCTCACCATGCGAGGTGCACTCTCGGCGACCGTCGAATGCAAGTACCGCAGCTATTACCTGCCATCGATGACCGGCATCGCGACTGCGATCTACGAGGGCATGGACGCGCCCAACCCCGCGATCGTCGAGCGCCAACGGCGGCACGTGGCAAGTCAGCTGAGCGGCGTCGAACGACTCGAGGGCACATACCCGTTCACGCTCGAGCGCAGCGTGAAGGCGTTCCGCATCAACGACTACCTGCACCGGATGGTCGAGCCGAGCCATCGAGAGGCGTTTCTTCGCGATCCCGAGACGAGCTTCGCCGCGGCCGGGCTGACCGAAGAGGAGTGCGACCTGATTCGTCGGCGCGACTGGCGCGGCCTGATGCACTACGGCGTCATCTTCTTCATGCTTGAGAAGCTCGGCGCGGTCACCGGGGTATCGAACCTGCACATCTATGCCGCGATGCGTGGCGAAACGCTGGAGGCCTTCCAACGCACCCGCAATGCTCCAGGCGCGCTTTACTCGGTAGCGGGTAAAGGGGCCGGAAATCTCGGCTGGGATAAGCCGACGGGCGCGGCAAGATGATCATCGACATCCACGGCCATTACACCACCGCACCCAAGGCGCTGGAGGCGTGGCGCAACCGCCAGATCGAAGGCATCAGTAATCCGGCGCAGATGCCGCACGCGTCCGCGCTGCGCATCAGCGACGACGAGTTGCGCGAATCTATCGAAAGCAACCAGCTGCGGCTCATGCGCGAGCGCGGCCTAGACCTCACCGTCTTCAGCCCGCGTGCCAGCTTCATGGCGCATCACATCGGCGATTTCCAGGTCTCCAGTACTTGGGCCGCGATCTGCAATGAGCTGTGCTACCGGGTGAGCCGGCTCTTCCCGGACCATTTCGTCCCCGCCGCGATGTTGCCGCAAAGTCCCGGCGTCGACCCCGCAACGTGCATTCCGGAACTCGTCAAGTGCGTGGAGGAGTACGGTAACGTCGCCATCAACCTGAACCCCGACCCATCGGGCGGGCACTGGGACTCGCCGCCGCTGTCCGATCGCCACTGGTACCCGATCTACGAGAAGATGGTCGAGTACGATATCCCGGCAATGATCCACGTGAGCACGAGCTGCAATCCGTGCTTCCACACCACCGGCGCGCACTACCTGAACGCCGACACCACCGCGTTCATGCAGCTGATCCAGGGTGACCTGTTCAAGGACTTTCCGACGCTGCGCTTCCTGATCCCGCACGGCGGCGGCGCCGTGCCCTACCACTGGGGCCGGTTCCGGGGCCTGGCCCAGGA
>JALYSM010000087.1 GCA_030854785.1 Pseudomonadota bacterium
GGGCTCGGGCTCGGGATCGTCGACCGTGTCGCGCGGCTCCACGGCGGCACTCTGGACTTGCTGCCACGCGATGGCGGCGGCACGATCGCGCGCGTGACGCTTCCGGCCGCGTCGGGCGCGTAGTGAATCGGCGCTACCGCGTTTGATATGCTTAACCCAACTCGGCGAATCGCCGCCGGCAATCACTCGCCGCTGCGACCGAACCCCGATCGCGCTGGCCGCTCCGGAACGACTTGCGCTTGCCTGATCCCGATAGCCTTCTTCTCGGGCCGTAGATGAGCGGCTGGCGATTCGCCGCCATACGTCGCGCGCACGTAATCGGCGACGATTTGTTGGAATTCCTCGGCGATTCCCTCGCCTTTCAGCGTTACCGTCTTCTGACCGTCGACATACACCGGCGCGACCGGCACTTCGCCGGTACCGGGCAGGCTGATGCCGATGTTCGCCATTTTCGATTCGCCGGGTCCGTTGACGACGCAGCCCATCACGGCGACGGTCATGCTCTCTACACCCGGATAGTGCAGGCGCCACGACGGCATCTGCGCGCGCAGATAAGTCTGGATCTTGTCGGCCAGCGATTGAAAATACGTGCTGGTCGTGCGGCCGCAACCGGGGCACGCACTGACCAGCGGCGAGAACGAGCGCAGGCCCATCGTTTGCAGAATTTCCTGCGCGACGATGACTTCGCGAGTGCGATCGCCGTTCGGCTCGGGCGTGAGCGATACGCGGATCGTATCGCCGATGCCTTGTTGCAGCAGCACGGCCATCGCGGCGGTGGACGCGACAATGCCTTTCGAGCCCATGCCGGCTTCGGTCAGGCCCAGGTGCAGCGGGTAGTCGCAGCGGCGCGCAAGCTCGGTATAGACGGCGATCAGGTCCTGAACGTTGGAAACCTTGCAGGCGAGGATGATCCGGTCACCGGGCAACCCCAGCGCCTCGGCAAACTGAGCGCTGCGGACGGCCGACGTGACAAGCGCCTCGCGTGTCACGTGCGCGGCGTCGAGCGGGTTCACCGACTTCGCGTTCTCGTCCATCATGCTCGCAAGCAGGTCCTGGTCGAGGCTGCCCCAATTGACCCCGATGCGCACCGGCTTGCCGTAGTCGATCGCCCTTTCGATCATGACGGCGAACTGCGGATCGTGCTTGCTCCCTTTGCCGACATTGCCCGGGTTGATGCGGTATTTCGCGAGCGCGCGCGCGCATTCAGGGAAATTGCTGAGCAGCTTGTGACCGTTGAAGTGGAAGTCGCCGATCAGTGGCACGTTGCAGCCGAGCGCGTCGAGCCGCTCGCGAATCGCCGGCACGGCTGCCGCGGCTTCGGCGGTGTTGACGGTAATGCGCACCAGTTCCGACCCGGCGTCGGCCAGCGCCTTGACCTGCGCAACCGTAGCGACGACATCCGCCGTATCGGTGTTCGTCATCGACTGCACCACGATTGGCGAGCCGGCACCGATCGGAATGCCACCGACGACCACGAGCCTCGTCCGGCGGCGGATGATCGTCGGTCGCTCGAGAGAGCTCATTTCGAAATCAGCCACGCCGTATTTTAGCATCCGTCTCGATTTACAGGCGTCAGCTCGCCGCGGAGCCGAGAATGATCCAACCGTCGTCGACGCCGATATTGATCGCGGCGCCGGGCGAGAGCGCGCACGGCTCCGATACCATCAGATGCCGTGCCTCCACAGCGAGAGCCACCCGCCGAGACTGGCAATGCTGCCGCGAACCTCGGCTAGCCGGCCGGCCCCGTTCTCACCAGCAGCACGCTAGCCAGCGCGGCGATGCCTTCGCCGCGCCCGGCGAATCCGAGATGCTCGGTCGTCGTCGCCTTGACGTTGACCTGCTCCACTTGCGCATCGCAGTCGGCGGCGATGTTGGCGGCCATCTGCGCCAGGTGCGGAGCGAGCGTGGGCGCCTGGGCGATCAGCGTCACATCGAGGTTTCCGAGCGCATATCCCGCGGCGCCTGCCCGTTGCCAGACGCGGCGCAGCAGCACGCGGCTGTCCGCATCCTTGTATGCCGCGTCGGTGTCGGGGAAATGCGCGCCGATATCGCCTGCGCCCAGCGCGCCAAGAATTGCATCGCAGATCGCGTGCAGCAGCACGTCGGCGTCGGAATGCCCGTCGAGGCCGCGATCATGGGGAATGGTCACGCCACCCAGCACGAGGCGGCGGCCCGCAACGAGCGCGTGGACGTCGAAGCCGTTGCCGATGCGCATCTGCGGCGCGGTCATGCCCTCGCTCGCTGTTGTCCCAGAATCGCTTCGGCGAGCGCGACGTCCTCCGGATATGTCACCTTGATGTTCGAAGGGCTGCCGTGGACCAGTCGCGGCTTCATTCCGAGGGTCTCGACCGCTTGCGCTTCGTCCGTGACCTTCGCGAGATCCGCGTTGCGAAACGCCTGCCGGAGAATAGCGAAGCGGAACATCTGCGGCGTCTGCGCGCACCACAATCCGTCGCGTGGCTCGGTCGAGATGGCGCGCAACGCGGCGCCGGTCTCGGCACGTTTCAGCGTGTCCGCCAAAGGGACCGCGAGCAGCCCGCCGACCGGCTCATCCGCAAGCTCGCGCAGCAGGCGATTGAGCGTCCTCACATCGATGCAGGGCCGTGCGGCATCGTGCACGAGCACCCAGTCATCGGCTGCGGCACGATGGCCGATCGCGGCAAGTCCGTTCTTCACCGACTCCGCGCGCGTCGATCCCCCGCAATACAGCGCCTCGACGCCGCGAAGCTTGCCGACCCGATCGGCGTAGAGCTTGTCGTCGGGTGCGAGCACGACGAAGATCGCCTCGAGCGCTACAGCGTCGTTGAGCGCATCGATCGACCGCCTCAGCAGCGACGACCCGGCGAGCGGCGTGTACTGCTTCGGGACGACGCCGCCGAAGCGCATGCCTGTCCCCGCGGCGGGAATCAGCGCGAAGCGGCGCGGCGCGGCCATCCCGCTCAGCTCTTGCCCAGATACTTCGCCAGAAACCGTTCCATGGCTTCGTAGAAATCGAACTTGTTTGCCTCGTTGTGAAACCCGTGACCCTCGTTTTCCTTGACCATGTACGGCACGTCGACGCCGCGTGCCTTGAGCGCCTTGACCATCTGGTTCGACTCGTCGATGTTCACGCGCGGATCGCGCGCCCCTTGCGCGATGAACAGCGGCGTCTTGATCCTGTCCGCGTTGAGCGCCGGTGACGCCGCGGCCAGCAGTGCCTTGTCCTTTTCGGGCTCGCCGACCATCTCATGCATCATGTCCAGAAACGGCTTCCAGTACGGCGGGATCGTGTTCAAGAAGGTGAACAGATTGGACACACCGACATAATCGACAGCACAGGCATAAAGATCCGGCGTGTACGTCACGCCGGCGAGCGTCGCGTATCCGCCGTAGCTTCCGCCATAGATGCAGACCCGTTTCGGGTCGGCAATGCCTTCCTTGCCGAGATAGTTGACTCCATCGGTGATGTCATCCTGCATTTTCAGGCCTCATTGCTTGAACGACGCCTGCCAGAAGTTACGCCCGTATCCCGTCGAGCCGCGAAAGTTCATCTGCAGCACCGCGTAACCCCGATTCGCAAGCATTTGCACTTCCGGGTTCCAGCCCCAGACGTCGCGCGCCCACGGTCCGCCGTGGGGATTGACTATGACCGGCAGGTTCTTCGGTTCCTTGCCCAGACGCTCTGGACCCTTCCAGAGATAGTTTGGAATGTCGCGCGCCGTTTCGTTGGTCAGGCGCTTGGGTTCGCCCCCTCCGATAGGTTGCACATAGATATTCATCCGCCGCTCGTAGGGCTGCATG
>JALYSM010000101.1 GCA_030854785.1 Pseudomonadota bacterium
ATCGAGCCCATGCCACCGAGCACGCAGACCGCGAACACCAAGCCAATGTACTCGCGCCCGAGGGAGGGTTGCACCGGCTGGATGACGATCAGGAATGCGCCCGCCACGCCGGCGGTCGCGATCGAGAGCGCGAACGCGAGCCCCTTCACGCGAGTCGGATTGACGCCCATCAGGCGCAGCGCGAGCTGGTCCTGCGCCACGGCCAATACGGCGCGTCCGAAGAAAGTGTGCGTGAGGAATAGCTGCACGCCGACGACCATCGTCACCGACACCAGGAACGGCACGACCAGGCGCATGGGGAAGTCGACCGGGCCGAGCCTCCAGGTCGTCTCCGAGTAGGCGGTCTGCACCATGCGGTAATCGACGCCGAAGATCAGCACCAACGCGACTTCCGTGATAAACAGGATGCCGAAGAAGAACGCCAGTCCGCGCAGCGACTCCTGCCCGCGCTTTTCGAAGCACAGGTAATAGATACGGTAGAGCAGCATCCCCAGCGCGAAAAAGAGCGGCGACACCACGACCGAAACAACGATCGGGTCAATACCCATCCGATCGTTGACGATGTAGGCGATATACGAGCCGAGGATGATGAACGCCGGGTGGGCGATGTTGACCACGTCGAGCATCCCGAACGAGATCGAGATGCCAACGCTCACGGCCGCGTAGAAACCGCCGAGCAACAGCCCGGCGATGATGGCGTTGAGCACCAACGCCGTCGGGAATTCCATCGCCTGTCGAGCTTTGTCAGCGTTACGGCGCTATTTCTTGCTGTCTTGATAGGGCACCATCACGGTGCCGGTCTTGTATTCGCTCGGGGCCAGGATGGTGACGAGACCGGGCTTCTTCCACTGCGCGAGATCGTTACCGCTGATGCCGTGATACTGCACCGTCAGCATGCGCGGCGCCGCCCATTCGCCGTTCTTCGCGAAACGAACCTTGCCAACATAAGTGTCGAACTCGGACTTGTGCATGTAGTCGGAAAGCTTGGCCTGGTCGAGTCCGCCGGTCGCCTTGATCGATTGCTCCAGCACTTGCATCATCGCGTACGCGTACGGCGGCAGATAGTAACCGAGGGGATCGACGCCTTCCTTGACGGCACGTTCCTGATACTTGGCGAGAAACTGTTCCAGGAACGGGAACTTGCCCGCGACTTCGGGGGCGTAGGTCTCGTAATTGACAAGGCCGTTCAGCAATGGTCCGAGCTGCGTCCTGAGGGCCGCGAATTGCGGGCCGACCAGCCCGCCGCCGAACATCCGCGCTTTGAGACCGACCTCGTTCGCCGCGCGCACCATCCCGGCCGAGTCGGGCGGGTAGGAGGCAAGAAATATGAGATCGGGGTTGGTCGCCTGAATCGCACGCACGATCGGCGAGAAGTCGACCGTGTTGGGCGGATAGGTCTTGTCGTAGACCACCTTCAGCCCGGTCCGCTTGGCTTGCTCGCGCGCGCCTTCCAGCGCCAGCGCCGGATACTCGGCGTCCGCGCCCACGAGGGCAATCGTTTGCGGCTTGGGTGCAAGCGCCATGGCGGTATCGAAGAAGCCTTGCGTCCAGCCGATGGCCGGTTCCGGCCCCGCGGGCATGATCTGGAAGTAGCGGTCGTAATTGAATTTCGAGTTGACGTTGAGACCGAACAGACCCATGAAGGCCACGTTCCGCTGCATCACGATCGGCATCGCGGGCGCGATCACGTTCGTGCCGTAACCCGACACCAGCAGATCCACCTTGTCGATGTCGAGCAGCTTGTTGTAGATGCTCGGCACCGTCGAGGGGTTGGTCTGGTCGTCGTAATAGACGAGCTCGACCTTGCGGCCGAGAATCCCGCCCTTGCCGTTGACGTCCTCGGCCCAGATCTGCATCGCGATCAACGCCGCCTTGCCGTTGCCGGCAAGCGGACCGGTGAGGCTCATGCCGAAGCCAATTTTCAACGGTTGCTGCGCGTACGCCGGGAAGGCCAGCGCGATAGCGAGAAACCCACCCGCGAACCACCTCGCGAACTTGCTCATTTTTTGTCTCCTCCTTGTGGTTGTAGCCGATGCTTACACAGCGGTTTCCGCGCTGTCAATCAACTTCGGCGCTCGCTTTCGCTCATCGCTTGCGGCGGCACCTGGGTGCGATACCAATCCAGAATCTGCTCGCCGGTCCAGTGCAACACACCGGGCTTGGCCAAGACGTAGCGATAGAGTTGCTCGAGGTAGGCGATGCGGTGTGGGACGCCGGACACATAAGGATGCACGCTGATCGCCATGACCCTGCACGACGCGGCGCTTTCTTCGTACAAGCGATCGAACTGGGCGCTGCCACGGCGCAGCATCTCCTCGGCCGAGTGATGCTGAACGACCATCATCGCGATGTCGTTGATCTCGACGGTGTAGGGAACGGAGAGCAGCGGGCCGTGCGCAGTTGCGATGGTGATCGGCTGGTCGTCGAGCACCCAGTCGGCGACGTATTCGATGCCGGCTTGCGCGAGGTAATCGATGGTGTCGTAGGTCTCGGTCAGACCGGGGCTCTCCCAGCCGCGCGGCGGCTTGCCGGCGAAGGCGCGAATCTCGTCGATCGTCGCGCGGATCGCGGCGCGCTGGTCCTCGACGTGTTGCATCGGCTGCTGCAGCCAGCCGTGGCCCATGAATTCCCAGCCCGCATCCTTCGCGGCCTGCGCGATGCGCGGATAGTTGCGGCACACGATGCCGTTGATCGCGAGCGTCGGCGTCACGCCGAATTTCTGCATGCAATCGAAAAGCCGCCAGAAACCGACGCGCATGCCGTATTCGTGCCAGGCCCAGTTCGGCAGGTCGGGCATGAGCGGCTGACCCATGGGCGGCGACAGCACGGTGCGCGGCATCGGCCGCTCGATGCCCCAGTCCTCGACATTGACGATCGACCACACGACCATGCGCGCGCCGTCGGGAAGAACCAGCGGCGGCCGATCGACGATCGCCGAATAGGGAACGCGATCGCGCGGTGTGCGAGGTGGGCTCATCGGCAGGTGCCTCAGCGCAGATGCAACTCGATGTCGTGAAGAACCGGATCGTTCTCTCGCGCGACTTCGTTTTCGATCAGCGCTCCGCAGCCTGGGCAGAAGAACTGCCTGAACACCGGGCGATCGTCGACGTAACGCCGGTAATCGCCGATGTTCGGGTTGGCGGCACCAATGTCGGCATCGCGCCGAACGCATTGGTCCTTGTAGTTGCCGCGCGCGAGACCCAGGTCCACGGCGCATCGGCAGCATGCGGCGTGGACGCCATCCTTTTCGCGGCGCAAGTCGAGGCTGTCCGTCACCCGCGCGAGCAAGGCGCCGCCGAGGCGCGCGACCTGGCCGTCTTTCTTGCGGTTCGCTTCGCGCCGGCTGATGCGCAGCATGCGTGTTGCCGTCGCGTCCACGACCCCGTCGGCGGTGATCACGACGCCGTAGATATCCCGCGCCGATGCGGTCGACACCGAACGACTGTCGATTACGTCTTCACGCACGCTCGAAGGGTCGCGCTCCAGCGGGTCACCAAAACCGCCTCCCGCGGACCAGAGAACCGCGTACACGTCGCGGGGTCGCTGAAGGAAGTTCTCCTGACGCAACTGCAACGCAACTTCCTTGCCTTTCACGTCGGCGATGTCGGCGGGCATCTCGCGCGCCGCCATGCGCTCGAGAATATCGGTGTCTTGCTTGAACTTGTAGGCGTTGGTCGTCGCGGGGTATCCGCCCATCATTCCAGGCGACGTCGGGATCGCATTACCCGAGGAGAGCGTGTCCTGGGTGATCGCGTCGGTGCGATGGGGGATGAAGCAGGACTCGGCGGAAAGCCCGCCGCGATAGCGCCCCGCGCCCCCGGAATCGACGATCTCCTTGCGATACAGAAACAACAGCGGGAATGTCTGCTCGGTATGCTCGACGTTGGGCAGCTTGCAGATCGGCGTGCGCGACTGGCCGCCGGTGGAGATCCCGTCGCCGGTGGCGAAAGCGCCTATTGCACCGCCGATCGGATCGACGAGCAGGTAGCCGTAAGGCTCGCCCCACTGATCGGTGCCGCGAAAGATTGTCGCCGGCCATTGACTGGTGCCACCGATGCACATGATGTCCTTGCGCATTTCGGCGTCGCTGTGGATCATCTTCGAAAGCACGTTGTACGCGGGGTAGAGCGATATCTCCATCGCCTGGATAGGCGCGGTGGACACCGAGGCCGGGAAGTTGGCGCAGTTGAAGGTTCCCGGGGTCGGATCGAAATCGACATGTCGCAGTGCGCCGCCGATGCAGAAGTATTGGTCCCAGCACAGAAGCTGATTGAGCGCCACCATGATCGAGCCGCGCCAGCCGGAGTACGTCGCGTTCATCGCTCCGCCCTGCGGCGCGGTGCCTTCGTTCTCGAAGACAAGCTTCGACCCCTTCTTGCGCAGCGTCAGCATGACGCGATACGTGCCGCGGTCGCCCGGACGGCAGCACTCGACATACGAGCGCTCACGCCAGACACCGTCGGGCAGGCGCTTGAGCTTTTTCAGGAACGCTGCTTCGGCGTTATCGATGATGCGCTTCATCACGCCCTTAACCACCTCCGGCCCATAGCGACGGATCAGCGCCAGGACCCGATCGCGGGCGGTGATGTTGCCCGCGAGCTGGGCGCGAAAGTCGAGCGCGACGGCCTCGGGCTTGCGCGAGGAGCGCAGATAAAGCTCCTCGATGTCGCGCCTGATCTCGTTGCCTTCGATGATTTTTACCGGTGGAATACAGATGCCTTCCTCGAACGCGTCCTTGGCGGAGCCGCAGAATGACGAGGGCGTGATGCCGCCCAAATCGTATTGGTGCAGGCAATTGGTCACCCAGCAGAAGAGCTCACCCTTCCAGAACACGGGGCAGATCAGCATCACGTCCTGCTGGTGCGCGGCGCCGACCCATGGGTCGTTGGCGAGGAACATGTCTCCGTCGCGGATGCCGGGATTCTCGCTGCGGTATTCGAGGACCCACTTGACCTG
>JALYSM010000114.1 GCA_030854785.1 Pseudomonadota bacterium
GCGCGCGGGTTACGACTTCATCATCCAGGGCATGGGCGGATTCATGAGCGTCACCGGCGAGCGCGACGATCTCCCCGGCGGCGGCCCGCAGAAGGCCGGCATCGCTATTTCCGATCTGATGACGGGCATGTACGCTTGCACCGCGATCCTGGCGGCGATTGCGCAGCGCGAATTCAGTGGCGCGGGACAGCACATCGACGTAAGCCTGTTCGACACGCAGGTGGCGATGATGGCGGTGATGAACATGAACTATCTCATCTCGGGCACGCCGCCGGGCCGCGCCGGCAACGCGCACCAGAACATCGTGCCGTATCAGGTTTTCGCGTGCGCCGACGGGCATCTCATTCTCGCCGTGGGAAACGACGCGCAGTTCGCCCGCTTCTGCGAGGTGGCCGGCAAACCGGAGTGGGCGCGCGATTCGCGCTTTGGCGCCAACGCCGAACGCGTCAAGCGACGCGATGTCCTGGTGCCACTGATCGACGCCGTGATGCGCACGCGCACACAGCGTGAGTGGCTTGCCGCGCTGGAGTCGGTGGGCGTGCCCTGTGGCCCGATCAATCGCCTCGATCAAGTCTTTGCCGATCCGCAGCTTCTCGCTCGCGGCATGCGGATCGACCTGCCGCATCCGTTGTCGGGGACGGTGCCGCAAGTCGGCAACCCGCTGCACTTCTCCGCGACTCCCGTCGCGTATACTCAGGCGCCACCGCTGGCCGGGGAGCATACGGCGGCGGTGCTCTCGCAACGGCTGGGCCTGTCGGCGGAAGCGCTGGCCGATCTCGCCGCGCGTGGTGTCGTGGAAGTACGTAGCCCGGGGTGAGCGCGGCGATACCCGGGGTGGGGGCTAATTCGTAGTGTGTTCCCCGGGGATCACGCTTCGCGCTCACCCCGGGCTACGGCTTAGCGATGGAAACGCTCGACGCATGAATACCTTCCGATGAGAAAGCGCGGATGAGCGGAATCACGAAGAGGCCCGCGTTCTGGGTCGCGTTCGCGCTGGTCTCCGCGCTCTCGGCCGCGCTCGCCTGGCGTTATTTCCCGGAGGCGCTTCCGCTCATCAATCTCGACGTGAAGATGTCGCGCGAGCAGGCGGTCGAGCACGCCGCCGCGATTGCCGATCGGCTGCATCTCGCCGCGCCCGAGGCGCGTCGCGCCTCTTCTTTTACGCACGACGGGACGACACAGAACTACGTCGAGCTGGAGGCCGGAGGCAAGCCGGCGTTTGCGCGGCTCTTGTCGGGCGAGGTGTATGCGCCCTATCGCTGGGAGGTGCGGCTGTTCAAGCCGGGCCAGACGGCGGAGGCGCGCGTGCGCTTCAAGCCCGACGGCGCGGTCTACGGTTTCGCGCGTCATGTGCCCGAGGACGAGCCCGGCGCATCGCTCGACACCGTGGTGGCGCGCACGATCGCGGAGGCGCGCGCGCGGTCGGATTGGGCCCTCGACTTCGGGCCCTACCGTGTCCTCGAACAGTCGCGCGTCGAGCGGCCGAACGGGCGGGTCGATCACGCGTTCGTCTACGAGCGCGAAGACGTCAAGCTTGGCGACGCCAGGATCCGCATGCGGCTCACGGTGAGTGGCGACGCGCTGTCGGAAATCACCCACTTCGTGCACGTGCCGGAAGCGTTCGGGCGACGCTTTCAGGAAATGCGCTCGGCCAACAACGCGATTGCGCGCGTCGCGAGCCTGGCCGCAGGCGTCCTTTACGGCCTCGGCGGCTGCATCATCGGCATGCTGTGGTTGCTACGCCAGCGCAGGCTGCTGTGGAGGCCTGCGCTCGTGGCGGGCACAGTTGTCGCCGGGTTGAATGCACTCGCAATCCTCGCCAACGCGCCGCAAGCCTGGTTCGGATACGACACGGCGCAATCGACCGGCGTGTTCTGGGGCCAGCAGATCGGCATCGCCGCGCTCGTGCTCATCGGCGGCGGCCTCGGCCTGGCGCTGGTGTTCATGGCGGCGGAAGGCCTTTCGCGCCGGGCGTTCGCGGGCCATCCACAGCTGTGGCGCGTCTGGTCACGCGAGGCCGCGCCCACAACGGCCGTGCTGGGGCGGACGCTGGGTGGTTATCTGTTCGTGCCGATCGAGCTCGCGCTGATCTCCGGTTTCTATTTCGTCACCAACCGCTATTTCGGCTGGTGGCAACCGTCGGAATCGCTTTCCGATCCGAACATTCTCGGCAGCGCACTGCCGGCGCTGGCGCCGATCGGCATGGCACTGCAGGCTGGATTCCTCGAAGAATGCCTGTTCCGCGCCGTGCCGCTGTCGCTCGCTGCGCTGATCGGTGAGCGCTTCGGCTGCCGGCGAGCGTTGATCGGCGCGGTGCTGGTCCTCCAAGCGCTGATATTCGCCGCCGCGCACGCGAACTATCCCGGGTTCCCCGCGTACTCGCGGCTGATCGAGCTCTTCGTGCCGGCATTCATCTGGGGATTGATCTTCCTTCGCTTCGGGCTCCTGCCGACGATCATCCTGCACGCCGTGTTCGATGTCGTGCTGATGGCGATACCGGTGTTCCTCGTGCAAGGGCCGATTGCGGAACTGAATCAGGTGCTCGTCGTCGGCGCCGGGCTCACACCGCTGGCCGTCGTGCTGTGGCGGCGCGTGCGGGCTGGGCGTTGGCTCGCGCTGCCAACAACGCTTACCAACAGCGCATGGCAGCCCGGCGTCGCGACCGCGCCTCTTGCGGCGCACGGGCCGCGCGCAGCAGCGGGAACGTGGACCACTGGCATACAGCGTGCGCTGCCGTTGGCGGCGCTTTGCGGGCTGCTCGCCTACATTGTCACCGGCAGCTTTCACGGTGACGCGCCGCCGCTCGCGATCGACCGTGCACGGGCCGAAGCGATTGCCGACGCGGCATTGAAGGAACGAGGTGTCACGCTCGGTCCGGAGTGGAAGCGCTTTGCCGCGGTTCGCGTGGCGTCCGAGGACGCCACGGCGTGGGCATGGAACAAGTTCGTCTGGCGCGAGGCCGGACAGGAGGCCTATCGAAAGCTCGTCGGCGACTGGCTCGCGCCCCCGATGTGGGAGGTTCGGTACGCAAGCTTTTCCGGTGCCGACGTCGCGGACCGCGCCGAAGAATGGCGCGTCACCGTCCAAGGCGATGGCAAGCTACGCCAGCTGGGACATCGACTCCCGGAGCGGCGCGCCGGTGCGCGCCTGACCGAGGAGGATGCTCGCGCACTGGCGCGACGCGCGATCGCGGAGCGCTTCGCGCTCGATCCGGTGACGCTGCGCGAGGTCGAGGTCAAGCAGGACCTTCGGCCGGCGCGCATCGACTGGCGTTTCACTTACGCCGATCCGCGCGTCGCGGTCGGCAAGGGCGGTGAAGCGCGCGTGATGGTCGACCTCGCCGGCGACGAAGTCGGCGGCTATGGTCGCTACGTCTTCATTCCGGACACGTGGTATCGCGCGGAGCGCGACCGCGCGGGCCGGCTCAGCATCTTGCGCATCATCGTAGCGCTCGCGTTTGCGATCGTCGC
Organism: Pseudomonadota bacterium; assembly: GCA_030854785.1. GTDB lineage: Bacteria > Pseudomonadota > Gammaproteobacteria > Burkholderiales > Casimicrobiaceae > PALSA-1003. Next base: position 3,471 of record JALYSM010000114.1, read on the forward strand.
GATAGCGGCGCTGATCGCCGCGAGCGTCGCTTGGACGCGCGAACACTTCGACCGCCGGGCCTTCTGGGCGGCCGGAACTCTGGTGCTGGGCGCCTCAATCGTCAACGCCGTCAACCAATGGCCTGCGCTGGCGATGCGTCTGCAGACCACCGAACCCGTCCTCACACAGATTGCCCTCGCGGGCGGGAGCTTGCTTTTCGGCGCGGTGCTGACCGCGCTGCTCGGGGGCATGTTCGCTGGCGTCGGCGCATTTGCCGCGCGCGAGCACGTCACGCCCGGCCTCGACGCGAAGGCGCTCTGGCTGCGCGGCGCAGCGGTTGCGCTGATCGTGCTCGGGGTCGACGCCGCGATCGGCGCGATGACGCCCGACACGGCGCCGCTCTGGCCGAAGTACGACGTGGAGAACGCATGGTTGCCGTGGCTCGCCCGCGCTCTCGGCGCCGTGAACGTCCTGCCGGTGATGGGGCTTGCGATTATCACGCTGCGTTGGATCGACCGGAGCACGGCCGGCTGGACGAGGCGCCGGATTCTGGCGGCGTTACTGCTTATGCTGATTCACGCGGCGATTGCCGCCGTGAGCGCCGATCAGTGGTTCGACATCGCAGCCTCGGGGCTGGTCGGCGGCGCGGTATTGACGCTGCTGTTCGCGACCGTGCTGCGCTTCGATCTGCGTGTCGTTCCCTCGCTCGTCGCGGTGTACGTGAGCGCTGCGCTCATCACGCAGGCGCTGCAGAAGGGAACGACGCAGGCCGCGCTCCTCGGCGCCATCGGCGTCGTCGCAACGCTTGCGGTCGCGTGGGCTGCCACGCGCTACATCCTGGCCGCAGGTCCGGCGCCCGGCCACGCGGTACCGGTCGCGACCGACGTGCCCGCCGCTGCCGTCGACCCGGCTCCGAAATGAATCCTCCGAAGGCGCAGCGAGCGGGCGCTACTGGACGGTTACCTCATGGGGGATGACGAAATTGTTCGCGCGATGCGCCGCGCTGACGTTGGAGCGCGTCGCCCAGGGAATCACCTGGCGGTGCAGCGGGAGGTGCAGCAGCTCGTCGTGCTGGATCGTCAGCGCCTCGTTGATAAGTTTGCGCCGCTTCTCTACGTCGATTTCGGTCTTCACCTGGTCGACCAGCGCATCGAGCTTGGCGTTGCTATAGCGCCCGTAGTTGTAATCACCGTCTCCCTTGCTGTTCGCGCCGTGCAGCACCGGCTGCAGGATGAAGATGGGATCGGTCGCCGCGCCGCCCCAGCCGAGCATGTATAGGCTGGTGTCGAGCTTCTCGAGCTTCGGAAAATAGTTGGCCCGCGGCATGGCGGTCACGCTGGTCGTGACACCGATCTGGCTCCACATCGCGGCCAGCGCCTGGCAGATCTTCTCGTCGTTGACGTAGCGATTGTTCGGGCAGTCGAGCGTGACTTCGAAGCCGTTCGCGTAGCCGGCCTCGGCGAGCAATTGCTTCGCCTTCACGCGGTCGAAGGCGAACCGCTTTTCGGGCTCGACGATCCACGGCAGAGGCGCGGGCAGCATCGCTCCGGTCGGCTGCGACAGCCCGCGCATGGTCGCGCTGCGGAGCGTGTCGATGTCGATCGCCTGGTACAGCGCTTGCCGCACGCGCTTGTCCTTGAACGGATTCTTGCCTTTCACGTTGGAATAAAGAAGCTCGTCGCGCTGCTGATCCATGCCGATGAACACGACCCGGTTCTCGACACCCTCGAGGACCTTGATCCCGCCATTCTGCTTCAGCCGCGGGACGTCCTGCGGCGGGGGGTCGTTGATCAGATCGATCTCGCCCGACATGAGCGCGGCGACGCGCGTCGCATCCGATCCGATCGGCGTAAAGATCACCTCGTCGACGTTGCCCTCGAACTGGCCTTCCTTGACCCCCCACCAGTTCGGATTCTTTACCAGCACCGTCTTCACATCGGGCTCGCGCGACTTCAGCATGTACGGACCCGTGCCGTTGGCCTGGTGCGCGGTGACCATGTCCTCTTTCTGCGTGAAATTCTGCGGCTTGGTCGCGCGGTTCTTTTCGCACCACGCCTTGCTCATGATGTTGATCGTGTTCAGGTGCTCCAGCTCGATCGGGTTGGGGCCGTTGGTCGTGAACTCGACCGTCAGGTCGTCGATCTTCTTCGGCACGCCTGCCGCGTTCGAATACACGCGCAGTTGCGAGGTCGGCTCGGCGGCGCGCTGGAACGAGAACACCACGTCGTCCGCGGTGAACGGCGTGCCATCGTGGAACTTGACGCCGGGGCGGAGCTTGATACGCCAATGCGTCGGGTCGATCTGCTGCCACGACACCGCAAGTTCGGGCCTGAGGTCGAGCTTCTTGTCACGTCCGACGAGGAATTCGTAGACAAGCTGGTTCATATTGTTGGTGAGGCCTTCGTTTTGCGAATGCGGATCGGTCGTTTGCGGGTCGCCGCGGTTGGCCCAGCGCAGCGTTTTGGCGTCCGCGGTACCGGCGGCGAGCGTCGCGGCAATGAGGGCGAGCGTGAACAGGCGCAGCATGATCTGTCCTTCCCGAGTGAGGAGCGAACATCATACCTCCGCATGCCGCCGCTGGAACAAGAGCGGTTGCGGCACTGCGCTAGAATGGCGCGCCTGATGCGACCATCGCCGATCGCCGACCGCCTTCGCGCCGAGCTCTCCGAAGGCATGACCGCCGACCGGGCGCGTTTGGCCGCCCGCATCGATCGCCTCGAGCGGCGCGGCGTTACCGCGGCAGAGATCGAGCGTGTTGCGGCGGCCGTCACCGCGTCCCGCGAGCGGGCCAATTCGCGCGCCGCGGCGGTTCCCCGCATCGACTATCCGCCGGAGCTGCCGGTATCGGAGCGGCGCGACGACATCGCGGCGGCCATCCGCGACCATCAGGTCGTGATCGTCTGCGGCGAAACCGGATCCGGCAAGACGACCCAACTGCCCAAGATCTGCCTCGAGCTGCAACGCGGCGTGCGCGGCCTGATCGGCCACACGCAGCCGCGGCGCATTGCGGCGCGTAGCGTCGCGGCGCGCATCGCGCAGGAACTCAGGGTACCTCTGGGCACTGTCGTCGGGTTCAAGGTGCGCTTCACCGATCGCACCGGGGACGGTACGTGCGTCAAGGTGATGACCGACGGCATCCTGCTGGCTGAAACGCAGCGCGACCGGCTACTCGCCGCGTACGACACGATCATCGTCGACGAGGCCCACGAGCGCAGCCTCAACATCGATTTTCTGCTCGGGTACCTGAAGCAGCTCCTGCTGCGGCGGCCCGACCTCAAGGTGATCGTCACGTCGGCAACGCTCGATGCCGAGCGTTTCGCGCGGCATTTCGGCGAGAGTGGCAGGCCCGCGCCGGTGATTCAGGTTTCGGGGCGGACATATCCGGTCGAGATGCGCTATCGGCCTCTCGCGGGCGACAAAGGCGACGACGAGGAGCCGCTCGAGGAAGCCATTGTCGGCGCCGCGGAAGACCTGTGGCGCACGGCGCCGGGAGACATCCTCGTGTTCCTGCCCGGAGAGCGCGAGATTCGCGAAACGGCGGACTTGCTCCGCGGCAGCCTCGCCCGCCGGCCGTACGCAAGCGCGGTCGAGATCCTGCCGCTGTACGCCCGGCTGTCGGTTACCGAGCAGCAACGCGTATTCGCGCCGAGCCGGGGACGGCGGATCGTGCTGGCGACCAACGTTGCCGAGACTTCGCTCACGGTGCCCGGCATCCACTACGTCATCGATTCGGGAATGGCGCGGATGCGGCGCTACTCGCTGCGCAACAAGGTGACGCTGCTCCAGATCGAGAAGATCGCCCAGGCATCGGCAGAGCAGCGCGCTGGCCGCTGCGGCCGGATCGCAGCAGGGATCTGCGTGCGGCTTTACAGCGAAGAGGACTTCGCGGCACGGCCGCGTTTTACCGATCCGGAGATTCTGCGCTCGTCGCTGGCGTCGGTGATCCTGCGCATGGCTGCGCTCGACCTGGGCGACGTGGCAGCGTTTCCGTTTCTCGAGCCGCCCGGCACGCGCGCAATCGCCGACGGCTATCAACTGTTGCATGAGCTTTCCGCGGTCGACGGCAGCCGCAAGCTGACCGCGCTCGGCCGCGAGCTCGCGCAGCTGCCGGTCGATCCGCGCATCGGCCGCATGATCCTGGCAGGCAGAGAGCAAGGCTGCCTTGCCGAGGCGCTGGTGATCGCGAGCGCGCTCGCCGTCCCCGACCCGCGCGAGCGGCCGCTGGAAAAGCAGCAGGCGGCCGATCAGGCGCACCTGCGCTTTCGCGACGAGCGCTCGGATTTCCTTAGCCTCATCGCGCTGTGGCAATTCTTCGCCGACGCGCAGGGCGAGGGACTTTCGCATCGCCGGCTGGTCGAGCACTGCCGCGCGCATTTTGTCTCGTACCTGCGCCTGATCGAATGGCGCGATCTCCATCGGCAGCTCGCCGAACAGGTGCGCGAGCTGGGCTGGCGTTTTGCGGAAGCGTTGCCGGAAACAATCGACGAGGCGCGTTACGCCACGATTCATCGCGCGCTTCTGGCCGGGCTGTTGTCGAACATCGGTGACAAGGCCGAAGACGCCCCGGTGCGCGAGCAGAATTATCTGGGCGCGCGCGGCATCCGGTTCTTCCTGCACCCCGGATCCGGTCTGGCGAGGAAGGGACCCAAGTGGGTGCTCGCAGCGGAACTCACCGAGACGACGCGCCTCTACGCACGCTGCGCGGCGAAGATCGAGCCCGAGTGGGTCGAGGCGGTTGCCGGTGATCTGGTCGAGAAAACGCATTTCGATCCACGCTGGGACAAGGAGCGCGGCGAGGTCGTCGCCAACGAGCGGGTCACGCTGTTCGGGCTCACGCTCGTGCCACGCCGGCGCGTATCGTATGGCGCGATCGCTCCCGCGGCTGCGCGGGAAATCTTCATCCGCGAGGCGCTGGTGGCGGGCGAGGTCGAGACCAAGGCGCGATTCTTCACGCACAACCAGCGCCTCGTCGCCGAAGTTGCCGAGCTGGAGCACAAGGCGCGGCGGCAGGACGTCCTGGTCGACGAAGAAACCATCTACGCGTTCTACGCGGAGCGAATTCCCGACTCCATCTGCACCGCGGCGGCGTTCGAGCGCTGGCGCCGCGACGCGGAGGCCGCCGAGCCCAGGCGGCTTTTCATGACGCGCGAGGCACTGATGCGCCATGCCGCGGCAGCCGTCACCGAGGAGCAGTTCCCGGAGTTCATCGACATGGCGGGTGCGAGGCTGCCGCTCAAATATCGCTTCGCGCCCGGACAACCCTTCGACGGCCTCACGCTCACGGTGCCGCTCGCGCTGTTGAACCAGCTCGATGGCGCGCGGCTGTCGTGGCTCGTTCCCGGCATGATCCGCGAAAAAGTCACCTGGTACTTGAAGGCGCTGCCGAAAGCCTGGCGCAACCGACTGTCGCCGCTGCCGGATGTCGTCACGGCGTTCCTCGAGGAACGTCCTGCAGCCAAGGCGGCGTTGAAAGGCGCGTTGCGCGCATTCGTGTCGGAACGGCTCGGCGATCCGCTGCCTCCCGGCGCATGGGATGCCGAAGAGTCCCCGCCACATCTGCGCCTCAACCTGCGCGTCGTCGATGCAGCGGGCCATGAGCTCGCCGCCGGTCGCGACCTGGCTTCGCTGCGCGCACAGCTTGGCGAGGCCGCGCAGCTTACCTTCGCTGCGGCGCAGCCTGCGTTCGAACGCCACGGGATCCGCTCCTGGGATTTCGGCGATCTACCCGAGGCGCTGTCCGTGCAGCGCGATGGTCGCGAGCTGACCGGCTATCCGGCTCTGGTCGAAGAACGCGACGGCGTCGCACTGAAGCTGCTCGATACCCGCGCGGCCGCCGACACCGCGACGCGGGGCGCCGTCATCGTCCTCATGCGCCTGCAACTCAAGGACGCGGTGCGGCAGTGGGAGAAGGGCAACGCCGCTTTCGCTCAGGCGGCGCTCGTGTTGAAACCCGCGTTGCCGACCGAGAACTTGCTTGCCGCCGTGCTCGCGGCGGTGTGTGACCGCGCCTTTCTCGGCGACGACCCCTTGCCGCGTTCGGAGCGCGCCTTTGCCGACCAGGTCAAGCGGGCGCGGGCGCGGCTGCCCGCCGTCGCGGAGAGCGCATTCCGCTTGCTCTCCGCGATCGCGACCGAATACCACGCGCTCTCGCAGCGGATCGCCGCACTACCGAAGGCCCAACGACCACTTGCCGCGGACATCACCGCGCAACGCGATCGCCTGGTTGCGTCCGACTTCTTTTCAGCGACACCCTGGAATCAGCTCGTGCACATCCCGCGGTATCTCAAGGCGCTCGACCGGCGCGTTGCCAAGTACCCCGACGATCCGAAACGAGACGCCAAGCATGCGCAGGCCGTTGCGGCGCTTTGGGAGCGCTAT
>JALYSM010000050.1 GCA_030854785.1 Pseudomonadota bacterium
CAAGATGGACAAGGGACCCGGCAACACGGGCGGCGGCGCGAACGGGTTGTTCGGAGCGCCGCTTCCGGCCCCGCAGCCGCCGAGGAGGGCGAGCGCTGCGAGCGCGAGCGGGGCGAAAATGAACCGCAGCCAGCGAGCGTCTATACGGTTTGGCGCCATGAACGGGTCCCTGATGATGTTGTCCTAAAGGTTCGTCGGCAGCTGGCGGTTTTGAATGTTGCGACAAGCATATAGATCACTTTGTTGAGATTAAAGCGCAAGTCTGTACCCGGCGCAAGTGCTTTCGACGGCGTCAGGCCGCCGCTCGCGCCCGAGGACGGCTTCGGTTGCCGCGATGCAACAATATCGCTAGTATTAGGAAGGTTCGCCGCCGCGGCTTCGCGAACCCTGTTTCCGGCCCCAAACCAGCCGCAGGATCGACGTGCTTGTCGTTGCGAAAAGCGGTGAGGACGACGTGAATCAGCCTGCCAGGGACTCGGAACACCAACCACCAGCCAAACAGGGCCTGTACGACCCGCGTCACGAGCACGACGCCTGCGGCCTGGGTTTTATCGCCCATATCAAAGGCGAGAAGAGCCACGCGATCATCGTTCAGGCGCTGCAGATACTCAAGAATCTCACTCATCGCGGCGCCACCGGAGCGGACCCGTTGCAGGGCGATGGCGCGGGGATTCTCGTTCAGCTGCCCGACGCGTTTCTGCGCCGAGTGTGCGGACGTCAGGGCTTGACCTTGCCCGCGATCGGTCAATACGGTGTTGGCATGGTGTTCCTTCCCAAGGAACCCGCGTCGCGCATGGCATGCCAACAGGAAATCGAGCGCGCCGTCGCGAGCGAAGGACAAATACTGCTCGGCTGGCGCGACGTGCCGACCGACAACTCGGGCTTGTCCGAGCGGACGAAGGAGGTCGAGCCGGTAATCCGGCAGGTTTTCATTGGCCGCGGCGCCAATGACATGGAACAGGATGCGCTGGAGCGGAAGTTGTACATCATCCGCAAGAAGTCCGGCCATGCAATCCAGGCGCTGAAGCTGCGGCACGGCAAGGAGTTTTACGTGCCCTCGATGTCGACGCGCACGATCGTCTACAAGGGGATGCTGCTGGCGCACCAGGTCGGCGAGTATTACCGCGATCTCAAGGATCAGAGCATGGTGTCGGCGCTGGCAATGGTGCATCAGCGCTTTTCGACCAACACCTTTCCTACCTGGGACCTCGCGCATCCGTTCCGGCTGGTGTGCCACAACGGCGAAATCAATACGCTGCGCGGCAACGTCAATTGGATTCGCGCCCGGCAACAGGCGATCGCGAGCTCCGTGCTCGGTTCCGATCTCGACAAGGTTTGGCCGCTGATCTACGACGGCCAGTCCGATTCCGCTTCGTTCGACAATGCCCTCGAGCTCCTGCTCATGGGCGGCTATCCGCTTGCGCACGCGATGATGCTGATGATTCCGGAAGCCTGGGCGGGCAATCCGCTCATGGACGAGGATCGGCGCGCGTTCTATGAGTACCACGCGGCGTTGATGGAGCCCTGGGACGGGCCCGCGGCGATGGCGTTTACCGACGGCCGACAGATCGGTGCCACGCTCGATCGCAATGGGCTGCGTCCGGCGCGATACATCGTCACCGACGACGATTACGTAATCATGGCTTCCGAGGTCGGTGTGCTCGACATTCCGGAGCGCAAGGTGATCAGGAAATGGCGTCTGCAGCCGGGCAAGATGCTGCTCGTCGATACCGACCAGGGTCGGATCATCGATGACGCCGAGCTGAAGCGAAAGCTGGCGACAGCCAAACCGTACCGCGCCTGGATCGATCGCTCGCGCATCGCGCTCGGCTCCCTGCCCGATCCAGCGCCGCCGGCGAAGTCGCGCGTATCGTTGCTCGACCGGCAGCAGGCTTTCGGTTACAGCCAGGAAGATCTCAAGATCATCCTGGCGCCGATGGCGCAAAACGCAGAGGAAGCGGTCGGATCGATGGGCAACGACGCGGCGCTGCCGGTGCTGTCGAACCGGCCGAAGGTCCTTTACAACTACTTCAAGCAGCTCTTCGCGCAGGTGACGAACCCGCCGATCGATCCGATCCGCGAAGAGCTCGTCATGTCGCTGGTCACCTTCATCGGCCCGCGGCCAAACCTCCTTGCGGTCGACCTCAGCGCCGAGAAGACGAATCCGCCGATGCGGCTGGAGGCGGAAAAACCGATTCTCACCGCCGAGGAGATGGAGAAGATCCGGCATATCGATCTATTCACCGGCGGAACGTTTCGTTCGCTCGAGCTCGATATCTGTTATCCGGCGGCGTGGGGTGCCGCAGGCATGGAGGCCGCGCTCGCGAGCCTGTGCGCGTACGCCGAGGACGCGATCAAGCTTGGCTCCAACATCCTGATCATCTCCGACCGCAGGGTTTCGGCGGAGTTGATGCCGATCCCGGCGCTGCTCGCCACCGCGGCGGTACACCAGCACCTGGTGCGCAAGGGTTTGCGCACGAGCACCGGGCTGGTCGTGGAAACGGGATCGGTACGCGAAGTCCACCACTTCGCATTGCTCGCCGGGTACGGCGCGGAGGCGATCCACCCGTACCTCGCGCTCGAGTCGCTCGGCGAGTTGCACGAGTATGTAACCGAGATAGCGCCAGAGGAATCGGCCAAGCGATATATCAAGGCGATCTGCAAAGGCTTGTACAAGGTCATGTCCAAGATGGGCATCTCGACCTATCAATCCTATTGCGGTGCGCAGATCTTCGAGGCGGTTGGACTGAGCTCCGCGTTCGTCGATAAGTACTTCACTGGGACCGCGAGCAACATCGAGGGCATCGGATTGTTTGAGGTCGCAGACGAAGCGTTCCGGCTGCACCAGCTTGCGTTCGGCGAGGATCCTGTGTTGCGCCACGCGCTCGACGCCGGAGGCGAATATCAGTATCGCGTCCGCGGCGAAGAACACATGTGGACGCCGGATTCGATCGCGAAACTCCAGCACGCGGCGCGCGCGAACAGCTACGCGACCTACCGCGATTATGCGCGGCTGGTCAACGAGCAGGGCAAGCGGCTGATGACGCTGCGCGGGTTGTTCGAGTTTAAGCTCGCGGCGGAGCCGGTACCGCTCGACGAGGTCGAGCCCGCGGCGGAGATCGTCAAGCGCTTCGCGACCGGTGCGATGAGCCTGGGATCGATCTCGACCGAGGCGCACACGACGCTTGCGGTGGCTATGAACCGCATCGGCGGCAAGTCGAACACCGGCGAGGGTGGCGAGGACGCGCGCCGTTACCCGCTGGTCCGGAAGGGCGAGACGTTGAAGTCCCGGATCGCCAGTGTCGTTGCCGACATGCCCCTCAAGGAGGGCGACTCGCTGCGCTCGAAGATCAAGCAGGTCGCGTCGGCCCGCTTCGGCGTGACCGCCGAGTACCTCGTCAACGCCGACCAGCTGCAGATCAAGATGGCGCAGGGCGCGAAACCTGGAGAAGGAGGCCAGCTGCCTGGCCACAAGGTTTCGGAATACATCGCACGACTTCGGTTCTCGGTTCCCGGTGTTGGTCTGATCTCGCCGCCGCCGCATCACGATATCTACTCGATCGAAGACTTGGCACAACTGATTCACGATTTGAAGAACGCGAATCCGCTGGCGTCGATCAGCGTGAAGTTGGTGTCCGAAGTTGGCGTCGGCACGGTCGCCGCCGGCGTGGCCAAGGCCAAGTCGGATCACGTGACGATTGCGGGCCACGACGGAGGCACCGGCGCGTCGCCTGAATCGTCGATCAAGCATGCCGGGACCCCGTGGGAGCTGGGACTCGCCGAAACGCAGCAAACGCTTGTGTTGAACCGCTTGCGCGGGCGGATTGCGGTTCAGGTCGACGGCCAGATGAAGACCGGACGCGACGTCGTGATAGGCGCGATGCTGGGCGCCGACGAATTCGGCTTCGCGACGGCGCCGCTGGTGGTCGAAGGCTGCATCATGATGCGCAAGTGTCATCTGAACACTTGCCCGGTCGGGATCGCAACGCAGGATCCGGAGCTGCGCAAGAAGTTCACCGGAGCGCCCGAGCATGTCGTCAACTTCTTCTTCTTCGTCGCCGAAGAAGTACGAGAAATCATGGCGAAGCTGGGCATCCGCCATTTCAACGAGCTGATCGGCCGTTCGGACCTGCTCGACATGCGCGAGGGGCTGGATCACTGGAAGGCGCGCGGTCTCGACTTCTCGCGCGTGTTCTATCAGCCAAAAATGCCGGCGACCGTGGCGCGATACAACTGCGAGATTCAGGACCACGGCCTGGAGCGTGCCCTGGACCATCGCTTGATTGCCGATGCCGCGGCCGCGATCGAGCAGAAGAAACCGCTGCGGCTCGAGTACCGGATACGCAACGCCCACCGCTCGGTCGGCGCAATGCTCTCGGGCACGATCGCCCGCCGCTATGGGCACGAAGGCTTGCCCGACGACACGCTGCACGTCGCGTTCACGGGCACAGCGGGTCAGAGCTTCGGTGCGTTTCTGGCGCGTGGCGTCACCTTCGAGCTGCAGGGCGCAACCAACGATTATGTCGGCAAGGGGCTCTCGGGCGGCCGCGTCGTCGTTTATCCCGACCCGGAATCGCCGGCGAAGCCCGAAGAGAACATCGTCATCGGCAATACGGTCATGTATGGGGCGATCGCCGGCGAAGCATACTTTCGCGGCGTCGCGGGCGAGCGCTTCTGCGTCCGCAATTCCGGCGCCGCCGCCGTCGTCGAAGGCACGGGTGATCACGCCTGCGAATACATGACCGGCGGTACCGTCGTCGTGCTCGGCTGGACAGGGCGCAACTTCGCCGCCGGCATGAGCGGCGGCATCGCCTACGTATACGACGAGGACGGACGGTTCGCCGAACGCTGCAATACCTCGATGGTGACGCTGGAGCGCGTCCTTCCGGAAGCGGAACAGGCACTGGCCGAGCTGGAACTGGCGGCGGCGGGCAAGGGGCGGCTGGTCCACGCAGGGCAGCCTGACGAATCGCTGCTGCGCGGCTTGATCGAGCGGCACCTACGCTTCACGGGCAGCACGCGGGCGCTGGCGTTACTCGACCACTGGGAAACAACGCGCGGCCGGTTCGTCAAGGTCTTTCCCCACGAGTACCGGCGCGCGCTCGGTGAACAGTACGCGGCAAAGATCAAGACGGACAAGGCGATCGCGAGCAGGCAAAAAGAGGCCGCGTGATGCTGCGCGTGTTACCTGCGCTCCGCGGCATTCCCGGATGGTTCTCACCCCTGTCCCCTCTCCCGCCGGGAGAGGAGAACTTCGCGCGCGCCTGCGGCGCGATCATTCGGACTGAGGCCGCGTGATGGGCAAGATCACCGGCTTCATGGAGCTCGAACGCGTCCGGGAGGTCGCGCTGCCGGTCGAAGAGCGCGTGCGCAATTATCGCGAATTCATCCTGACGCTCAAGGATGAAGACGCGGCCACGCAGGGCGCACGCTGCATGGATTGCGGCATCCCGTTCTGCCAGTCGGGTTGCCCGATCCACAACATCATTCCGGACTGGAACGACCTCGTTTACAGGCACCAGTGGCGCCAGGCGCTCGATGTCCTGCACTCGACCAATAATTTTCCCGAGTTCACCGGCCGCGTGTGTCCCGCGCCCTGCGAGGCGGCTTGCACGCTCAACATCAACGACGATCCGGTCGGCATCAAATCGATCGAGCACTTCATCATCGACCGTGGCTGGGAAGAAGGCTGGGTCGTTCCACAGCCGCCGGTCGCGAGGACCGGCAAGCGTGTTGCCGTGGTCGGCTCCGGCGCCGCCGGCATGGCCTGTGCGCAGCAACTCGCTCGAGCGGGCCACGATGTCGTGCTGTTCGAGAAGAATGACCGCATCGGCGGATTGCTGCGGTATGGCATCCCGGACTTCAAGATGGAGAAGTACCACATCGATCGCCGCGTCGAGCAGATGCGGGCCGAAGGCGTCGAGTTCCGCGTCGGGGCGCACGTCGGCGGCCGAGGCGCGGACGGGGTAGCGGTAGCCGATCTCCTCGACGCCTTCGATGCGATTGCGATCACCGCGGGATCGGAGCATCCACGCGACCTCGACGTGCCTGGGCGCGAGCTCGATGGCATCCACTTCGCGATGGATTTCCTGCCGCTGCAGAACCGTCGCGTCGCCGGCGATTCAGATGTCCCGCCGCTCACGGCGCATGGCAAGCACGTCGTCGTCATCGGCGGCGGCGATACGGGATCGGACTGCGTCGGCACATCGAACCGTCAGGGCGCGGCGTCGATCATGCAATTCGAGCTGCTGGCGCAGCCGCCGGACCACGAGAACAAGCCGCTCGTGTGGCCCTATTGGCCGATGAAGCTGCGCACGTCGTCCTCGCATGAGGAAGGTTGCCAGCGCGACTGGGCGGTGCAGACGAAGGCGTTCAAGGGCGCCGGGGGCAAGGTGAAGGCGCTCTCGGCGTGCCGCGTCGATTGGAAGGATGGCAAGCTGCACGACGTGCCGGGGAGCGAGTTCGAGCTCAAAGCCGATCTCGTATTGTTCGCCATGGGCTATCTGCACCCGGTGCACGAGGGCATGCTCGAAAGCTTTGGGGTCAAGTACGATGCCCGCGGCAACGTCGCCGCCGACACCGACACTTATCGGACATCGGTGCCGAAGGTATTCGCCGCGGGCGATACGCGGCGCGGCCAGTCGCTGATCGTGTGGGCGATTCGCGAAGGCCGCCAATGTGCGCGCGCGGTCGACGAATTTCTCGTGGGCAGCTCGGAGCTGCCTCGCTAGCGCAAATAACGCCGGAATTGCGCCGCGGTTTTGGCTCGAGGCCTGCTCGCGGCACTCCGCAGCGCGCCTTTCGGCCCATGACCCAAATCGTTGCGCTGGATCTGGCGAGCTGGCGGCCACACGCGCCCGAAGGGCAGCCGACGGCAATCCGTGCGCTCGAAGGCGGCGGCGTTCTATTGTTGCCCCACCTGGCGTTCGAGTTGTCGCGCGACGAGCGCCGTTTCCTGTCGCCCGCCTGGTCGGACGATCGGGCGAAGAACATCAGCCTCGAAGGGAATGTTCTGCAAGGAGCGCGGGGCGACCCGGCAAGCCTCGCCGCTCTGGCGCAGATGATCGCTCGATTCGCTGAGCGCGCCGGGGAACTGGTGACGGGACTCTTTCCCAGGTACTCGCCGTACGTAAATCGCGCCCGCACGAGCTTTCGCCCGCAGCCCGCATTCGGACGCACGTTGTCCTGGCGCAAGGACGATTCGCGACTGCACATCGACGCTTTTCCCTCACGGCCGAATCACGGCGAGCGGATTCTTCGCGTATTCTCGAACGTCAACCCGCACGAGGATCGCGTGTGGCGGGTCGGCGAAGAATTCGCTGCGATGGCACAGCGATTCCTGCCGCAGATTCGCCGCCAGCTTCCGGGAACGCCTTCGTTGCTGGCGTTGTTGCGCGTGACCAAGGGAATCCGCAGCGAGTACGATCACCTGATGCTCGGTATGCACGATAGAGCCAAGGCCGATCTCGACTACCAGAGAGATTGCCCGCAACAGACGGTTCGCTTTCCCCCTGAAGCGACGTGGCTGTGCTTTTCCGACCAGGTCATGCACGCGGCGGTATCCGGGCAGTACATGCTCGAGCAAACCATCCATCTGCCGGTCAGCGCGCTCTACGATCCGGAAAGCTCTCCGCTTGGCATCCTGGAGCGGTTATGCGGGCGACGCCTGTTTCGGGCGCATTGAGCCACCGGCGCGGTCTGCCCGACCCGCCGGCCGGCACAGTCCCAGAGCGCGGCTACGCGATGATCCGACCACGCAACGACACGCTTCTGCGCGCCCTCCGCCGCGAACGCACGGATTACGTGCCGATCTGGTTGATGCGACAGGCGGGCCGTTACCTCCCCGAGTACAACGCAACGCGCTCCCGGGCGGGCAGCTTCATGCAACTGTGTGCGAACCCGGCGCTCGCAACGGAGGTAACGTTGCAGCCGCTCGCGCGCTATCCGCTCGATGCGGCCATCCTCTTTTCGGATATCCTCACCGTGCCCGACGCGATGGGCCTCGGCTTGACGTTCAGCGAAGGTGAAGGGCCGCGCTTCGAGCGCCCGCTCGTCGACGAAACGGCAATCGCGCGACTCGAAGCGCCCGATCCGGCTCGTTTGCAGTATGTCTTCGACGCGGTGGCCGAGATCAAGCGCGCGCTCAACGGCAACGTGCCTTTGCTCGGCTTTGCCGGAAGCCCCTTCACGCTCGCCTGCTACATGATCGAAGGTGCCGGCAGCGTCGATTTTACACGGACGCGCCGCCTGCTTTACGCCCGGCCCGATCTCCTGCATCGGGTGCTCGCGATCAACGCCGAGGCGACTGGCGCGTATTTGCGCGAACAGGTCCGCCACGGCGCCGATGCCGTGATGATTTTCGATACCTGGGGAGGGCTTCTCGGAACCGAGGCGTATGTTCGGTTCTCGCTCGCGTACATCGAGCGGGTGCTCACGCGCTTGCACGAGGTATCCGACACGAAGGTGCCGGTGATCGTCTTCACCAAAGGGGGCGGTCAATGGCTCGAGCGCATAGCCGGCTGCGGTTGCGACGCGGTCGGGCTCGACTGGACGACCGACATGGCCGTCGCCCGTGCCACTGTCGGCGGCCGTGTCGCCCTCCAGGGCAATCTCGACCCCCAAGTCCTGTTGACAACGCCGGCAGCGGTCGAAAGTGAAGCACGCGCCGTGCTCCACGCGGCCGGTCCGGGGCCGGGTCACATTTTCAACGTGGGCCATGGCATCCTTCCGCAGACGCCGCCCGAAAATGTCGCCACTTTGGTGGCCTGCGTACACGCGTACTCCCGAGCACAGCGCGTGCACGCAAACAGCGCTCTTTGAGGAAGAAACGGCGGAAACCCGCGCTACCCGTGGCTTTGCAGGGGCTTGACAAAATTCCAAAACCTGCTCTCCCGCACCCCACTTATGCACACCGGGGATCGCGGCGGCGCCTCCCAGTGCGTTGATCGCCACCGCTGTGCTTGAGACTATGTAAATCTATGATTAACAAATGTTATTCAGACGTGAGTTGTGGAACGCGATCGGCTGCGCGCTCAGTGGAGCACCAAACGCGTGCAATGCAGCATTACTTACGCACAAACTTATCCACACTGGGGCGTGCTATCGAGGCGAATCCTGAAAAAAGAACGAGTTGGAATCGATTGCTGCTGCCAACTATCAAGACTCAGGATAGCGCAGCCGCTCAGCTTCAGTCGCGGCGGCAGGGCTAGAGCGCGAGCGCCCGGACCGAGCTCGTGAGTATCGTTCGCGTGGCTTTGCCGGTAGCGACGCATCAGCTTTTCGACTACTGGTCGCCTTCCGGCCTCGAGATCCAGAGGGGAAGCGTGCTTCGCGTCCGGCTGGGACAACGGCGGCTGCTCGGCATCGCGGTTGATCGGGCCGAGGCGACCGACCTTGCCCCCGAGCGCGTCGCACCGATCGACGAGATGGTGACGGCGCTGCCACGATTGCCGGAGGACTTGTGCACGCTCGCGCAGTTCGTGAGCGAATACTACCAACAGCCGATCGGCCAGTGCTTCGCGCAGCTGCTGCCGCCGCTGGCTGCAACCGCCAGCATCCGCGAACCGCTGGCAGCGCGCTATCGCCTCACTGCAGCCGGACATGCTGCGCTCGCAGGGCTTGCGGACGGACAATCGACGCGGCGGCGGCATCTGCAAGCGGTGCTCTGTGCGCCCGAGGGAGCGGCTACCGATGAGCTCCGCCGCCTCGGCGCTTACGCCTGGCGGACCTTCGGCATATGGCGCGAGCAGCGATTGGTCGAGCCGATGCCGGAAGCGCCGGAAATCGCGCCTGGAGGCATCGTTCTTAACGCCGACCAGAGAGCCGCGATCGCCGCCGCGATGGCCGAGATGGACCGATTCGCTCCTGCACTCCTGCAAGGCGTCACCGGCAGTGGCAAGACCGAGGTCTATTTTGGCGCCGTGGCGCGCGCGGTCGCCGCCGGCCGTCAAGCGCTCCTGCTCGTGCCGGAAATCAATCTGACGCCGCAGCTCGAGCAGCGCATCAAGAGTGCGCTGCCGGGCGTGAGCCTGGCGGTGGTTCATAGCGGACTGGCGTCTGCAGCGCGGCTCAGCCACTGGCTCGCGGCGGCACGGGGCGACTTGCAGCTCGTCGTGGGCACGCGGCTCGCCGTTTTCACGCCCTTGCCGCGGCTCGGGCTCGTCGTCGTCGACGAGGAGCACGACGTTTCGTTCAAGCAGCAGGACGGAGTGCGGTATCACGCGCGCGACGTCGCGGTCTATCGCGCGCGGCTGCGCGGCGTGCCGGTGATTCTCGGCAGCGCAACACCATCGCTGGAGAGTTACGCGCACGCGCGCCGCGGCCGCTATCGCTGGCTCAGGCTGGGCCAGCGTGCAATCGCCCAGTCGGCATTGCCATCGGTGCGACTCGTTCCGAATCGCGCATCCGACAGCCACGAAGGTCTAGGAACGGCGCTCCGCCACGCGATCGCCGACCGCGTGGCGCGCAGCGAGCAGACGCTGCTCTTCATCAATCGGCGCGGCTTCGCGCCATCGCTTCTTTGCGTCGCGTGCGCCTGGAAGGCAATGTGTCCGCGTTGTGCTGCGAGACTCGTCGTGCACCGCGACGCCGGGGCGCTGCGCTGCCACCATTGCGGACATGCCGAGGGACTGCCCCCCGCGTGCCCGGCGTGCGGCAACCAGGACCTCTTGCCGCTCGGATTCGGCACGCAGCGGCTCGAGCGCGCGCTGGGAGAGCTGTATCCGGGCGCAAGGGTGTTGCGCGTCGACCGCGACAGCACGCGTCGGAAAGGCGCTTTTGCGACGATGCGCCGCGCCATTGCGTCGGGCGAAGTCGATATTCTGGTCGGAACACAGATGCTCGCGAAGGGACACGATTTCCCGCGCCTTACCCTGGTCGGCGTGCTCGGCGCCGACAACGCGCTCTACAGCGCCGACTTCCGCGCGACCGAACGTCTGTTTGCATTGCTCGAACAGGTCGCCGGACGTGCCGGGCGAGGCAAATTGGCCGGCGAGGTCGTGGTGCAAACCGACTTTCCGGACCATCCGCTTTACACGGCGCTGATCGGGCATGACTACAACCGTTTCGCCGAGACGCTGCTTGCCGAGCGTGAGCTCCTGGAACTGCCGCCTTTCGCGCACTTGGCGCTCCTGACCGCCGAAGCGCCGAAACGGGAGGCGGTCACGGCGTTTCTCGAGCGGGCCGTTGCGCACGGCCGCGCGCTGCTCGCGGCGAGCGAACTTCGCTGCGAAGTGTATTCGCCGGTACCGGCGGGACTCGCGCGGCGCGCAGGTCTCGAGCGTGGCCAGGTGCTCGTCCAGAGCTCCGAACGGTCCGCGTTGCACGAATTCCTGCCGCGCTGGAGGGCGCTGCTCGAACGGATGCGCCAGCGGCGCGTTCGATGGACAGTCGACGTCGACCCGCTCGAGTTTACGTGACGCCGCGACGGAGAACGCCAAGGAGCTCAAGCTATAATCGCACGCGTTGCAATCGCCTGTAATGACTGCGCTGCTTTGATCGATCCCCGTTCCGAACTCGCCGCTTGCCTGCAAGCGGCGATAGAGCGAGTTGCGCCGGGCCAACCGGTTCCGCCTTTCTCGCTCGAGCGTCCCAAACAGGCGCAACACGGCGACTACGCGAGCAACGCCGCGTTGCAGCTCGGCAAATCGCTCAGGCGCAATCCGCGAGAGCTTGCCACTGCGCTCGCGGCGGCAATCGAGCCTTCACCCTGGCTCGAACGCGTCGAAGTCGCCGGTGCCGGTTTCATCAACCTGTTTCTGTCTCCGGCGGCGCGACAGGGGGTCGTCACCCGCATTCTCGACCAAACCGACCGCTATGGCCGTGCGACGGCGATGCCGGGTCGAGCCATGGTCGAATTCGTATCGGCGAATCCGACCGGACCGCTGCACGTAGGCCATGGACGCGGGGCTGCGGTCGGCGATGCGATCGCGACCTTGCTCGACTGGCAGGGGACGAAGGTCCACCGCGAGTTTTACTACAACGATACCGGCGCGCAGATCGCCAATCTCGCCCTTTCGGTTCAGGCGCGCGTGCGCCAGACCTACGATACGGCGGTGTCATTTCCGGAGGATGGCTATCGCGGGGATTATGTTCGCGACATCGCGGCGGCGTACTATGCCGCGCATCCGGCTGATCATGCTGCGATCGACCTCGACGCGATCCGGCGTTTCGCGGTCGCCGCAATGCGGCGCGAGCAGGATTCGGATCTGGCGGCGTTCGGCGTCACCTTCGACGATTACTATCTGGAATCCTCGCTGTATGCGGACGGCAGCGTAGAAGCCATCGTCGACCGTCTCATCGCCAACGGCAAGACCTACGAAAGAGATGGCGCTCTGTGGCTGAAGACGACCGAGTACGGCGATGACAAGGATCGGGTCATGCGGCGCTCCGACGGCAGCTTCACCTACTTCGTTCCGGACATCGCCTATCACGTGACCAAGTGGAAACGCGGATTCGGACGCGTCGTCAACGAGCAGGGCGCGGACCACCACAGCACGATCGTGCGCGTGCGAGCGGGATTGCAAGCGCTCGAGATGGGCATTCCCGAAGGCTATCCCGATTACGTCTTGCATCAGATGGTCACCGTAATGAAAGGTAGCGAGGAGGTGAAGATCAGCAAACGCGCTGGCGACTACGTCACGGTGCGCGATCTGATCGACGAGGTCGGGCGCGACGCCGTTCGTTTTTTTTTCCTGATGCGGAAGGCGGACTCGCAGCTCACCTTCGACGTGGATCTCGCGCGTTCGCAGAGTGAAGAAAATCCGGTTTATTACGTGCAATACGCCCATGCCCGTGTGTGCAGCGTACTCGACAAGGCCGGGATACCGCGGGCAACCGCGGCGGCGATGCTGAAGGGCGCCGATCTGTCCGCGTTGACGAGTCCCTCTGAACAGGCGCTGTTGCGCCGGCTGGTGGATTTCCCCGACGAGCTCGCCGTCGCTGCGCGGGAACTTGCGCCACATCTGGTCACGTTCTACTTGAAGGAACTGGCAGCGCAATTTCACAGCTACTATAATGCGGAACAATTTCTCGTCGACGATCCCATGTTGCGCCGCGCGCGTCTGGCATTGGTCGTGGCGACCGGACAAGTCGTGCGCAACGGCTTGGGCGTACTTGGCGTGAGCGCGCCGGAGAAGATGTAAAAATTTTCTGATGCCCCGCAAACAACCGATGCGGCACTCGCGTGCCGTGCTCCGATCCAGGCACGCCGGTCGCGGCGGCACGTTGCTCGGTATCTTCATCGGCTTGGTGCTCGGCTTGTCGATCGCCGCCGCGGTCGCCTTTTTCCTGGGCAGGAGCGGGCTCACTTCGCCGCTCCAGGCGCCCGGAACTGCAAAGGAGCCGGCGCGGAACGCCAAAACAGATCTCGGCGCTCAGGGGACGGCGCCGGACAAGCCGCGCTTCGACTTTTACAAGATCCTTCCGGGCGCGGACGAACCCAAGTCGAGCGTTGATCGGCGCGCCACCGACAAGGGCACGGAACGGCCGGTCGACAAGGTGCCGGATTCGGGCAAGTCAACCGGCGCGGCGAAACCTGCCGAGCGCTATTGGCTGCAAGCCGGTGCCTTCGCCAGCGCATCGGACGCCGAAAACATGAAAGCGCGCCTCGCGCTGTCCGGTTGGGAAGCTTCGATCCAGGCAGTGTCGTTGCCCGACAAGACTGTGCGCTACCGCGTCCGCCTTGGGCCCTACGACAACACCGACGAGCTCGGTCGCGTCAAAGGCGAGCTCGGCAGCCGTGGTTTCGACGTTGCCGTTATCAAGAATCAGTAAGGGACCGCGACCGCGAATTGAACTTTGACGACGACCACCGGCCCAACGTCCATTTTCGACTTTGCGGCTTTCGGGAGCACTGATGAAGCGATTGGCGATGCAATTCCTGGGCGTGCTCGCGTGGTTCGCTGTGACCGCGGCGAGCGCGGCCGATCTGGTCGAAGGCAAGGATTATGTGCGGCTGAAGAATCCGCAGCCGGTGGAGACGGGCAAGAAGATCGAGGTCATCGAGTTCTTCTCGTATGGCTGCCCGCATTGCAGCGACCTCGAGCCGATCCTGCAGGCCTGGATTCAAAAGCTTCCCCCGGACGTGCAATTTCGCCGCGTGCCGGTGATGTTCCAGCAACGCTGGGAGGCGCTGGCCAAGATCTACTACACGCTCGACGCCATGGGTGATGAGTCGCGTCTTTCACCGGAAATCTTCAAAGCGGTGCACGTCAACGGCCTGCCCTTGCATCAGGACAAGGCTTTTTTCGACTGGGCGGCGAGTCACGGGCTCGATAGGACTCGCGTCGCCGAGGTATATGGCTCGTTTGCGGTGAATAGCAAATTCAACCGGGCGAAGGCGCTCGCGCAGACATATAACATCCAGTCGGTGCCGACCATTATCGTAGACGGCAAGTTTCTAACGGCATCCGATCGCGTCGGGACGCACGCGGCGATGCCGCCGGTGCTCGACGCGTTGATCGCCAAGGCTCGCGCCGAGCGCGCGAAGGCCTAATCGCTCTTGGGTTGTGCCTAGCGGGACGGTGCGGCGCACCGCGGCGCGTGAACGTCTTCCTAACCGGCGCGTCCTCCGGCATCGGCGCCGCGCTTGCGCGGCAATATGCTCGGGAAGGCGCGCAACTCGGATTATTCGCGCGGCGCGGGGACGCGCTCGCCGCGCTCGCGACGAGCCTGCGCCCGCTGACACCGGAGATATACGCGGGCGACGTCCGCGATGACGGGGCGCTGCGCGAGGCCGCGTCGGACTTCACGGCACGACATGGCGCCCCCGATGTCGTCATTGCCAACGCGGGCATCTCGCGCGGAACACTCACCGAGTATGCCGAGGACAACGCAGGCTTTCGCGCGACGTTCGATATCAATGTTCTGGGAATGCTGTACACGTTCCAGCCGTTTCTGCCCGCGATGCGCGCCGTTCGGGCGGGCAAGCTGGTCGGCATCGCAAGCGTGGCCGGCTTTCGCGGCTTGCCGGGCGCCGGAGCGTACTCGGCGTCGAAGGCCGCCGCGATCGCCTATCTCGAAAGCCTGCGGGTCGAGACGATCGGCAGTGGCGTCGAAGTGATCACGATCTGTCCGGGCTACGTGGCCACGCCGATGACCGCGAGCAACCCTTACCCGATGCCGTTCCTGCTTCCGGTCGACCGTGCGGCGTGGCTGATCGTTCGCGCGATCGCCGCAGGACGGCGTTTCTATGTCCTGCCGTGGCAGATGCGTTGGGCCGGTCAACTTCTTCGGCTCCTGCCACGAGCGATCTACGATCGGGCGTTCGCGAACGTTACGCGCAAGCCGCGCGAGCCCGCATAGAGCCGGCGCTCCTCCCTGGACCGCCGGCGGCGAGAGTACAGGCCACGGGAGGTGCCCTGTGCGCAGGAAGGTGCTACGGTCGCTACAGCGGGGCGCGGATGCCGACGGTCACGGCCCGATAGTTGCCGTCGTTCTTGCTTGCCGTGGCGTTGACACTTACGAATCCGGTGACCTTGCTGTTGCCAAGCTCGGTGCTGGCACCGATGTCGAACAAGACGTAATCTTCGTCGGGTCTGAGCGCCGGCAGACCGAAGCCGACGCCGCCGGTTGACACCAGGCCGGCACGCACGGTCCGGTCGTCGTTGTCGTAATCTTTTTCCCAAGTCACGCGCGCGAACGGCCGCAGCCAGCCAAGATTGCCGATGGCCTGCCAGCCGAGGCTGGACACGAGCGAGTTGCGCTTCTGGTGCGCGAAGGCCATCGCGGTGCTGCTGGTCCCCGCTTCCGACCACGCGTAGACCCTGGTTTGCTGGTAGGTCAGCCGCGCGAACGGGCCGTGGATCCAGTTGCCGTAGTTGAACCAGTATCCGCCGAGGACGCGGCCCATCAGATGCGTGCCGTGCGTAGCCCCGCTTTCCGTCCGGCTGCCGGCGCCCAGCGTGATCGTGCGGTGGATGTCGCGGTAGTCGAGGTCGCCTCCGCCGAGACTCGCGCCGACGTACCACGGCCCATCGCCATAGCCGACGTACGCCGTCAGCGTCGCTTCGTTCAGCTTGAAGCCGCCGCCGTTGCCCAGCGAAGACTTGTCCTCGGTGTAGCCGAAAGCGACGCCTGTGAGCAGACGATCGGAAAGCTTCATATCGCCGCCGACCAGGATCGAATTCGACTGGCTGTCGCCGCCACCGAAACCGCTGCTGCGGTCGTAATTGCCGTAATCATAGATCGCGTACGCATCGAACTTGTTCTGCGCGCGCGGCGTGCCGACACCCGACATCATGCGTCCGTCGAGCGCGCGAAAATTCGCCTGCTCGACCTGCAGCGGCGCCTCCGCGAGCAGGCCGATTTTTTGCGGCGCCTCGATCACCGACGCGGCATAGTCGGCAACGACCTGATGTCCAGCAGTCGTTGGATGACTCCCGTCCGCGAAAAGGTAGGTCTGTGCTGCATTCGGTGACACCAGCGTGGCCGCGGTGCAGAAAAGCGCCCTTGGCGTCGTGCAGGCCCGCGCCGTCACGTTGGTGAAGCCAAACGCCGCCGGATTGGCGATCGCTTCGTTCAAGAGGGCGAACACGTTGAGCCGGATCACGTCGATGTGCAGCGAGTCGAGCCCAGCGCTGAGCGTGCTATTGAAGAGACTCGACAGCGCGCTGATCGTCGCGCTTTGGCCCGATGCGACGCCATCCGGGGTCTTGCCGATGTCGGGGAGATTGAAGACCATGATGTAGCGGGCACCCGCTGCGTCGAGTGCAGCCACCTGCTGCACTAGCTGCGTTGCTGCGGTTACGACGTTCCCCGGGATTTGTGCCGGCGCTATCGCGCCGGCTGCCGCG
>JALYSM010000165.1 GCA_030854785.1 Pseudomonadota bacterium
GTCGCCGCAAGCACCGCGGCTGCGGGCAGTTCGCTGAAATCTCCGCTGCTCGTCCAGCGGCCCGCGTCCCACACCAGTTCGCGCAGCGCAAAGCGACCGCCGGAGAGCGTCCCGGTCGCATCGGCGATGCGGATGTGGTCGGGTCGCCAATCGACTCGTGCGCTTCCCGTGAGCGCAAGCGGGTATTGCCCGCGATTCTCGAGCGCGACGACATGGCCGGACCAACCCGCGCCCGCCGTCGCGCGCCAACCGCCGGCAAGCCGGGCATCGAGGTCGAGGTCGGTTCCGCGCGCGGTCAGGACGAGCTCGTGTTGCGCGACCGTTCCGGTCACGCGGGCCGAAAGACTTTTGACTGCCACCGAATGTGCCTGCGCATCGGTCAGCGCGGCGCTGATGCGAATCGGCCGCTCGTCGTTGCCCGAGCCCTGTGCGCCGATGTCGCCCTCGGCGACAAGCGACGCCGCCGAGATCGACGCGAAGCGTAGCGCTTCGCCGCGTGCGGTGAATGCGAGCGAGGGACGGGCCCATGCGCCGCCGATCCGCCCCGACGCGTTCAGGCGTCCGGCGAGACCGGCATCGACGGCGGCGAGATCGGGCGCATCGATCGAGAAGTCAAGCCGATCTCCTGCTCGCCCATAATCACCGGCGAGCTGCAACCGGTTGCGGCCGACGGACAGAGCGAGCGCAGCGCGGCCGATGTGCTCGCGCGCGAGCTCGATGCTGCCTCCTCCGGCGAGCGGCAGATTGCGCCAGCGACTTTCCGGGGCGAGCTTGAGCGTGAGCGCGGCCGACCATCCGGGTTCGAGCGCACCTTGCGCAGCGACGGTTCCCGTGATCGACGCACTTGGATAGGAGCCGAACGCAGCCGGATCGAGCCGGGTGGCAGCGGCATCGATGCTGAAGCGGTGTGTCGCCGCGAGCTCGAGCCTGCCGGTGCCGGCAAGCGTGCCGCCTTTCGCCTGTGCGCGAAAGGCTTTGAGCTGCAGCTCGCCCCGAGCGATCTCGGCGTCGAATGCGAGCGCGATGCCGCGCTCGCGGAGCTCGCCCTTGAACGCTCCTTGCGGAACGTCGGCGGTGTGCGCCAGCCGGAAGTCGAGCGCGCCGGCCAGACGCGTCGGATAAAGCCGCGCATGAATGCCGGAGAGATCGAGGTCATCGACGCGGATGCGCCCGCGAAGCTCGTCGGTAGCGAGACTGGCATCGCCGCGAATGCGGCCTTTGCCGACGAGCGCGATCTCGAGCGCGTCGAAGCTCAAGGCATCGGCCTCATAGGCGAGCCGCGTCGCCGCGCGAGCCAACGGCAGGCGCCCGTTCGACCATGCACCGGCCTCGGCATTGATCGCTTCGAGTCGCGCTTCGAAACGCGACGGCTTGGCCATCGCGCCGGAGAGCTCCACGCTGAGCGCTGTCTTCGGGAGCCTGGTGTCGAAGCGCGCGAGATCAATATCGTCTGCGGAAACCTCGAGCTCACGCAACCACACCGGCTCGAAAGGCGCGACGACTGCGCTGGCCGATGCCTGCGCGCCCTGTCCGGTCGCGGAAAGAGCGAGCTGCAACGCGGCGAGATCTCCGGCGATGTCGATCTCGCCGGCGGCGCCGCGCAGCCGATCGCTGCCGGTAAAGCGGATATTGCCCTCGGCTGCGAGCGGCGGATTCGCGCCGACCGTGAGATCGCCTTGGAGTGCGCCCCAGTCGCTATCCAGCGCGAGCTCGTCGAGACGATGACCGTCGGTGTCGCCGTGGTAGCGCAGTGCAAGCCCGCGCACGTGCCAGGCATTCGCTCCGCTTATCGCGTCGAGCCGGCCGATCGCGACGCGCTCGATGTCGACCGGCCAGGCCAGCGCAAGCGACGGTGGCAGCGCGGTTGCCCCACCGCTCGCGCGAAGCTCGAGGCGAACTTGGGAGGCCGTAAGCGCAGCTACCGACAGTCGGCGCGACAGCAGCGCGCGCGGCGACCACGTCAAGTCCACATCATCGGCGACCACCTGCCAGCCCTCGTCGGAGTAAGTGATTCGCGCGACGTGCATCTGCCCGGCCAGCGAACCGGTGGCGCCTTCGAACACGAGGCGGCCGGCGCTGCGCCGCGCGGCCTCGCCGACTGCCCAGCCGAGCCCGCTCTCGCCAGTCGCGAACCAGAGCGCCGCGCCGAGCAGCGCCCCGGCGAGGACCACGACCAGCGCAAGTCCGATGCCCAGATAACGGCGCAGCGTCATCAGAACGTGAGCCCGATCGAAAGGTGCAACCGCACTTGCTTGGTCTCCTGGCCATAGGCGATGTCGACCCGGAACGGTCCAATCGGCGTGCGCACGCGCACACCGACGCCGTAACCATAGACGGGCTTGAGATCGCGCGGTTCATCGGCCGCGTTGCCCGCGTCGACAAAAGTGGCGAGACCCCACGCCGGAGCGAACCAATGGGTGATCTCGGCGCTGGTAAGCGCGTAGTAGCGGCCGCCGACCGTTGCGTCGCCCTCGCGCGGACCGAGGCTTTCGAATGCGTAGCCGCGCACGGTGGTGTCGCCACCGGTACGGAAGAGCAAAGGGCTTGGAACATCGTGTCTCGAATTGACGAGCACCGCGCCGCCCTCTGCGCGCAATTGCAGCTGCGTCGCCCGGTCGAGCGGTATCCACCAGGCGAACTGCCCGATACCGCGACCGAATCCGCGCGTCGATATGCCCGGCGGGCCTGCGCCGAGCTGCACGTTGAATACCTGCCCCGTAGTAGGAGCGAGCAGGTCGTCGATGGTGCGCCATGTGCGTCCGATCTCGAGGTAGAGCGCGTGCGCCTGCGTCGGCTCGGCAGCGATCGGCATCTGCTGCGAGTAATAGAAGGCCGTCGAATACGCGGTCTGATTGCGCGGATCAGAGCTCTGCCGCCGCCATCCCAGCATGAGGTCTTTGGTGCGCAATCCTTCGATGTCGGTGTGCTGGACGCTCATCGGGAACGAATCGGTGTAAGCGGGGACGCGTGGCGGCAGGGTGAACCGCACGACCGCGCTTTGAATCTTCGCTTCGGCGCGCAGATCGGCGTCGAAGCGCAGAGCGTTGCCGTTCAGATTCACGTCGGTGTAAGTCAATTGGGCGCGATAGAGCGTGTCGGTCGAGAAGCCGAGCCCTGTGGTTATCTTCTTGTTCGGAGCCTCGATGAGCCGCACGCTCACTGCGGCAGCATCGGCATGCGCCGGGTCCGTCTCGATCGCGACCTGCGCGGTGGCGAAATAGCCCGTCCCGTTGAGGCGGCGAACAAACACGTCGAGTTTCTCCGCGGCGTAAGACTCGCCGGGCGTGAAGGTTGTGAGGTTGTGCACGATGTCGGGCGGGTACTTCTCCAGCCCGGAGATCACGAGCGCGCCGAAGCGAAACGGCGGACCGCTGTCGAGCGTCACGCTCAGCCGCGCCGAGCGCGTTTCGGGATCGATCACGGCTTCGCTCGCAACGATCCGCGCGGCAGCGTAGCGCTCTGCCGTCACGGTACGGACGGCAGCCGCCTTGGCCGTGAGCCATGCGGACTGCTGAAAGATCGCGCCCTCCGGCAAGCTCCAGCCGGATCTGATATCGGCGATGGTCCGCGCTGTGCCGGAGGCGTCGGCAAGCAGCGGTCCGGTAATGTCGATGTTCACCGCGGTGACGCGTGTCGGCGGTCCGGGCTCGATGCGGATCTTCACCGTTGGCGGGTCAGTCTCCCGATCGACCTCGGTATCGACCGTCGCGGAAAAATAGCCCGCGGCCTCCACCGCATCGCGCGCCTGCAGCTTCGCTTCCGCGATCAGCAGATCCAGGAACTCGGGCGTGAGGTCGGGATAAGTTTGCCAGCGCGTCAGCGTGAGGTTCCGCTCGACCGCGCGCTTGATCTCGGATGGAGCGGAAACCTCGATGCGATAGCGCAACGCCGGCTCGCCTTCGTCCTGCGCAGCCGCCGCAGGCGAGCTGCAGACGAGCGCGGCGACCGCGAGGAACGTGCGCCACAGGCGGCCGTCACGACACGACGCAAGCGTTGACCGGTTGATGCTGAAAGGCGATTGAGTCACTCGAAGCGATGGGCGGCGAGCGCAGTTCAAAGTTGCTGCTGCGCCCGCCGGCATCGTAACAGCGCCGGCCCGGCGGTGAAAGCGTCTATTCTCGAGCGGGGCGGCGCAATCCGCCGCTTCAGCTCAGCATGAAACCCAGGTCGCTGGTCGGAAAGCTGTCGAGATTCGGGAACACGACGTTCAGGTCTGCGGGAACCGCGCCGAACCACCGTGCCAGCGTGGCGCCATACTGATCGACCGCCGCAGTCGGCAGCCAGCGGCCCTCGAACTCGGCATCGCTCTGGCCACCGAGGATCAACTGCGGATACTGCCCGTACATTGCCCCACCGCCGACCGCATCCCCGATGACGAAGTGATGGTTACCCCAGGCGTGATCGGTGCCTCCTCCCGAAGCGGGCTGGAGCGTGCGACCGAAGTCCGACAATGTGAACGTCGTCACCTGCCTCGCGACGCCGAGCGCAACGGTCGCGTCGTAGAACGCCTTGAGCGCGGGTGACAACTCGGCGAAAAGGTTCTGCTGGCGGTTGAACTGATCGCCGTGGGTGTCGAAGCTGCCGAGCTGCACGAAAAAAATCTGCCGCTTGACCCCTGTCGCGGCGCGAGCCTCGATCATCTTCGCGACCTGGAGAAGCTGGTTCGCCATACCGGTCCTGAGGTTGGCGAACAACGGGGCGATCGCTGAGTTGGCATTGGCGAGGATCGGATTCACCGTCGCCGAGAGTGCGAGCGCCTGGGCGGCGATGGCGTTCGTGCTGGTCACGAACGTATTGCCGCTTGTCTGCGCCAGCAGTTGCTCGAGCGCGGCGAGCCTCGCGTTCGCGGCCGCGCTGCCATTGTAGCCGGACAAGGCGAAAGAGCCCGAGACCGGAATCGTCAAGGGTGCGGCTTTCGCTCCGGTCGTGAACAGCACGGCTCCGTCGAGCGACGTGACGACAGGGAATCCGGTCGCTCCGTTGAATGCTGCGACAGCGTCGGCAAGCCGGCCGCCCCATCCCGTACCGGCCGCCGCATCCGAAATCGAGCTCTGCCATTGCGCCTGCTGGTCCGAGTGCGAGTACAGCGACTCCGGTCGGATACCCGCGGCATACTGCGCGCGTGTCGTTGGCTGCGTGAGCGTGCCGACGTTGGCCAGAATCGCCATCTTGCGCTGGCCGAACAGCGCCTGCAGCTCCGGCAGATTGGGGTGCAGCGCATAGGGCGTCGCCGTGTTCAGCGGCTGGATCGGCAAAAGGGAGGATTGTGCGAGATTGATGCCGGACGACGCGGGACGCACGGTAGCGTATTGGTTGTAACCGGCGGTGTCGAACGGAACAACCGTATTGTTGCCGTCATTGCCGCCGAACAGGAATACGCAAACCAGCGCCTTGTAGTCGGACGCGGCCTGGGCGTTCGCCGCCGCGATCGCGCCGACGAGGTCGAGGCGCGAGCTCAATCCAAGCGCCGTCAGGGCGCCTGCGCGCTGCAGGAAACGGCGGCGGCCGAGATTCTCCGTTTTGTTCGCGGCCATGTCAGCGCTCCACTTGGTATTGCGGAGATGTGACGACGAGATAGAACGCGGTTTTGGCGCGCGTCAGCGCGCCCGTGGCCGGAACAGCCGTGATCGCGGGCACGATTGCGCTCTTCATCGCCGCCGGCATGGTTCCGTGCAGCAACAGCGCGTCGAGCTTGTCGAGCAGCACGTTGGGGTCACCCGCAAGAGCGGACAGGAGCGACCAGTTCGGTGTCGTACCTATTGCACCGGGAAGCGTCGCGAGCGGGGCAATCGTGCCGAAGCTGAGCGTGTTCGCGAAGTTGTAGCGGTTGATCGCGGTCGACGAAGTCTCGATCGCAAACTCGGGACCGAGCGCGGTCGTGCCGGGAACGACATAAGTCGGCGGGTAATAATTGAAGACCGACGCAGGGTAGAACAGCGGCTGCCCGAGCGCGGAGCTCTGGTTTCCGAAGAACACGCCGTCGCTCTGCGCGTCGAGCGCGCGCGCTGCCCCCGTCATGTACAACACCGGCTCGCGGAGCTTGCCGTAGCCCGGCGCGAGCTTGGTGTCGCCGCGCGCCTCGGGGTCGGTGAGGATTGCATTGATCACCGCCTTCATGTCACCGCGCACACCTCGACCGTTGTCGTTGAAAACCGCGGCGACCCTGGCGACGTATTGCGGCGTCGGATTGCCGGTCACCAGCTTCTGGATCAGTTGCTTGCCGACGAACGGCCCGACGTTCCGGTGCATGAATACCGTGTGTACCGCGGTCGCGACGTCGGCCTGCGCGGACAAGCCGGCGAGAGCGACGAACCCATCGAGGAGGACCTTCGCGCTGGTGTCATGGTTCGCGTCGACCGGAACCATATCGCCCAGGTAATTCTTCGGATTGTGGGTGCGCGCCGGCCCCCCGGGCAGCGCCGGATACGTCCAGCCCGTGAAGGCGTGCGCGTAACCTTCGATGGCGTACTGATCGTAGGAGGGGATGGGCAAGCCGAATGCGTCGAGCAATTGCGTCCCGTCCTGGTTGAGCTCCCACACCCCGATCGAGAACAGCTGCATGAGCTCGCGCGCGTAGTTTTCGTTGGGATTGACGCCGCTCGCGGGCTTGTCGTTGTTGACCATGTTGAGATAGTCGCCCATGACCGACGAGACCGTGACCTTGGCGAGGATGTCCTCGTAATTGCCGAAAGCGTTGTCGAGGAAGATCTGTTGGTACCTCGCCATGGCGTAGGCTTCGCGCACGTCGAGCCCCGACGTCACAAGAATCTGCGATAGCGCGAAGGCGACGCGCTGGCGCAGCTGGTCGCCCCCAGCGAGCGC
The DNA here is from genome assembly GCA_030854785.1 of Pseudomonadota bacterium. GTDB lineage: Bacteria > Pseudomonadota > Gammaproteobacteria > Burkholderiales > Casimicrobiaceae > PALSA-1003. The sequence continues at coordinate 6,823 of JALYSM010000165.1, forward strand.
GTTCCGGAAGAACGCGTTCTGCAGCAGGAATAGCGTGTAGTAATCGCGCCCGCATTGCGGATCCGGATCGCTGGCGCAAAAGGCCGCCTGTCCTCCGGCCGGAACGTACTTGAATGCAGGGTACGGATTTGCCGGCGCAGCGAATTGCTCGTCGAGAAAGCCCTGTACGCCGACCGCGGTTACACGCGATACCAGCGCCTCGTTGGGACCGAAAGTCGACTGCTCGAGCAACCGCACCGCGTCGGCCTGTACCTGCGCCGAAGAAAGCGGCGAGCACATGACGACACCTTCGAGCATCGAGGACGGCGCCATGCTCGCGTGGAGCGTCAAGTCTGTCAGGAAGCGGTGATTCGATTCGGAAACGCGCGCGCCGGGATAAAAGCTGCGATAGACGGGCGTCGTCCCCGACTTGCAGACACCGTTCTGCGGGACCTCGATGAAAAATGCGATCGCCTCGAAGGTCCAGCCGGGGTTGCGTTTCACCAGAGCACACTCGTTGCCGTCCGCAGTGTAGAAGTGCGAATTGGGACCGGCGCCCGGCGTGCCGAAGAAGCGGCACACCGGCACCGCCGTGGCGCTGTCGGACGCGTTTGCCCACGCGTTCCAGGTAACGCCGGTACGGACCCACCCCGGAACGACAATGCCGGCATCGAGCATAGCCGCTTCGTCCGCGTACGCCGTAATGAAGTAGTGCTTGAGCGCCGCATCGTAGAACTCGGATGACCTTCGCCGTCGGCTCGGTTGCTTGCGCAGGAATGGCAGCACCGGCCGCAATCGCTGCAGCAAACAACGATGCGAACAAGAGTCGCACATCGCATACACGTCGCATCGCGTTCCTCCCTGAGCAGCGGCGTTGCGCGGGCGCGAGCCGCCCGGGTCGATTACGTAATCACCGCATTCCCTAGCGCTAACGATGCGCGAGAAAGCGGCGTTGACCGCTCAGATGTAACGCTTTGTGTGGCTCATTGCGTGGCACCCGAGTGCGCGGCAAACAACCGCTTCGATGCTTTTGGCATAAACGCACTGGCGCTCCGTAGTTCCAAGGCGATAAACCGACGTTCGGGGGCGTTTGGCGCGACTATCTATCAAATTACCTTCAATAATCATCCTAACTTATTATTTTTGTTCGTAATTTGTATTACGTACCACACTAGCGCCTAAGTCGTTGTTCGGAAAGTAGATTTGTATTGACCCTCCAGAAGCGTTCGCATATAGTGGCGCCGGGTGGGAAAAAGTGGGTCAAAGTGGGCGCTTACATGAGGCGCCGCCGCGGGAGGACGAAAAGTGTTTCGAGGCGTGACCCATCTTGCGCTCGACAACAAGGGCCGGCTAGCGATACCGGCACGGCATCGTGACGCGCTCGCCCGCCAAGCCGAGGGGCGCCTGGTCCTCACCGCGGACCCTGGTCATTGCCTGCTGCTCTACCCCCTGCTCGCTTGGGAGCCGATCGAACAGCGCCTGATGAGGCTGTCGAGCTTCAACGAGAAGACGCGCGCGTTGCAGCGACTGCTCGTCGGTCACGCGGATGACGTTATCCTCGACGGTGCGGGACGCATCCTCGTGCCTCCCGCCCTGCGCCAATACGCGGCGCTCGACAAGCGTGTCGTGCTCGTCGGGCAAGGCAATAAGTTCGAGCTGTGGGATGAAGCGAAATGGCTCGAGCGCACTGAGCACGCGGTCGCATTTCCCGCCGGCGGATTGCCGCCCGAGCTGGACGGGTTCTCCCTCTGATGGGGGAGGGCGGCCATGTACCAGTCCTGCTCGAAGAAGCCGTGGCCGCGATGGCGGTCAAACCCCATGGGATCTACGTCGACGCCACATTCGGCCGCGGCGGGCACAGCCGGCGAATTCTCGCGCGGCTTGGCGCGCGTGGACGCCTTCTCGCGCTCGATCGCGACCCCGCAGCGGAAGCCGCCGCGCGCTCCTGGAGCGACGCGCGCTTCCGTTTCCATCGCGCGCAATTTTCGGAATTGCCACAGATCCTCGATGCCGAGCGTGTCGGCAGCATCGACGGTGTCCTCCTCGACGTCGGCGTCTCGTCGCCTCAGATCGATGACGCCGACCGTGGCTTTTCGCTGCGTGCCGACGGACCGCTCGACATGCGCATGGACCCGACTCGCGGCAGCAGCGCGGCGGAGTGGCTTGCCGCAGTCGCCGAAGGTGAACTCAGGGAAGTGATCGCGGACTATGGTGAAGAACGGTTTGCTCAACAGATTGCAAGAGCGATTGTTGCGGCTCGCGCGCACGAGCCCATCGTACGCACGAGGCAATTGGCCGCGATCGTGGCAAAAGCCGTCCGCGCGCGCGGGCGGGGTGATCGGAGTCAGGATCCGGCCACGCGGACTTTCCAGGCTCTACGGATTTACGTCAATCAGGAGCTCACGGAATTGTCGCTAGTGCTGGAACGCGCATTGCCACGGCTCGCAGTCGGCGGGCGGCTCGCGGTCATTAGCTTTCATTCCCTCGAGGACCGGCTGGTGAAGCAGTTCTTGCGCACCCACGCCGAACCGTACGGCGGCGATGCGCGCCTCGCGCGCTTGCCGATCGCGACACGCGCGCTGCCCGTGCCGCCGCTCCGGCTCGTGGGTCGCGCGATTCGACCCGGCGCAGACGAAGTCGCGGCCAATCCACGCTCGCGCAGCGCCCGTCTACGCGTTGCGGAGCGGACCGGAGGCTCGTCGCCGTGGTGAGGCTCAACCTGCTGCTGCTGATCGCGCTCGTGGCGTGCGCGCTGTCGCTGGTCACCTCGCGCCACCAGGCGCGAAAGCTCTTCGTCGAGCTGGAACGCGAGCAGACACTCGCCCGCACGTACGAGGTCGAATACGGCCAGCTGCAGCTCGAGCAAAGCACCTGGGCGATGCCGGCGCGAATCGAGAACATCGCGCGCGAGCATTTAAAGATGCAACTGCCGGGTGCGGGTCGCATCCAGGTCGTTGACGGAAGGCCGCGATGACTGCGGTGAACTCAAAGCGTGGGGTGACGGCGCCGAAGCTGCCGCGGCTGCGCGCTCCGCTCTTGTTCGGCATGCTGCTCGGGCTTTTCGCGCTGCTCGCAGCGCGGTCGCTGTACCTGCAATGGATCGACAACGCGTTCCTGCAGGAGCAGGGTTCTTCCCGCTACAGTCGCGACCTCGAGGTGCCGGCGCATCGCGGACGTATCCTCGACCGGTTTGGCGAGCCGCTGGCGATCAGTACACCGGTCAAGGCGATCTGGGCTTGGCCGGAGAAGATCGAAGCTACGCCCGGACAGCTGCAGGCGCTGGCCGCCGCACTCGAGCTCCCGCCGAGCGCGCTGGCGGCGAAGCTCGACGCGGGCGAGGATTTTGTCTACCTCAAGCGAGCCGTGGCGCCCGAAGTCGCCGCGCACGTCGCTGCGCTCCGCATCAAGGGCGTGCACGACGACGACGAATACCGCCGCTACTACCCTGGCGGCGAGGTGATGAGCCATATCCTGGGATTCACCGGCGACCGCGACGTCGGCCAGGAAGGCATGGAGCTCGCGCAGCAGGCTTGGCTCGGTGGAACGCCCGGTGGCCGCCGCGTCATCATCAATCGCCGCGGCGAAGTCGTCGAGGACGTCGCCAACATCCGCTCGCCGAGGGAAGGACGCGACCTCGCGCTGTCGATCGATAGCCGGCTGCAGTATCTCGCGTATCGCGAGCTCAAGACCGCGGTCGAGACGAACAAGGCGAAAGCGGGCGGTCTGGTCATTCTCGATGTCAGGACCGGAGAGATCCTCGCGCTCGCCAACTGGCCGTCGTACAACCCCAACAATCGCACCCGAGTCGTGCGCGAACGAATGCGGAACCGGGCGCTGACCGACATCTTCGAGCCGGGATCGACGCTCAAACCGTTCACGATCGCGGCGGCGCTCGAAGCCGGAAAAGTGCAACCCTGGTCGGTCGTCGACACCGCGCCGGGCACGCTGACGATCGGTAAGGCAACGATCCACGACGCGCATCGCGAAGGCGTGCTCACGGTGGAGCAGGTGGTGCAGAAATCGTCGAACGTCGGTGCGGCGAAAATCGCGCTGTCGCTGCCTCCCGAACGAATGTGGTCGACGCTCTCGGGCGCGGGGTTCGGCGCGCCGTTGAAATCCGGGTTTCCCGGTGAGGTCTCCGGCCGGCTGCGACCGGCGAAGAGCTGGCGACCGATCGAACAGGCGACGATGGCGTACGGCCACGGCATTTCCGTGAACCTGGTACAGCTGGCGCGCGCGTATACGGTGTTCGCGACCGAAGGCGAGCTGAAACCGGTGACGCTGTTCAAGGAGGGCGGCCCGATTGCCGGGCCGCCGGTGCTCAAGGCGGAAACGGCGCGCGCGGTCAGGCACATGCTCGAGATGGTGGTCCTTCCAGGCGGCACGGCACCCAAGGCGCAGGTGCCGGGCTACCGCGTCGCCGGCAAGACGGGCACTGCGCACAAGCTCGAGGGCGGTAGCTACGTCAACAAATTCGTGGCGTCGTTCGTCGGCTTCGCGCCGGTTTCGAGTCCGCGTCTGGTCGTCGCCGTGATGATCGACGAGCCGTCCGGAGCACAGTATTACGGCGGCAGCGTCGCCGCGCCGGTCTTCAGCAGCGTCACGGGTGCGGCGCTGCGGCTGCTCGGCGTGCCGACCGACGCGCCGATCAGCTCGATCCTCCCGCCGGCGGAAGCCGCCGAAGTGGAGGAGGAAACGTGATCGATGCGGTGACGACCGTGACCGCGTCCGAGACGGAGATCGCCGCGCTGCTCTCCAAGCTCGCCGTGCCGATCACGCGCATTACTTCCGACAGCCGACACGTGCGGCCGGGAGATACCTTTGCGGCGTATCGCGGGACGCATCGGGATGGGCGCCGCTTCATCGCCGACGCGATCGGCCGCGGCGCGGGCGCGATCCTGTGGGACGTCGATGGATTCGGCTGGAACCGCGAATGGAAGCTGCCGCATCTTCCGGTCGACAATCTGAAGGCCAGGCTCGGCAGCATCGCGGACCTGGTGTACGGCCATCCCTCGCGCGAGCTGTGGGTCGTCGGCGTCACCGGCACCAACGGCAAGACCTCGTGTGCGCACTGGATCGCCGCCGGACTCGACGCTGCCGCACGGCGCGCGGCGGTGCTCGGCACGCTCGGCAATGGCTTGTGGGGTTCGCTTACGCCCGCCACGCAGACGACGCCGGATGCCGCCGAGCTGCAGGAACTGCTGCGGGCGGTGCGGACCAAAGGCGCGGAAGTCGTGGCGATGGAAGTTTCTTCACACGGCCTCGATCAGGGACGCGTCAACGGCGTAGCGTTCGATGTCGCACTATTCACCAACTTGTCGCGCGATCATCTCGATTACCATGGAACGATGGCGGCGTACGGCGCGGCGAAGGCCAGGCTTTTCGCCTGGCCAGGGCTGCGTGTGGGCATCATCAACGCCGACGATCCGTTTGGACAGAGCCTCATCGATGCCGCGCGCGCCAAGGGCCGCAAGATTCTCACCTACGGATTCGGCGCCGCGGATATCGTCGGTGGACAGCTGACTGCGACCAACGCAGGCCTCGCTTTTACCGTAGAAACGCCTTGGGGCAGGGGCGAAATCCATTCGCGCCTGGTCGGGGCGTTCAACGCCGCCAACCTGCTCGGCGTGCTCGGCGTGCTGCTGGCAAGCGGAGTCGCGCTGGAGACAGCGCTGGGATTTCTCGGCGGTGCCGATGCACCGCCCGGACGCATGCAGCGCCTGGGTGGCGAGCTCGCGCCACTGGTCGTCATCGACTACGCCCACACGCCGGATGCGCTGGAGAAGGTGCTGACGGCGCTCCGCTCGGCCGTGGTGGGCACGGGCGAGCTCGTGTGCGTGTTCGGTTGCGGCGGCGACCGCGACCGCGGCAAGCGGCCGGAGATGGGCCGTTTAGCCGCGCGGCTGGCCGATCGCGTGATCGTCACCAGCGACAATCCGCGCAGCGAGGACCCCGGCGCGATCGCCAGCGACATCGTCCACGGCATCCGCGACACCGGCAATCGTCGCTATGCGGTAGAGCTCGATCGCGCCAGCGCGATTGCAACGGCGATCGGCGAGGCGAAGGTCGGCGATGTCATTCTGCTCGCGGGTAAAGGGCACGAACCCTATCAGGAGCGCGCCGGCGTTCAACACCGCTTTCTCGATGCCGAGCACGCCGCGCGGGCGCTTGCTTTGCGGAGTGCGCAATGATGGACACCGCGATGGCAGCGCGCGCGATCGCCGGTACCTTGTTCGGCGCCAACGTAGGCTTCGATCGAGTCACGACCGATTCGCGCTCGCTGCAGACCGGCGATCTCTTCGTCGCGATCAAGGGCGAGCGCTTCGACGGCCACGATTTCGTCGCCCAGGCGTTCGAACGCGGCGCAGTTGCGGCGGTCGTCACCGCCGACCGCGCGGCCGCGCTTGCCGGCCATGCCATGGGGAGCCTGCTCGCAGTGGCCGACCCGCTCGCAGCGCTCGGTGCGCTCGCCGCGTTCTGGCGTCGGCGTTTCACCTTGCCGGTCATCGCCATCGTCGGCAGCAACGGCAAGACGACGGTCAAGGAGATGACTGCGGCGATCCTGCGCGCCGAGCTGGGTCCGGAGCCGGTGCTCGCGACTGCGGGCAATCTCAATAATCGGATTGGCCTGCCGCTCTCGGTGCTGAGTCTGCGCGCGGCCCATCGCGTCGCAGTGCTCGAGATCGGCATGAACCACCCCGGAGAGACGGCGGAGCTGGCGTGCATCACGCAGCCGACCATCGCGCTCATCAACAACGCGCAGCGCGAGCATCAGGAATTCATGAAAAGCGTCGCCGACGTCGCCGCGGAGCACGCTGCCGCGTTGAACGCGCTGCCGGTCGACGGCGTCGCCGTAATCAATGCCGACGACGATTACGCGCCGTTCTGGGGCGAGGTCATCGATCGGCGCAACGCCGAGGGTGCGAGTATCACGCTGCGTGACTTCGGCCTGCGCGCATCGGCTGCCGTCTCCGCGCACTGCCAGACCGTCGCCTGGGGCAGCGCGGTCGAGGTCGAGACGCCCGCCGGAACGACAAGCTTCGAGCTGCACGCGCCCGGACGCCACAACGTCGCGAACGCACTGGCCGCGATCGCCGCTGCCACCGCGGCCGGCGCGGGACTCGCCGCAGTGCGCAGCGGCCTGGCGACTTTCCGGCCGCTCTCCGGCCGGCTCGACGCGAAGTCCGCTGCGGGCGGCGCGACGGTCATCGACGATACCTACAACGCAAACCCGGATTCGGTGCGCGCGGCGATCGCGGTGCTCGCGGGCACTGGCGGGGCGCGCTGGCTCGTGCTGGGCGACATGGGCGAAGTCGGCGACCAGGGCATTGCCTTCCATTGGGAAATCGGCGAGTACGCGCATGCCGCAGGGATCGATCGTCTGCTGACGACCGGTGAGCTCGCCGCGCACGCCGCTGCGGCGTTCGGGCCCGGCGCCGAGCATTTCCATGAGGTCGATGCGTTGATTGCCGCCACGGAAGCGAAGCTCCGCGGCAACGACGCGGCGCGCGTCACGCTTCTCGTCAAGGGCTCGCGCTTCATGCGCATGGAGCGCGTCGTCGCCGCGCTGACCGGCGCCGCCGCGCACGAGAGCCACTGATGCTGCTCGCGCTTGCGAATTGGATCGCGACCGACGTGCGCACGTTCAACGTCTTCGGCTACATCACGCTGCGCGCGGTGCTGGCGACCATGACCGCACTGCTCATCTCGTTCGTGGTCGGCCCAAGCATGATCCGCAAGCTCACCCGGTACAAGATCGGGCAGGCGGTGCGCGACGACGGACCGCAGTCGCATCTGATCAAGGCCGGAACGCCGACGATGGGCGGAGCGCTGATCCTGGTTTCGATCGCCATCACGACGCTGCTCTGGGCCGACTTGAGGAACCGCTTCGTCTGGGTCGTGCTGCTGGTGACCCTGGGTTTCGGCGCGATCGGCTGGATCGACGACTACCGCAAGGTCGTGTACCGCAACCCGAGAGGTCTTTCGGTGCGCACCAAGCTCGTGTGGCAATCGGTGATCGCGCTGCTGGCGGCGATCTATCTGGCGTTCTCCGTTTCCGCACCGTCGAATGCGCAGTTCCTGCAACTTTTTCTCGCATGGCTGTTCAGCGGCTTCAACCTCGACTTGCCGCCGAAAGCCGATCTGATCGTACCGTTCTTCAAGACGGTGTCGTATCCACTGGGCGTGTGGGGCTTCATAGTCCTTTCGTACTGCGTGCTAGTCGGCGCGAGCAATGCGGTCAACCTGACCGACGGACTCGACGGGCTCGCCATCATGCCGACGGCGATGATCGCCGGCGCGCTCGGCATTTTCGCTTATGCAATGGGCCGCGCCGACTTTTCGGCGTACCTGCTGGTGCCGCATATCCCGGGCGCCGGCGAGCTGACCGTGATTTGTGCCGCGATCGTCGGGGCGGGCCTGGGTTTTCTATGGTTCAACGCCTACCCGGCCGAAGTCTTCATGGGCGACGTCGGCGCGCTGGCGCTCGGCGCCGCGCTCGGCGCGATCGCGATCATCGTCCGCCAGGAGATCGTGCTCGCGATCATGGGTGGCGTGTTCGTCGTCGAGACGCTCTCGGTGATGATCCAAGTCGCGTCGTTCAAGCTCACCGGCAAGCGGGTTTTCCGCATGGCGCCGATCCACCACCACTACGAGCTCAAGGGCTGGAAAGAGAATCAGGTCGTGGTCCGGTTCTGGATCGTCACGATGCTTCTCGTCCTCTTCGGCCTTTCGAGCTTGAAACTGCGCTAGCGATGACCCTCAAGAACCGCCGCGTCGTCGTGCTCGGCCTCGGTGTCACCGGATTGTCGGCGGCGCGCTGGGCGGCGCACCACGGCGCCCGGGTCGCTGTCGCCGATACGCGCGCCGATCCACCGCGCGCGGCGCAGTTGCGCGCCGAGCTGCCGCAGGTCGGGCTGACGACCGGGCCGATCACCGACGCGACGCTTGCGACCGCCGAGATGATCGTTATCAGCCCCGGGCTCGCCAAGGAAGCGCCGCCTATCCGCGCTGCGGTGGAACGGGGGGTCGAGGTCGTCGGCGACGTCGAGCTCTTCGCCCGCGCGCTGCCGCCGGGGCAGAAGATCCTGGCGATCACCGGCTCGAACGGCAAAACGACGGTTACCACACTCACCGCGGAGCTGCTGCGCGCGGCGGGACTCGTCGCCACAACCGTCGGCAACATCGGCGAACCCGTGCTCGACGTCCTCGCCGCGCACGAGCAGGGAGAGCGCTGGCCCGACGTGTTCGTGATCGAGTTGTCGAGTTTCCAGCTCGAGACAACGTCGAGCCTCAGGCCGATTGCCGCGACCGTGCTCAATGTTACGGCGAATCATCTCGATCGCTACCCCGGCATCGCCGAATACGCGGCGGCGAAAGCGCGCATCTTTGCGGGCGGCGGCGAGCAGATCCTCAATCGCGACGACGCGCGCTCGCTGGCGCTGGCGGGGCCCGGCCGCATCGTGCAAACGTTCGGCGCCGGCATTCCACAGGGCGAGCATGAATGGGGACTGGTCGAGCGCAAGGGCGTGCCATGGCTAGCGCGCGGTGGTGCGCTACTCATCGCGGCGAGCGAGCTCGCGTTGGTCGGGCGACACAACGCGTTGAATGCGCTCGCAGCGCTCGCGCTGGCGTCAACGTTGGTCAAGATAGACGGCAAGCTGCTTTTCGCCTTGGCCGCCTTCCATGGTTTGCCGCATCGGATGGAGCGCGTGGCGGACATCGCCGGCGTCCTGTTCGTCAACGACTCCAAGGGCACGACGGTTGCCGCGACACTCGCCGCGCTCGACGGCATCAGCCGTCCGGTGGTGCTGATTGCCGGCGGTGACGGCAAGGGGCAGGACTTCGCGCCGCTGAAGCCCGCCATCGAAGCGCATTCCCGCGCGGTCATCCTCATGGGTCGCGACGCGTCCGCGATTGCCGCCGCGCTGGCGGGTACGACAGCCGCGGTCGAATTCGCACCGGCGCTCGAGATCGCCGTTGCGCGCGCGATTGCGCACGCGCAACCCGGCGATGCGGTCCTGTTGTCGCCCGCCTGCGCGAGCCTCGACATGTTCCGCGATTATGTCGAGCGGGGCGAGCGTTTCAAGGCCGCGGTCGCAGCGCACGCCAGGGAGGCCGCGCATGCATAGAGCCTCTAACACAATGAAACGCCTGTGCGTTGCCGGCCACAAATCGCCGCTGGCGCGGCGCAGGGCGCAGCGAATAGTGGAGCCTATTCGCAAGCCCGGCAACAAAGCCAGCGGCGATTTTGGCCGCAACCCGAAGGGCTGGCCGCGATTTGGGCCCACCCGCTTTGTCGCAAGCCACTTGCTTGGGGGCCCGCCAAGCGGCGTGGCTTGCTTCGCGCGCTTGAGCCCAAATCGTGCCAGCGCATCAGGCGTTTCATTATGTTAGAGGCTCTTGGAGCCGGCCTGCTCTCGACGTTGCCGCGGTTCTATCCGCTGGCGGCCGCGCCGCGCGAAAGCCGGGCGATGCTCGCCTACGATCCGACGCTCGCCTGGGCGGCGCTACTACTGCTCGCCACCGGGCTCATCATGGTTTATTCGGCGTCGATCGCGACCGCGGAGGCATCCGCCTATACCGGCTACAGGCCGTGGTACTTCCTCGCGCGACACGCGCTGTTCGTTGCGGTAGGACTCACGGCAGGACTGATCGCGTTCCAGGTGCCCGTCAAGGTGTGGCGGGCGCTGGCGCCGTACCTGTTCGTCGCTGGCGCGGCGCTGCTGATCGCGGTGCTCGTTCCGGGAGTGGGCCGTGCCATCAACGGCAGCAAGCGGTGGCTCACGCTCGGCGTGCTTAGTCTGCAACCGTCCGAGTTCATGAAGCTCTTCGTCGTGCTGTATGCGTCGAGCTACGCCGTGCGCAGAGCGGCCTTCCTGCACGCAGAACAACCCCTCAAGCAGACGCTCCTGCGCGGCTTCCTGCCCCTGCTTGCGGTCATGATCGGCATCGGCGCGCTGTTGCTGCTCGAGCCGGATTTCGGCGCCTGCGTGGTGATCGTCGCCATCGCCTTCGGCATCCTGTTCCTGGGTGGGCTCGACGGGCGCCTTCTGATGGGCTTGGGCGTCCTGCTCCCGATCGCGCTGTGGGTCCTGATCCGGAGCGCACCCTACCGTATGCAGCGCTTCACCGCCTTCCTCGATCCCTGGGCGGACGCGTACGGCAAGGGCTATCAGCTCTCGCATTCGCTGATTGCCTTCGGCCGTGGCGAATGGCTCGGGGTGGGCCTGGGAGCGAGCGTCGAGAAGCTTCTCTATCTGCCCGAAGCGCACACCGACTTCCTGCTTGCGGTGATCGCCGAGGAACTCGGCTTCGCCGGCGTCATCGCCGTGATCGCGCTGTTCGCGTGGCTGTTGATCCGCGCCTACGCGATCGGCCGGCAGGCCGCACGTCTCGAGCGCCCGTTCGCGGCGCTGCTCGCCCACGGCATCGGCATCTGGCTGGGTATCCAGGCGTTCATCAACATCGGCGTCAACATGGGTGTGCTGCCGACCAAGGGGCTCACCTTGCCTTTGCTCTCCTTCGGGGGCAGCGGGATCGTCGCCAACTGCGTGGCGATCGCGATTCTGCTGCGCGTCGATTTCGAGAATCGGCGCTTGCTGCGCGGATTCGCCGTATGAACGGGACCGTCATGATCACGACCGGCGGCACGGGCGGACACGTTTTTCCGGGACTCGCGGTCGCTGCGCGTCTGCTCGCGCGCGGCTGGCGCGTGTTCTGGTTGGGGACGCGCGAAGGACTCGAGGCGAAGCTCGTGCCCGAGCACGGCGTCGAGTTCGAAGGCGTACGCTTTGCCGGCGTGCGCGGCAAGGGCCTGCTGCGATTGCTGCTCGGTCCGTTCGCACTGCTGGATGCATGCCGCCAGAGCCTGTCCATCATCCGGCGGCGCGCGCCCGATGTCGTCCTCGGATTTGGCGGCTTCGCATCGTTTCCGGGGGCGCTGATGGGGGTCGCTTGCGGCAAGCCACTGGTGATCCACGACGCGAACGCGGTCGCGGGACTTGCCAATCGCGTCCTTGCGTACGGCGCCGATCGCATCCTGCAGGGCTTTCCCGGCACATTCTCCGGCCGGCATGCGGCCAGCGCTGAATGGGTCGGTACTCCGGTGCGCGATGACATCGCGGCGCTGCCGCCGCCGGAGGAACGATATCGCGGGCGCAGCGGGCCGCTGCGGTTGCTCGTCATCGGCGGCAGTCTGGGTGCGGTCGCGTTGAACGAGCGCGTGCCCGCCGCGCTTGCCCTTCTTCCCGCGTCGTCGCGCCTGATCGTCACCCACCAGGCGGGCGAACGGCACGTGGACGCGCTGCGCGCGGCGTACGCCGCAGGCGGCGTCGAAGCCGAATGCGTTCCCTTTATCACCGACATGGCGAAGAGCTATGCGCGTACCGATCTCGTGCTCTGTCGCAGCGGCGGCCTGACAGTGGCGGAGTTGGCGGCAGCCGGCGTCGCGGCGGTACTCGTGCCCTTGCCGGGCGCGATCGCCGACGAGCAGACGCACAATGCGCGCTTTCTTGTCGACGCCGGCGGTGCAGTGCTCGTACCGCAGTCCGAGTTGTCTCCGCAGCGCCTCGCCGATTTCCTCGGCGGCTGTTCACGCGAGCGCTTGCTCGAGATGGCTGTCGCGGCGCGACGGCTAGCACGCAGCGATGCCGCCGAGCGCGTCGCGGAGGCGTGCGTCATGGAGGCAAGGCGACCGTGAAGCACAAGGTCAAGCGCGTGCACTTCGTCGGCATCGGCGGCGCCGGAATGAGCGGCATCGCCGAGGTGCTGCTGACGCAGGGATACGGGGTGACCGGCTCGGATCTGGCGCGCGGCGCCGCGACGCGGCGCCTGACAGAGCTGGGTGCGCGTGTCGCTTTCGGGCACGCCGAGGCCAATGTCGCGGGTGCAGACGTCGTCGTCGTGTCGAGCGCCGTGCCGGCGGACAACTCCGAGGTCGTCGCGGCGCGCGAACAAGGCATTCCGGTCGTGCCGCGCGCGCTGATGCTCGCCGAGCTGATGCGGTTGAAGCAGGGGATCGCCGTAGCGGGAACGCACGGCAAGACGACGACGACGAGCCTCATCGCGAGCGTGCTCGCCGAGGGAGGCCTCGACCCGACCTTCGTCATCGGCGGCAGGCTCTTGTCGGCGGATGCCCACGCGCGCCTCGGCACGGGCGAATTCCTCGTCGCGGAGGCCGACGAGTCCGACGCATCGTTTCTCGTCTTGCAACCGGTGCTCGCGGTGATCACCAACATCGACGCCGACCATATGGAAACCTATGGCCATGACTTCGCGCGCGTCAAGGAGGCGTTCGTGCAGTTCTTGCAGCGGCTTCCGTTCTACGGCGTCGCGGTGCTGTGCGCCGACGACGCCAACGTACGCGACATCGTGCCGGCGATCACGAAGACAATCGTGACCTACGGGCTCGCCGATGACGCACAGGTGCGCGCGGAAGCGGTCGAACATGCCGCAGGACGCATGCGGTTCGTAGCGGTGAGCGCCGGCCGCAGCGATCTTGCGGTCCTGCTCAATCTCGCCGGCGTGCACAACGTGCAAAACGCGCTCGCCGCGATTGCCGTCGGGCGCGAAACCGGTGTGGCCGACGCATCGATTGCGAAAGCACTGTCCGAATTCAGGGGCGTGGGGCGGCGGTTCCAGCGCCACGGCGAAGTCGAGTTGGCGGGAGGCGGGCGCTATACGCTCATCGACGACTACGGCCATCACCCGGTGGAGATGGCGGCAACGGTCGACGCCGCCCGCAGCTCGTTTCCCGGACGGCGCGTCGTGCTTGCATTCCAGCCGCACCGCTACACGCGCACGCGCGATCTGTTCGAGGACTTCGTCAAGGTCTTGTCGACGGTCGACGCCCTCGTGCTGACCGAAGTCTATCCGGCGGGTGAGGCGCCGATTTTTGCCGCCGACGGGCGCGCGCTGGCACGCGCGCTGCGCGTCGCGGGCAAAGTCGAGCCGTTGTTCGTGGCGGACGTTGCCGGGATCGCCGACGCCATCGGCGCGATTGCGCGCGACGGCGACGTGGTGCTGACGATGGGAGCGGGCTCGATCGGCGGCGTTGCGCAACAACTCACCCGCAACCCGACATGAACATGGTCGAACCACGCCATTTCGCCGGTTTGCGCGGGACGCTCGTGCTCGATGCCCCGCTCGCGCCGCACACGACCTGGCGCGCCGGCGGGCGTGCCGACGCGTTGTATGTTCCGGCCGACCGCGATGACCTTGCGCTGTTCCTGCGCCAGTTGCCCATATTCGAGCCGGTCACGGTCATCGGCCTGGGGAGCAACACCTTGGTGCGTGACGGCGGTGTACGCGGCGCGGTCATCCTGCTGCACAACCCCGGCGGCGCGCTGGCGGTCGCCGACGGCCTGATCTATACGGAGGCCGGCGTCGCCTGTCCGAAGCTCGCACGCTTCGCGGCGCGCCACGGTTGTGCCGGCGCCGAGTTCCTCGCCGGCGTTCCGGGGACCGTGGGCGGCGCACTGGCGATGAACGCGGGATGCTATGGCGGCGAGACCTGGCCATACGTCGCCAAGGTCGAGCTGATCATGCGCGACGGCACCTTCGTCGTGCGCACGCCGGCGGACTACGCGATCGGCTACCGCAGCGTCAAACGCGCGGACGGGCGCCCCGCAGACGGCATCTTCACCGCGGCCTGGTTCCGCTTTCCGGCCGGCGACGGCGATGTTGCGCGCGCACGTATCAAGGAACTGTTGGCGCGCAGGGTTGCGACCCAGCCGCTCAATCTGCCCAACGCCGGCAGCGTATTCCGCAATCCTCCAAACGATCACGCAGCGCGCCTCATCGAGGCCGCGGGCCTGAAGGGTCTTGCCGTCGGCGGCGCTCGTGTGTCCGAAAAGCATGCGAACTTCATCGTCAACGCAGAGCGGCGCGCAAGCGCCAGCGATATCGAGACGTTGATCGAGCACGTGCGCCGTGTCGTCGCCGACAAGACCGGCGTCGTGCTCGAGACAGAGGTAGGGATCATCGGAGATTCGCTGTGACGCCGGAGGATTTCGGCAAGGTTGCCGTGTTACTGGGAGGTCCCTCCGCGGAGCGGGAAATCTCGCTGCTTTCCGGCAACGCCGTGCTCGCGGCGCTCAGGAGCGAGGGCGTCGACGCGCACGCTTTCGATCCCGCCGAGCGCTCGCTCTGCGAGCTCGCGAGCGGTGGCTTCAGCCGTGTCTTCATCGCCTTGCACGGCCGCTTCGGCGAGGACGGCACGGTGCAGGGCGCGCTGGAGGCGCTCGGGATCCCGTACACGGGTAGCGGTGTGATGGCCTCGGCGCTCGCGATGGACAAGTGGCGGACCAAGCTCGTCTGGATCGCCAGCGGCATTCCGACGCCGAAGTATCGCGTCGTCGACGCAGAGACCGACTGGTGGCAGGTGGTCGCTGAGCTCGGGCTGCCGCTGATCGTTAAGCCGGCGCGCGAAGGGTCGACGATCGGGCTGTCCAGAGTGACGTCGGTCGACCGCCAGGAGTTGGCGATCGCGTATGCAGAGGCGGCGAGGCACGACGAGCTCGTGCTCGTCGAGGAGTTCGTCGCCGGAGTCGAGCTGACCGCGTCGATCCTGAACGCCCGTGCGCTGCCGCTGATACGCATCGAGGCGCCGCAGGGCAACTACGATTATCACCACAAGTATTTCTCGGACGAGACGCGCTATTACTGTCCGTGCGGGTTACCCGATGCGATCGAGCAGGCGATCCGCGCACAATCGCTCCACGCATTCGACATTGTCGGATGCACCGGCTGGGGTCGTCTGGACCTGATCCTCAAGAGCGACGGCGCGTGGTCGTTCCTCGAAGTGAACACTTCGCCGGGCATGACGGGCCACAGCCTGGTGCCGATGGCGGCGAAGGAAGCCGGCATTCCATTTCCCGACCTTTGCGTCGAGATCCTGCGAGGCGCGCATGTGGGATAGCCCGCGACAGCTCGACCTGTTCGCCCTGCTGTTCGCGCTAGCGGCCGCGGCGATGATCGCCTGGGGCACGGTCGCATGGACGGTGCGTCAACCCGCATTCGCGCTTCACCGCGTGGTGGTCGAAGGCAACCTCGCGCGGGCGAGCCGCGCACACCTCGAGCGCGTGATCCGCGAGGAGCTCAAGGGGACGTTCTTCACGTTGAGCCTCGCCGACGCGCGCGCGTCGCTGCAGCGTGTCCCCTGGGTCAAGAGCGTCGCGCTGCGCCGGCAATGGCCCGACCGGCTCGAGGTCACGATCGCCGAGCACGACCCGCTGGCGCGCTGGAACGACACCGGGCTGGTCGATACCGAAGGTCAAGTGTTCAACGCCGACTTCGACGGCGAGCTGCCGCAGTTCGTGGGTCCCGACGGTAGTTCCGCGGAGATCGCGCAGCGCTACCGCGAATTCGGCCTTGCTCTCGAGCCGCGCTCGCTTGCGATCGCGCAGGTGCGCCTTTCACCTCGCGGTGGCTGGCAGTTGCGGACGACGGGGGGTGCTGCGCTTGCGATCGAGCTCGGGCGCAGCGCACCGGTCGACCGGCTGTCGCGCTTCGTCCGCTATCACGCGCGCACTGTCGGCGCGCTCAATCGCGGCGGCACGCGCGTCGACTACGTCGACCTGCGCTATCGCAACGGCTTTGCGGTGCGCGTGCCGGGCTTCACGGAAAGGCCCCCGCGCAAGGCGGGGTAGGAATGCGCCCATGGTGAAAGACAACAAGAACCTGATCGTCGGCCTCGACATCGGCACGTCGAAAATCGTCGCCATCGTCGCCGAGGTGACGCCTGAAAAGCGGCTCAACATCATCGGCCTGGGCGCGCAGCCGTCGCGCGGGCTCAAGAAAGGCGTCGTGGTCAACATCGAGGCGACGATGGCGTCGATCCAGCGCGTCCTCGAGGAAGCCGAGTTGATGGCGGATTGCGCGATCACCGAGGTGTACACCGCCATCGGCGGAGGTCACATCCGCAGCCTCAACTCCAGCGGCATGGTCGCGATCAAGGAGAAGGAAGTCACGCAGGCGGACATCGATCGCGTCGTCGAGACCGCCAAGGCGATCGCGATCCCCAATGATCAGGAGATCCTGCACATCCTGCCGCAGGAATTCATCATCGACGGCCAGGAAGACGTGCGCGAGCCGCTGGGCATGAGCGGCGTGCGGCTGGAGGTGAAGGTTCATATCGTCACCGGCGCCGTCTCGGCGATCGAGAACATCACCAAGTGCGTGCGCAGATGCGGCCTCGAGGTGCGCGATGTGATGCTGCAGCCGCTCGCCTCGGCCCTGGCGGTCCTGAACGACGACGAGAAGGAGCTCGGCGTCTGCCTGATGGACGTTGGCGGCGGCACGACCGATCTCGCGGTGTTCACTGGCGGCGCGATCCGGCATACCGCGGTGATCCCGATCGCCGGTGACCAGGTGACCAACGATATCGCGATGACGTTGCGTACGCCGACCAAAGAGGCCGAGGAGCTGAAGCTGCGCCACGGCTGCGCGTTGCGGCAACTCGCTGATCCGAACGACATCATCGAAGTCCCCGGCGTGGGCGAGCGGGGTCCGCGCAAGCTGTCGCGGCAAATGCTCGCCGAAGTGATCGAGCCGCGGATCGAAGAGCTCTACACGCTCGCGCAGGCGGAGTTGCGGCGCAGCGGCTTCGAGGAGCTGCTCTCTTCGGGAATCGTGCTGACCGGAGGCTCGGCGTTGCTCGCCGGCATGGTCGAGCTCGGCGAGGAAGTCTTCCATCTCCCGGTGCGCATCGGCGTGCCGGCGTACGTCGGCGGGCTCGCCGACGTCGTGCGCAGCCCGCGCTACGCGACCGCCGTGGGATTGCTGGTCGACGGTCGCGAGCAATTTCTACGGGCGGAGATCGCGCGCGCCCAGGCCGTCGGTCTGACCAACATGGCGGAACGGATGAAGCAATGGTTCAAGGCGAATTTCTAATGCCGCCGAAAGTGCACTCTTACCTTCAGCGGAAATGTCTTCCCGAAAAACGCGGGCGAAGCCCGTCGATTTTCGGCAGCAAGTACGACGAAAAAACGAGAGCGTAGAGCCGCAAATCTTTCAACTCGACAGGAAAAGGAGCACATCATGTTTGAGATCATCGATCAGAGCCCGCAGGAAGCGGTCATCAAGGTCATCGGCGTGGGTGGCTGCGGCGGTAATGCCGTGGAACACATGATCGGCAAGGGCCTCGCAGGCGTGGAGTTCATCGCCGCCAACACCGACGCGCAGGCGCTCAAGCGCTCGACGGCGCGGACACAACTACAACTCGGCACGAACCTGACGCGCGGGCTCGGTGCGGGCGCGAGGCCGGAGATCGGTCGCGACGCGGCGATGGAAGACCGCGACCGCATTGCCGAGACGATCGACGGCGCGGACATGCTGTTCATCACCGCCGGCATGGGCGGCGGCACCGGCACCGGCGCCGCGCCCGTGGTTGCGCAGGTGGCGAAGGACAACGGCATTCTTTCGGTCGCCGTCGTGACCCGACCTTTCAAGTTCGAGGGCAAACGGCAAAAGGTGGCGCAGGCCGGAATCGACGAGCTCGGAAAGATCGTCGATTCACTGATCATCATTCCGAACGACAAGCTGATGCAGGTGCTCGGCGAGGAAGTGTCGGTACTCGACGCCTATGCCGCCGCGAACGAAGTGCTGCACAGCGCGGTGGCCGGGATCGCCGAAGTCATCAACTATCCGGGGCTGGTGAACGTCGATTTCGCCGACGTGCGTACGGTCATGTCGGAAGTCGGCATGGCGATGATGGGTTCAGCTACCGCCGGCGGAGTCGATCGAGCGCGTCAGGCCGCGGAGCGCGCGGTCGCGAGCCCGCTACTCGAGGAAGTCAATCTCGCCGGTGCGCGCGGCGTGCTCGTCAACATCACGGCCTCGGCGGGACTCAAGATGAAGGAGTATCACGAGGTCATGAACACGATCAAGGCGTTCACCGCCGAGGATGCGATGGTGATCGTCGGCACGGTGATCGACGATACGATGGAAGACCGCCTGCGCGTCACGATGGTCGCGACCGGGCTGGGCAGCGGCGGAGCAAAGCTTCGCGCGCCGCGACTCGAAATCGTCGAGCAGGTGCTCGAGCGCACGGGCACCGACGGAATGACCGGTAGCGAACCGGTCGATTACGATCGGCTGGAGCGCACCCCGGCCGTGATCCGCCGCGGCCGCACGCCCGCGCCGAGCGGTCCGCCTTCGCCGGGCTTCGATCCTTCGGACATTCCGGCTTTTTTGCGGAAACAGGCCGACTGAGAGGGCGAGAGAGCAGCCGTCGTCGAGGGACGCTGTGCTACCATAGCGGCCTTGCGCGCGCCCCACTAGCTGACGCTGCGTTCCCGCAACCTAGCCAAGATGCTCAAACAACGCACGCTCAAAAGCGCGATCAAGACGACTGGCGTGGGCCTGCACACCGGTGCCCGGGTCGATCTGACGCTGCGGCCGGCTGCGCCAGATTCGGGGATCGTCTTTCACCGCGTCGATCTCGCGCAATCAGTCGCGATTCCCGCGCACGCGACCAACGTCGGCGCCACGCGCCTGTCATCGTCGCTGGAGAAGGGCGGCGCCAGGATCTCGACGGTCGAGCATTTGATGTCCGCGCTCGCAGGGCTCGGTATCGACAACCTGCACGTCGACGTCGCCGGACCCGAGATTCCAATCATGGACGGCAGCGCCGGCCCCTTCGTGTTCCTGCTGCAGTCGGCGGGAATCGAGGAGCAGGCGGCACGCAAACGCTACCTCCGGATAAAGGAGCCGCTCGAGGTACGGCTGGACGACAAGTGGGCGCGCTTCGAGCCGCACCATGGATTCAAGCTCGACTTCACCATCGACTTTCCGCATCCTGTCTTCGGAACCGAGAACCGACACGTCGTCATCGACTTCGCCGAGCATTCCTATACCAAAGAAGTCAGCCGCGCCCGCACTTTCGGATTCATGGCGGAAGTCGAGGCGATGCGCGCCGCGGGGCTGGCGCTCGGCGGCAGCCTGCAGAATGCGATCGTGCTCGACGAGACGCGAGTCTTGAACAGCGAAGGCCTGCGCTACGACAATGAGTTTGCCATCCACAAGGTGCTCGACGCGATCGGCGATCTGTATTTGCTCGGTCATCCCTTGATCGGGACCTACGCGGCGTTCAAGTCCGGGCATACACTCAACAACCAGCTTTCCCGCGCCCTTCTTGCCCGACCCGAGGCGTGGGAGTTGGTGACCTTCGACGCTCCCGCCGACGTGCCGAGCGCGTTTCGGGCCTGGCAGCTGGTCCCGGCTTGATCGCCGGCGCCCTAAAGCCGAGTGGTGTCGGCAGTTGGCGCGGACGACCCGCGACGGGGCGCGCCTTGCCGGATGTTCGCGTCGGAGGCGTTTTCGAGGTGCCCCGTGGTCCTGGTGCGGCTGCTGCTGTTCCTCGCCTTTGCCGCTATCGCCGGCGCCGCCGCGCTTTACCTCTTGAAGCACGACCGACGTTATCTGCGGTTTATCGGCCAAGTGCTGAAATACACGCTTTTACTCTTTCTCGGGGTGCTGCTTTTTTACGCCCTCGAGCGCCTCGTGCTCATCGCCTGACACGTCGGCGCCGTGGTCCGCCAGCCGTCGCAATGCGGCCGCAAGCCGTGAGTCCGTGAGCCGCCCCGCATGTGCGCGTAATGCGGCGGCTGATATTCTATCTAACTGTTTTGCAACCTTTTTTTGCGGATGGCTCGAAGGCGGACGGGCTTGCACGCGGACCCGTATTCCAGTAAATTGCCACCCCTCTAGTGCGAGTTTCTCGACCAGGTCAGGGACGCGCTGACGTAGCAACGCACCGGCGGCGCCGCTCTCTGCAAGCAAGGTGAGCTCGGGCGGCTCCGCGGCGGCAATGGCAACCCGGGCGGCAAGCGCCGCCGGCAAGTTGCGCCGGACGTGTTGAAGAATTGCCAGCTCGGTCCGGCGACGGTCCAGAAAGCCGGCGAGCGCGGTTTCAGCGGAAAGTATGTGTCGCAGCGGGCGCATGCGGATCGCAGTTTGGCTCGGGAGTAGGGCTCGCCGCTGGCGAGCTCGGGCAGGAGCCGAGGAGGGTCATTTTGAACATCATCGTCGTGTCCGGCGCGATGCGCCGCGCCCGAACGCTCACGCTGGACTGGCGGCACTGGACGCTCGGGAGCTTCGGCGTGCTGGTGCTGTTCTTTTCCTTCACTCTGCTTTTCAACTATGTCACGCTGCGCTACGCGGCGTCGATCAACCATCCGCTGTTGCAGGCCATTCTTCTCGACGACCAAAGGCAGCAAGCGCGTCGCGCCCAGGAGGTCGTTCAAGGTCATCTTAACGCGATGGCGGTGAGGCTTGGAGAGCTGCAGGCGCAGTTGCTGCAACTGGACGGGCTGGGAGAACGGCTGGCGCAAATGGCGGGGCTCAAACCGAAGGATCTGCCGCCGCCGTCGGAACCCGGAAGGGGCCCCGGCCGCGGCGGTCCGGCGCCCACGCTTTCGCGCGACCTCTCGGTCGACGAGTTCAGCGCGTTGCTCGGCCAATTGTCACGCCAAGTCGAAGAGCGGTCCGATCAGCTCGGGGTCCTCGAAGCGCTGCTCGTCAGCAACTCGGTCAACAAGAAATTCCTGCCGTCGCTGGCTCCCGTAGACGGGGGCTGGCTTTCATCGAGCTTCGGCTGGCGCATCGATCCGTTCACGGGCCAGAAAAGTTTTCACGAGGGCCTGGATTTTCCCACCGAGACCGGGACCTCGATCGTCGCGGCCGCGAGCGGCAAGGTCATCTTCGCGGACGTTCATGCTCAATATGGTAAAATCATCGAGATCGACCATGGTAACGGGCTCGTTACCCGCTACGCACACTGCTCGACGCTGCTTGTCAAAGAGGGTGACTTGGTCGTCCGTGGCCAGAAGGTTGCCACGGTGGGCTCGACCGGCCGCGCCACCGGGCCGCACCTGCATTTCGAAGTGCGATTGAACGGCGTACCCCAGAACCCGACCCGGTTTCTGCAGTCCGCCAGCTGACCCATAAGGACGCGTAAGCGCAAGGCAGGGGTGAGGCGTTCCTCACCCCTTGCTTTTTCGGGCCGGCGGCATCAGTTAACGCAAGATGATTGCGAATATCCTGACCACCAATATCCTGACCAAGATCTTCGGCAGCCGCAACGAGCGGCTGCTCAAGCAATACGGTCAGGTCGTGCGCCAGATCAATGCACTCGAGCCGGCGATCTCCGCCCTGACCGACGAGGCATTGCGCGGCAAGACCGGTACGCTGCGCGAGCGTGTCGCCAATGGAGAAGAGCTCGATTCGGTCTTGCCCGAAGCGTTCGCCATCGTCCGCGAAGCGGGAAAGCGGACGCTGCAGATGCGGCACTTCGACATGCAGCTCATCGGCGGCATGGCCCTGCATAACGGCAAGATTGCCGAAATGCGCACCGGCGAAGGCAAGACGCTGGTTGCGACGCTCCCCGTGTACCTGAATGCGCTGGCGGGACGGGGCGTGCACCTCGTCACGGTCAACGACTACCTCGCGCAGCGCGACGCCGACTGGATGGGCCGCATCTACCGCTTCCTTGGGTTGACCGTCGGCGTCAACCTCTCGCAGATGAACCACGCCGACAAGCAGGCCGCCTACGCTGCGGACGTCACCTACGGCACCAACAATGAATTCGGCTTCGATTACCTGCGCGACAACATGGTTTTCCAGGCCTCGGAGCGTGTCCAGCGCGGCCTGAATTACGCGATCGTCGACGAGGTCGACTCGATCCTGATCGACGAGGCGAGGACACCGCTCATCATTTCGGGCCAGGCCGACGACAACGTCGAGCTCTACTATCGACTGAACGATCTGACGCCGAAGCTGCAGCGGCAGACCGAGGAACAGGGCGCGGGGGATTACTGGGTCGACGAAAAGGCGCACCAGGTGCTGCTCTCCGAAGCGGGGCACGAGCACGCCGAAAATATCCTGAGCGACGCCGGGCTCTTGCTGGCGGGAACGAGCCTGTACGACGCGCACAATATCTCGCTGATGCACCATCTCTACGCGGCGTTGCGTGCGCACGCGCTGTTTCACCGCGACCAGCACTACGTGGTACAGAATGGCGAGGTGATCATCGTCGACGAGTTCACCGGCCGGTTGATGTCCGGCCGGCGCTGGTCCGATGGGCTGCACCAGGCGGTAGAAGCCAAGGAAGGCGTTCCGATCCAACGCGAGAACCAGACGCTCGCGTCGATCACGTTTCAGAATTACTTCCGGATGTATCAGCGGCTTGCCGGCATGACCGGCACGGCGGACACCGAGGCGTTCGAGTTCCAGCAGATCTATCACCTCGAAACGATGGTGATTCCGACACATCTGCCGATGATTCGCAGGGACGAGAACGATCTCGTCTTCCGGACACTCCAGGAAAAGGTCGACGCCATCATCGACGACATCAAGGATTGCTACGAGCGCGGGCAACCGGTGCTCGTCGGCACGACGTCGATCGAGAATTCCGAAATGCTGTCGGGGCACCTCGAGAAGCAGAAGCTCCCGCACCAGGTGCTGAACGCCAAGCAGCACGCGCGCGAAGCCGAGATCGTCGCGCAGGCGGGCCGTCCAAAGATGGTCACTATCGCGACCAACATGGCCGGTCGTGGCACCGACATCGTGCTGGGCGGTGCCGTCGAACCGCAGATCCTCGAGATCCGCGAGGACGAAACGCTGACGCAGCCCGACAAGGACCTGCAAATCGGCAAGCTGCGCTCGGAGTGGCAGATCCGCCACGAGGCCGTCATCGCCGCCGGCGGCCTGCATATCGTCGGCACCGAACGCCACGAGTCGCGCCGCATCGACAATCAGCTGCGCGGCCGGGCTGGCCGCCAGGGTGATCCCGGCTCGTCGCGCTTCTACCTCTCTCTCGAAGATCCTCTCCTGCGCATCTTCGGCGGCGAGCGGCTTTCCGGGATCATGCAGCGGCTGAAGATGCCGGAGGGGGAGCCGATCGAGCACCCAATCGTCAATCGCTCCATCGCCAAGGCGCAGAACCGCGTCGAGTCGCGCAACTTCGATATCCGCAAGCAATTGCTCGAGTACGATGACGTCGCCAACGATCAACGGCGCGTCATCTACCAGCAGCGCGACGAGCTCCTCGAAGCCGAAGACGTCTCGGAGACGATCCGGAACATGATCGCCGGCCAGATTGAGGACACGACGCGCCTGTACGTTGCGCCGGAATCGGTCGAAGAGCAATGGGACGTCCCCGCACTGGAGGCGGCGCTGGCTGCGCAGTATGAAATTAAGGCGGACGTGCACGAATGGATGAAGACCGAACCCGAGCTCACCGACGAGGCGCTGCGCCAACGCGTCGGCGAGCTGGCGGTCAAGCAATACGAAACCAAGCTGGAACAGGTCGGTGCGGAGTTATTCCACCCTTTCGAGCGCAATCTGATGCTGCAGATGGTCGATCAGCACTGGCGCGAGCATCTTGCCGCGCTGGACCACCTGCGTCAGGGCATCCACCTGCGCGGCTACGCGCAGAAGAATCCGAAGCAGGAGTACAAGCGCGAGGCGTTCGAGCTGTTCTCGGACATGCTCGACCGCATCAAGCACGACGTCGTGAAGTACGTGCTGACCGTGCAGGTGCGCTCGCAGCAAGACGTCAAGGCGGTCGAGGAAGCGCCGGCGGTATCCAACGTGCGCTATCAGCACGCCGATTACGAGGAAGCGCTCGCCGTCGCCGCCGACGCTGCACCGGCTGCTGTGGCGCCACCGCCGTTCACGCGCCTTGCCCAGAAGGTCGGTCGCAACGATGCCTGCCCGTGCGGGTCGGGGAAGAAGTACAAGCACTGTCACGGCAGAATTTAGAACGCGGCTAGAGACGCGTTCGCTCTTCACCGTGTATACGGCGGGCAATGCTCTGAAGCCTTCGGTGCGTCCGACTCAGCAAAGATGCCGGTCAATTACATGCCTCCGACGCCCGAGCAGCTGCTGCCGATTGCGGGAGCTGCGCTGGGCACCGCGAACGCTCGCATCAAGAACTGGTCGCGCGATGATCTGCTGCTCGTGAGCCTCGCGCCCGGAACGCAGGCGGCGGGCGTGTTCACGCAAAACCGCTTCTGCGCGGCACCGGTGACGATCTGCCGCGAACACCTTGCGTGCGCCGAGTCGGTACGAGCGCTCGTCGTCAACGCCGGCAACGCCAACGCCGGAACCGGCGAACGAGGGCTCGCCGACGCGCGCGCCACGTGCGCAGCTGTGGCGGAGCTGGTCGGCTGTGCGAGGCACGCGGTGCTGCCCTTTTCGACCGGCGTCATCATGGAGCCGCTGCCCGTGGAAAGGATCGTGGCGACGCTGCCCGAATGCCGGGCCGCGCTCTCGGAGCAAGGGTGGTTCGCCGGGGTGCGCGCGATCATGACGACGGACACGGTACCGAAGGGCGCATCGCGCCGCGCCGAAATAGACGGCGTTCCCATCACCGTCACGGGCATCGCCAAGGGTGCCGGCATGATCGCGCCGAATATGGCCACAATGCTCGGTTTTGTCGCGACCGACGCACCGATCGCCCGCGCATTGCTCGAGAGGCTTGCAGCGGCCATCGCCTGCGAGTCGTTCAACCGCATCACGATCGACGGCGACACGTCGACCAACGACAGCTTCGTCGTGATCTCCACGCACCAGGCGCCGATGCGCGCGCTCGAACGCGACGACGATCCTCGGTTGCCCGCCGTGAGAGCCGCGCTCGGCTCGGTCGCGGTCGAGCTCGCGCAGGCGCTGGTGCGCGACGGCGAGGGCGCGACCAAGTTCATTTCGATCGTCGTCGAAGGCGGCCGCGATCCGCGCGAGTGCGACCGCGTCGCGCGCGCGATCGCGCATTCGCCGCTGGTCAAGACGGCGTTCTTTGCCTCCGACGCGAACCTCGGGCGAATCGTCTGCGCGATCGGCAATGCCGAGGTTAGCGATCTCGATCCCAGCGGCGTATCGTTCTGGCTCGACGATGTTGCGGTCGTCGTCGATGGTGGCCGCGCGCCCTCGTATCGCGAAGAGGACGGTAAACGCGTCATGGCGCAATCCGAAATTTCGGTGCGCGTCGCGCTCGACAGGGGTGAGGCACGGACGATTCTGTGGACCTGCGACCTGTCACACGAATACGTGAACATCAACGCGCACTATCGCACCTGATGCCGCGCAAACCCGCAGCGGATTCACTCGACCGTGTCCTCGACCGCGCCGAGGCCGTCCTCGCCCGGCTCGAAGCGTTGCTGCCGGTGCCGCCGTCGGATCCCGACTGGCGGGCGCATGCATTCCGCTGGCGCAAGCGGGGCGAGCGCGGATACCTTCAGACGGTGCTGCATCCGCAGGCGATCCGGCTCGACGATTTGGTGGCGATCGACGACCAGAAGCGCGCCATCGACGAAAACACGCGCCAGTTTATCGGCGGCTTGCCGGCCAACAACGTCCTTCTCACCGGTTCCCGCGGCACCGGCAAGTCGTCGCTGGTGAAAGCGATGCTGGTCAAATACGCGGCAAAGGGCCTGCGGCTGATCGAAGTCGAGAAGAGCGACCTTGTCGATCTGCCCGACATCGTCGAGCGGATCGCCGGCCGGCAGGAACGGTTCATCGTGTTCTGCGATGACCTGTCCTTTGACGCCAACGAGCCCGGCTACAAGGCGCTCAAGGTGATGCTCGACGGCAGCATCGCGGCTCCGTCGGTGAACGTGCTGATCTATGCGACGTCGAACCGGCGGCACCTGCTGCCCGAGTACTTCAGCGAGAATCTCGAGGCTCGCCACGCAGGAGAGGAAGTCCATCCCGGAGAATCGGTCGAGGAAAAGATTTCGCTCTCCGAGCGCTTCGGCCTATGGATTTCGTTCTATCCGTTCAGCCAGGACGACTATCTCGCCGCCGTCGACCAGTGGCTGCGCTTTCACGATGTGCCGGTGCCCCGCGACGACGGCGCGGTCAAGGCATTGCACCGCGAAGCGATCCAGTTCGCGCTTCAGCGCGGATCGCGCAGCGGCCGCGTCGCCTGGCAGTTCGCGCGCGCACACGCGGGCGCGCGTGCGCTGAAGCCCGCCAAGGCACGTTGAGCGGCGCGAGTATCGTGCGGGTCGCCGTCGCCGTTCTGCAACGGCCCGACGGCCGGGTACTGCTCGCGCAGCGCTTGCCCGGCACGCCTTATCCCGGCTATTGGGAGTTTCCTGGCGGAAAGCTCGAGCCGGGCGAGTCGCCATCCGCCGCGCTCGCGCGCGAGCTCGACGAGGAATTGGGGATCGAGATCGTGCGCGCGGCGCCGTGGCTCGTGCAGCGCTATGC
>JALYSM010000066.1 GCA_030854785.1 Pseudomonadota bacterium
GGGTGGCAAGGATCCGCTCCCGGTGACCGGCGATGCGGCGGCGATCGTTACTTCGCTCGTGGCGCGCGCGCGCGCCGCGCAGGCGGCATTCGACGCAGCGACCCAGGACGAGGTCGACGAAGTCGTCACCGCGGCCGGCTGGGCGATCGTCGACCCCGAGCACAACCGTGCACTGGCGGACCTTGCGGTGGGCGACACGGGACTCGGCAACGTCAAAGACAAGATCGCCAAGAATCGCCGCAAGACGATGGGATTGCTGCGCGACCTGGCCGGCAAGAAGTCAGTCGGAGTGATTGCGGACGATCCCGATAGCGGAATAATGGAAATTGCCAGGCCCGTCGGCGTCGTCGGCGCGATCACGCCGTCGACCAATCCTGCGGCCACCCCCGCCAACAACATCATCAATGCGCTCAAAGGGCGCAACGCGATCATCGTCGCGCCCTCGCCCAAGGGGGCATCGACGCTGTCGCTGCTGCTCACCTACATCCACGCCGAGCTGGACCGCGTCGGCGTGCCGCTCGACCTCGTGCAGCAGCTACCCGCTCCCGCGACGCGCGAAGTGACCGCGGAGCTGATGCGCCAGGTCGACCTGGTCATCGCCACGGGCTCGCAGACCAATGTGCGCGCGGCCTACGCGAGCGGCACGCCCGCGATCGGTGTCGGCGCCGGCAACGTCGCGGTGATCGTCGACGAGACGGCCGATCTCGCCGATGCGGCGGACAAGATCGCGCGTTCCAAGACTTTCGACAATGCGACCAGCTGCTCGTCGGAGAATAGCGTGATCGCCGTCGCGGCGATCGCCGAGCCTTTGCTCGCCGCGCTCAGCGAGGCCGGCGGCGTTTTGCTCGACGAAGGCGAAGCGCGTCAGGTCGAGCGCGCGATGTTCGTCGCTGGTCGGCCCGGTCCGACCTTTGTCGCGCAGGACGCGTCCGCGATCGCCTTGCGTGCCGGGCTCGCGCGCCCCGCGCTCCGCGCCGCGCGTTTCCTGATCGTCGCCGAGACGGAAGTCGGTCCGGCGCATCCGTTTTCCGGGGAGAAACTCTCACCTGTATTGGCGTTCTACCGCGCCGCCGACTTTGCCGCCGCCGCGACCCTGGCCGAGCGCCTGCTGCGCCATCAGGGTGCCGGTCACTCGGTCGGGCTGCACACCCGCGACGAAAAACGCGCGGTCGAGCTGGGACTCACGCTGCCGGTGTGCCGCGTGATCGTCAATCAGGCACACTGCTTCGCCACCGGCGGGTCCTTCGACAACGCGCTGCCGTTCTCGCTGTCGATGGGTTGCGGGACCTGGGGCCGCAACAGCATTTCGGACAATCTGAATTATCGCCACTTCCTCAACATCACGCGGGTCGTGCGGCCGCTCGCGCCGGAACGGGTGAGCGAACCGACCGAAGAAGCCCTGTTCGGCGCTTACTTGCGCAAGTACGTACGCAAATCCGGGCGCCGGTCCGGCGCCTGACCCGCGCGCGAGCGATGCGTACGTTTCGCGAGGCGATCGACACGCACGCCGCCACGCGCCCCGAGGCCCCCTGCGTCCTCGCCCCGGAGCCCAATGCGGTTCTGACCTACGGCGATCTCTCCCGAGTCGGCCCGGCATTGGGCGCCTATCTCACCCAGGAGGGGATTCCTCCGGGATCGGTCGTGTCGTTCATGCTGCCCAACGGCGTTGCCGCGGCAAGCATTTTCTTAGGC
Source organism: Pseudomonadota bacterium (assembly GCA_030854785.1). Taxonomy (GTDB): domain Bacteria; phylum Pseudomonadota; class Gammaproteobacteria; order Burkholderiales; family Casimicrobiaceae; genus PALSA-1003. The sequence continues at coordinate 1,693 of JALYSM010000066.1, forward strand.
GCGATGTATGCGGGCTACGTCGTGTCGCCAGTCAACCTGCTTGCGCAAGATGCGCAGCTCGAATACACGCTGGCGCATTCGGGCACGCGGTTCGTCTTCGCCGCGCCGGAGTTCGTCGAGCGCCTGCGTGCGCTCTTTCGCCGCACGAACAGCCGAGCGCTAGTGCGCGCTACCGACCCCGACCGCCTCGAACTGCCGCCGCAACCAACCGCGTCGCTCGCCGCAGTCGATCCGCAAGCGCCGGCGATGCTGATGTACACCTCCGGCACGACCGGACAACCGAAAGGCGTACTTCTTTCGCACGGCAACATGCTGTACGCAGGCCGCGCGGTCGTGGAGGCGCAAGCGATGACGTCCGATGATCGCGTGCTTTCCTCGCTGCCGCTGTATCACATCAACGGCCAGTGCATCGCGACGGTGAGCCCGGTCGTATCGGGCGGCAGTATCGTCATGCCGCACCGGTTCAGCGCGTCGCAGTGGTGGCCGCTGGTCGAGCGCTATCGTCCGACATGGCTCAACATGGTGCCGACGATCATCGCGTACCTCCTCAACGGCGCCGACCTGACGCCGCTCCAGGCGGCTGCATGTCGGGCGATTCGGTTCGGCCGGTCGGCTTCAGCGCCGCTGCCGGTCGAGCAACACCGGGCGTTCGAGGCGCGCTTCGGGATTTCGGTCATCGAGGCGATGGGTCTGACCGAGACCGCTTCGGTCGCATTCGCCAATCCGCTCGACCCGAGGCGGCGGAAGTACGGCTCTGCCGGCCTGCCGCTCGGCGTGAAGGCGCGCGTCGTCGCCGCCGACGGCGCCGTGCTCGGCGCCGGGGAACAGGGCGAGATCGAGCTGTGCGGAGAAAATGTCGTCGCGGGTTACTACCGGGACCCCGAGCCGTCCGCGCGGCTCGCTTCCTCCGAAGGCTGGCTTGCCACGGGCGATCTGGGCTACCGCGACAGCGACGGGTTCTATTTCATCACGGGCCGGCGCAAAGAGCTGATCATCAAGGGCGGCGAGAACATCGCGCCGCGCGAGATCGACGAGGCGCTGCTCTCCCACCCCGCGGTGCTCGAGGCCGCGGCGGTCGGTATTCCCGATCCGAATTACGGCCAGGACATCCTCGCCTGCATCGTCCTCAAACCGGGCGCATGTTGCGATGAAACGGAATTGCGTGCGCATTGTCTGGCGCAACTCGGAGGCTACAAAACGCCGCGCGTGCTCCGCTTCGTTGCCGCGCTGCCCAAAGGACCATCGGGCAAGGTGCAGCGCCTGCGGCTGCTCGAGATGGCTGCAGTGAGGGATGAACGAGTGAACGACTGCCGGGAGTGTTAAAGTACGTGGCTGGCGCCACGTCTTCGTCTTGATTCACCCGCTTATCGTTTTTTCACGTCATGAGTCGCTCCAACTTCTCCGAGGATCATTCGCGCCAGCAGACCAAGTTCACGACCTGCTACATGTGTGCGTGCCGCTGCGGGATCAAGGTCACGCTCGAGGAAGGCAAGATCCGCTTCATCCAGGGCAATCGTAACCATCCGGTCAATCAGGGCGTGCTCTGCGCCAAGGGTGCGGCCGGCATCATGAAGCAATACTCGCCGGCGCGCCTCACCAAGCCGCTCAAGCGGCGCCCGGGCAGCGAGCGCGGCGCCGGCGACTTCGTGGAGATCGGCTGGGACGAAGCGCTCGATCTGCTCACTCGGCGCCTCGCGAAAATCCGCTCGACCAATCCGACCGAGCTCGCGTTCTTCACCGGCCGCGACCAGATGCAGGCGCTCTCCGGTCTCTGGGCGCAGCAGTTCGGCACGCCGAACTGGGCCGCGCACGGCGGCTTCTGCTCGGTCAACATGGCCGTCGCCGGGCTGTATACGATCGGCTACTCGTTCTGGGAATTCGGCGCGCCCGACTGGGATCATGCGAAATATTTCATACTCTGGGGAGTCGCCGAGGACCATTCGTCGAACCCGATCAAGATCGGGCTGGACAAACTGAAGCGGCGCGGCGCGAAATTCGTCTCGATCAATCCGGTACGCACGGGCTACTCGGCCATTGCCGACGAATGGATACCGATCCGGCCCGGTACCGACGGGCTTTTCGCCCTCGCGCTCGTCCACCTGCTCATCAAACGCGGCCTCGTCGACTGGGAATTCCTGATCAAATACACCAACGCTCCGTGGCTGGTCGTGCAGACGCCCGGGATGCCCGGCGACGGCTTGTTCGCGCGCGACGGCGACGGCAATCCGCTGATCTGGGATACGCAGGACCATCGCTTCGCCAACGGTCATCTGCCCGACATCGCGCCGGCGTTGCTCGCAACTGTGGCTCTGCCCGACGGGCGTCGCGCCAAAACCGTGTTTTCGCTGGTCACCGAGCGTTATCTCGACGATCGTTACGCGCCGGAGTCCGTCGCCGCCGAGTGCGGCGTGCCCGCCGAGACGATCCACCGCATCGCCCTGGAAATGGCGCAGATCGCGTTCAACCAGACCGTCGAGCTGCCGATCCGCTGGACCGACATGCACGGCCGCACCCATGACAAGGTCGTCGGCCGGCCGGTGGCGATGCACGCCATGCGCGGCATCTCGGCGCATTCCAACGGCTTTCAAACCTGCCGCGCGCTGCACCTCCTGCAGATGCTGCTCGGCGCGCTCGACGGGCCGGGCAACTTTCGCGCGCGGGCACCCTATCCGCGGCGCATCCCGATGCGGACACTGCCCGAGAACGACCCCGCGATCATCTTCGCGCCGGACACGCCTTTGAATCGCATGACCTACGGTTATCCGACGCGGCCCGAAGACCTGGTGATCGACAAGGACGGCAAGCCGCTGCGCATCGACCGCGCGTATTCGTGGGAGTCGCCGCTCGCCGCGCACGGCATGATGCACATGGTGATCACCAACGCGGTCAATCGCGATCCGTACCCGATCGACACGCTGCTCCTGTTCATGGCCAACATGGCGTGGAACTCGAGCATGAACACCGGCGAAGTGCGGGAGATGCTGGTCCAGAAAGACCAGAGCGGAGAGTACGCGATTCCGTTCATCGTCGTCGTCGATGCGTTCCACTCCGAGACCGTGGGCTTCGCCGATCTGGTGCTGCCGGACACGACGTATCTCGAGCGCTACGACACGATCTCGCTCCTCGACCGGCCGATCTCGGAGCCCGACGCCGCGGCGGACGCGATCCGGCAACCGGTCGTCGAACCGGATCGCGACGTGCGGCCATGGCAGGAGGTGCTGGTCGAGCTCGCCTCGAGGCTCAAGTTTCCCGCTTTCACCCGCGCCGACGGATCGCGCAAGTTCAAGGACTACAAGGATTTCGTCGTCAACTACGAAAAGGTGCCGGGCATCGGGCTTCTCTCCGGCTGGCGCGGCGCGGACGGCGAGAAGTCGTTGCGCGGCGAGCCTAACCCGAACCAGTGGGAGCGCTATGCCGAGAACCAGTGCTTTTTCACGTATCGCTGGCCGGAAAACATGCGCTACTACCGCTACGCGAACAAGGACTATCTCGAGTTCGCGGAAAAGCATGCGCTCTTCGGGACACCGCCGGTGCAGGTGATCCTGCAGATGTACTCGGAGCCACTGCAGAAATTCCGTCTCGCGGGGCAGGGACTCTACGACGGCCCGCAGCCGACTGCGCTCGTCGATTGCGAGCGGTTGGCGAAGTACTTCGATCCCTTGCCCTTCTGGTACGCGCCGCTCGAGGGCGCGCAAGCTCATACCGGTGCGGGCGGCGCGGGCGGGCACACGATCGCCGAAGAGTATCCGCTGCACGCCATCACGCAGCGACCGATGATGATGTATCACTCCTGGGATTCGCAGAACGCGTGGCTGCGGCAGATCCTGTCCGAGAACAGCCTGTACATGAACCGGGGTACCGCACGCGAGCTCGAGCTCGGGGACGGCGACTGGGTCTGGGTCGAGTCGCACCACGGCCGTATCCGCTGCCGGCTCAAGACCATGGAAGGCGTCGAAGCCCGCACCGTATGGACCTGGAATGCGGTGGGCAAACAGGCGGGAACATGGGGCCTTTCCCCCAACGCGTCCGAGGCGACCGCCGGCTTTCTGCTCAATCATCTGATTTCGGAGCTGCTGCCGGTGAGCGCGTCCGATGCGCGACGCCTGACGAATTCCGATCCGGTGACCGGACAGGCGGCGTGGTTCGATCTTCGTGTCAAGGTAACCAAGTGCGCGCCCGGCGAAACCGGAATCTGGCCGGTGTTCGCGGCGGCGAAGCCACTGCCGGGCGATCACGGGCATCGGCCGCGCGTCTGGCGCTACCACGCTTAGGCCGCATCGGGCATTCACGTGAAACTGGGACTGGTCATCGATCTCGACACCTGCGTGGGCTGTCACGCCTGCGCTACAGCGTGCAAGGAATGGAACGCTTCGTCGAAGGTGAGCGGCGCACTGTCGGACTACGAGCCCTTCGGCGCCGAGCCGTCCGGCGTATGGTTCAACCGTGTGCGCCACTACGAGGTCGGCGATTATCCGGCGAACAAGACGATCAACTTTCCCATGTCGTGCATGCACTGTGCCGACGCGGACTGCGTCACCGTTTGCCCGACGGGCGCCTCGTACAAGCGCGACGACGGCATCGTGCTCGTCGATCAGGACAAGTGCATGGGCTGCAACCTGTGCGCCTGGGCGTGCCCTTACGGCGCGCGCGAGCTCGACGAGGTTCCAGGCACGATGAAGAAGTGCACGCTGTGCGTCGATCGGATCTACGACGAGCTCCTGCCGCCGGAGGACCGGCAGCCCGCGTGCGTGCTGGTGTGCCCGACGCACGCACGGCTCTTCGGCGACTTCGACGATCCGCAATCCGAGGTCTCGCGCGTTACGGCCGAGCGGGGCGGCTTCGGCCTGCTGCCCGAGCTGGGCTACGCGCCGGTCAATCGCTATCTGCCGCCGCGGCAACCGCAGCCAGTCGTCGGACCCGACGATGCGCGGGCACTGCTGGAGCGTGGTTTGGCGAGCCTCGCGAGCCCGATCATCCGGCGCTGAAGCGCAAGCTCACGCCTGCATGAAGCCGGCGCTCAGCATCATTTTTTTCACTGTGAGCTCGGGTGCAGGACTGGGACTGCTCGCGCTCACGGCGCTGGCCGACATGTTTGCATCCGGAAGCCTTCCGGCGCAGGCGCTGTGGCGCGGAGCGTTGCTGGGGCTCGCGCTGGTCGCGGCCGGGCTGGCGTCGTCGGTACTGCATCTCGCCAACCCCAAAAATGCATGGCGGTCGTTCGCGCGCTTTCGCACGTCCTGGCTTTCTCGCGAAGCCGTGTTCGCCGCCGCATTGTTTCCGGTATCGGGACTCTACATCGTGCTCGTGGCCCAGAGCCAGGTTGGCGCAAGCCGCACTTTGCTCGCGCTCCTCACCTGTGTGCTCGCGTGGGCGGTCCTCTTCTGCACCGCCATGATCTACGCGAGCTTGAAGCCGATCCGGCAATGGCACACGCGCTGGACGCCGGTGAACTACGTCTTGCTCGGACACTGGTCCGGCGCGCTGTTGCTGTGGGCCATCGCCTGCGCTTATGCGGCGACAGCCCGCCCGTTTTTGATTCTTGCCGGTGTGCTCGGCTTCGCGGCGCTCGCGGCCAAGCTCGCGTATTGGTACGCGATCGGGCAGGATGTCGGCGCGACGACGCTCGACCGCGCCATCGGTGTGACTGCCGGCGTGCACGGTCCGGGCCCGATCTCCGCGGCACACGCGCGCCTGCTCGACGTGGGCCATTCGCACGGTACCTTTCTCACGAGCGAATTCGGTTTCGAGCTGGCGCGGCGGTACGCGCACGCGTTGCGCGGCGTGGCGCTCGCGCTCGGCTTCGGCCTTCCGCTCATGTCGCTCGTCGCGGGCGTCGCGCGCTGGGAACCTGCGCTCGCCGCAGCCCTGTGCTGTATCATGGGCTTGCTGGTCGAACGCTGGCTTTTTTTCGCCGAAGCCAAACACACCGTCCGGCTGTATCACGGCGACCCTCGAACATGAGCACTCTGGCAGTTAGCGTCTGGCGCGGCGGCGCCGACGGACGGTTCCAGACTTTCACGGTGCCGCGCCTTGCCGCGCAAACGGTGCTCGACGTCGTGACCCACATCCAGCGCCGGCTCGATCCGACGCTCGCATATCGCTTCGCGTGCCGTGTCGGCATGTGCGGCTCCTGCGCCATGACGGTCAACGGCCAGCCGCGGTGGACCTGCCGCACACATGTTGCCAACGTCGAAAAAAACGGCAAGCTGGAAATCGCGCCGCTCGCGCACCTGCCAATCGTCCGCGATCTCGTCACCGACATGCGCCAGTTCTTCGATAAATGGGCCCGCGCCAAGGGGCAGTTCCAGCCGACGAAGACGCGTCACGACGATTTCGCCCGCGTCGCGCCTTCGTCCGCGGCCCGCCTTTCCATCGACGCGGCGATCGAATGCATCGGTTGCGGCGTGTGCTACGCGGCGTGCGACGTCGTCGCGTGGAACCCCGATTACCTGGGCCCCGCAGCCCTCAACCGGGCCTGGACACTGGTCAAGGACGTGCGCGACGGCGCGGGCCGCGAGCGTCTCGTCGCAGTCGCCGGCGACGCGGGCTGTCACGCCTGTCACACGCATGAGTCCTGCAGCGAGCGCTGCCCGATGCATCTTGCACCGACCGCCTCGATCGCCGGGCTCAAACGCGCGACCGCGCTCGCCGCGATCCGGGGTGAGCTATGAGCGCGCGCGCCGAGACGCGGCTGTGGCTCGCGCAGCGCGCGAGCGCCGTCGTGCTCGCGCTCTGCGTCGCCGTCCACCTGGTCACGATGATCGCCGCCGTGCGCGGCGGCCTGACGGCGGCGGAGATGCTCGGCCGCACGCGTGGCAGCATCGCGTGGGCCGCGTTTTACGGGCTCTTCGTGCTCGCGGTGTCGATTCATGCGCCGATCGGCTTGCGCACGGTCGCGTCCGAATGGCTCGGCTGGCGCGGACGCACGGCGGACGCGGCGTGCATGATCATCGGCATCGCGCTGCTGCTGCTCGGCGCACGCGCGATCCTGGCGGTGACGCTGTGACGACTGTCGCCCGGCATCACGTCGCGTACTGGGCGTTTATCGTTCATCGCCTTTCGGGGCTCGCGCTGGCGCTGTTTCTGCCGCTGCACTTCCTGGTGCTCGGGCAGGCTCTCAAAGGCGAGGCCGCACTCGACGTTTTCCTGCG
>JALYSM010000104.1 GCA_030854785.1 Pseudomonadota bacterium
AGCCTGGAATCCGTTGGAGATCGACCTCGTCGATCTGCGCCGGATCGAGAAATTTCCGCGCGTAATCGATCCAGACCCGCTCGCGCACGAACACGTCGAACAGGTCCGGGTCGACGTGCCCCGAAAGCTTCATCTGGCCGAGGATCGCGAGCGACTCCGCTATGGTCTTCGCGCGCTTGTAGGGACGGTCCCCGGCGGTCAGCGCTTCGAACACATCGGCGATAGCGATCATTCGCGCCGGCAGCGACATCTGCTCCCGCTTGAGGCCGCGCGGGTAGCCCATGCCGTCGACGCGCTCGTGATGGCCGCCCGCGTATTCCGGCACGTGTGCGAGTTGCGGCGGCCAGGGCAGCGACTCGAGCATGCGGATGGTGGTGCTCACGTGACGGTTGATGATTGCCCGCTCCTCGGCATTGAGAGTTCCGTGACGAATGGTCAGGTTCGCGACTTCGTCTTCGCTCAGCAGCGGCCGGGATTCACCGCCCGCCCCGCGGATCCCGCGCGCGGCAATCGCGCGCACGCGGGCCACATCCTCATCGGGCATCCGCTCGCTGCCGCGATTTGCCTCGCGCAGAAACGCCCGGTCGGCCTCGAGCGCCGCGAGCTCGGCACGATAGCGCGCCTCAGCCGCGGCTTCGTTCTCGCTCACGGCAACCGCCTCCAATCGCGCGATGCGGGCGTCGCACGCGGCGAGCTCGAAGCGCGCGTCGATCAATGCCATCCGGTCGAAGATTCCCGAGAGTTTGGTCGCCTTGTCGACGACGTGCACCGGTGTGGTGATCTTGCCGCAGTCGTGCAGCATCGCTGCGAGCCAGAGCTCGCGCCGTTCCGTTTCGCTCATGCGGAAGGACGCGAGCGGGCCGGAATCCGCGCGGTGTGCCGCCTCGGCGATCATCATCGCCAGCTCCGGGACGCGCCGGCAATGCCCGCCCGTGTACGAGCTTTTCTCGTCGATGGCGTCGTTGATGAGTCGCACCAGGCTTTCGAACAAGGCCTCCAGGCGCTCGATCAGGCGCTGTTTTTCCAGTGCGATCGCCGCCAAGGAGGTCAGCGCCTCGACGAATGCCTGGTCCTCGGCCGTGAAGACGCCGACCGCGCCGCCGCGTGAGCGGGCGTTGACGAGCTGCAGCACGCCGGTCACCACGCCGGAGTGATCGATCATCGGGACGGCGAGAAACGAGCGCGAGCGGTATCCGTGCGCCTGATCGAACGCCCGCGCGGCGGCGAAGTCGAAGCCAGCCGCGCTGTACGCGTCGTCGAGCCGGACCGACTCGCGGGCCAGCGCGCAATGCGTAACCACCGAGCGGTGATTGGGCGAGCCATCGGAGTCGTAGAGCGCTGGGGCCTGCACGCCAACCGGAACGCCGGACGCGCCGCCGAGATGCAGGCCGAGGGTATCGTTCAGGATCAGCGCGAAGCTCAGGCTGCAGCGATCGTCCTCGACCAGGTAGACAGACCCGCCGTCCGCCCCGGTCGCGTCCTTTCCCGTCACGAGGATGCGCTCGACAAGCCGCGCCGTGTCCGGCTCGCGGGCGATAAGCCGCGCGATGTCGAGCAGTTGCGGCAGGCGGCCGCCGGTGTCCTCGGAAGCCATGGCGTGAGCATACGGCAGGCGAGAGCCGGTGCGCCAGTTGTCTCGACCTTGGCAACTCGCCGTCGCTGACGGACAATTCCTTCGCGATGCGGGTGTAGTTCAATGGCAGAACGGCAGCTTCCCAAGCTGCATACGAGGGTTCGATCCCCTTCACCCGCTCCATTCCCGCTCGCGGCGTCATCCGCCCGCTGAACCTTGAGTGTTACAGCTTGTAACTTACCCACAACGGGCCCGATTGGGCGATAATTTCTGGTTGCGCCCGGCTGCGCCGGCGCACCCAACTGATGTCGACGCAGAAGAAGGTATTTTCCGGAATCGTCCTGCTGGCGGTCCTCGCCGCCACGCTTTTCTTTATTTTTCAGGCCAACCGCGGATCGCGCGCCGAAACGCAGAAAATCACGCCCGCGGTGCCGGTCACCACCGCTGCGGTGGTAGCCAAGGCAGTGCCCGTCCGGCTCTACGCTATCGGCAATGTCGAGCCGTACACCACCGTCGCGGTCAAGGCGCGCGTCGATGGGCAGCTCGTGTCGGTGCATTTCAAGGAAGGCGACGAAGTGCGGAAAGGCTCGGTGCTGTTCGAGATCGACCCGCGCCCGTTTGCCGCCAGCATGAAACAGGCGCAGGCGAATCTGCTCAAGGACAAGGCTTTGCTCGAGCGCGCCAGCCAACAGGAGAAACGCTACAAGGATTTGCTCGCCAAGAATTTCATCTCGCCCGACGCCTACGAGCAAGTTCGCACCAACGCCCAAACCACTGCCGCGACCGTAAGCGCGGACGAAGCCGCGATCGAGAGCGCGAAGCTGTCGCTCGAATACTGCACGATTCGCGCTCCGGTGACCGGCTACGTGGGCCGCATCCAGAGCCAGCAGGGCAATCTGGTCAAAGCGAACGACACGAGTCCAATGGTCACGATCAACCAGGTCGTGCCGATCTATGCGTCGTTTTCGGTGCCCGAGCAGAACGTCGCGGAGGTTCGCAGGTATCAGGCCGCTGGCGAGCTCAAGGTGACGGCGAGCTTCGCCAACTCCGCGCACCCGCCCGTGGCCGGCAGGCTGTCGTTCGTCGACAACGCGGCCGACGCGACCACCGGAACGATCAAGCTCAAAGCGGAGTTCCCGAACACCGATAAGGCCCTGTGGCCCGGCCAGTTCGTCAATGTGGTGCTGACGTTGCACGAGCAAAAGGACGCGATCGTGACGCCCTCGGCTGCGGTGCAGAGCGGCCCGACCGGACAGTACGTGTTCGTCGTCAAGCCCGACTCCACGGTTGAGCTGCGCAACATCAAGATCGCGCGAGCCGAAGGCGACGACACGGTCGTGGCGAGCGGACTGCAGGCGGGCGATCAGGTGGTCATCGTCGGCCAGTTGCGGCTCGCCCCGGGGACCAAGGTCAACGTCGGCAAGGGTGCGCCACCCTCGTGAACATCGCCGGACTCTTCGTGCGCCGTCCGGTGATGACCGTGCTGGTCATGGCGGGCATCCTCATCTTCGGCATCATCGGCTACCGGTTGCTGCCGATCAACGCCTTGCCCAACGTCGACTTCCCGACGATCCAGGTGCAGGCGCAGCTCCCGGGCGCGAACCCGGACACGATGGCTTCCGCGGTCGCCACGCCATTGGAGAAACAATTCTCCGCCATTGCCGGCATCGACACGATGACGTCGACGTCCACCGACGGCATTACGACGATCACGATGCAGTTCTCTCTCGATCGCAGCATCGACGCCGCGGCGCAGGACGTGCAGTCGGCGATCGCGGCGGCGGCGCGCTCGCTGCCGTCGTCGATGCCCACACCGCCGACGCAGCGCAAGGTGAACCCGGCCGATGCGCCGATCATGAACATCGTGCTCTCGTCGTCGACGTTGCCGCTGTCGACCGTCGCCGAGTACGCCGAGAATCTGCTCGCCCAGCAGATCTCGACGATCAGCGGAGTGGCCCAGGTTCAGGTCTACGGCTCGCAGCAATACGCGGTGCGCATCCAGCTCGATCCGAACGCGCTTGCCACGCGCGGCATCGCGCTCACCGAGGTCGAGCAAGCCATTGCCAGCAGCAACGTCAACCTGCCGACTGGAACCCTGTACGGAAGAGAGAAGGCGACCTCGATCCAGGCGACCGGGCAGCTCATGACTGCACAGGCCTACGCGCCGCTGATCGTCGCCTATCGCAACGGCGCGCCGGTGCGGCTCTCCGAGGTCGGGCGCGTATTCGACAGCGTGCAGAACGACAAGATCGCGGCGTGGCACAACGGTACCCGCGGCATCATGCTTGGCGTGCAACGGCAGCCGGGAACGAACACGATCGAGATCGTCGACGCGATCAAGAAGATCCTGCCCACCTTCGAGTCCCAGCTCCCCCCGGCGATCCAGCTCACGATGTTCTACGACCGCTCGGTTCCGATACGTAACGGCGTCCACGACGTGCAGCAATCGCTGTTGCTCGCGCTGGGGCTCGTCGTAACGGTCATCTTCGTCTTCCTGCGCAGCGCTACCGCCACGATCATCCCGAGCCTCGCGCTGCCGCTGTCGATCGTCGGCACGTTCGCGGTGATGTATGCGTTCAACTACAGCCTGGACAATCTGTCGCTGATGGCGCTGACGCTGTGCGTCGGCTTCGTCGTCGACGATGCGATCGTGATGCTCGAGAACATCACGCGCCACATGGAAATGGGCAAGTCGCGAATGCAGGCAACACTCGACGGATCCAAAGAGGTCGGCTTCACGATCGTGTCGATGACCTTGTCGCTGGTCGCCGTGTTCATCCCGGTGCTGTTCATGGGCGGTATCCTCGGCCGGTTGCTGCGCGAGTTCGGTGTGGTCATCATCGTCGCGGTGCTCATCTCCGGTTTCGTCTCGCTGACGCTGACCCCGATGCTGTGCAGCCGCATGCTGGTCGACGAGCGTACGAAAAAGCACGGCCGATTTTACGCTTTAAGTGAACGCGCGTTCAATGCGTTGCTGAACGGATATCGCAATACTCTTACACGCGCGCTGCGCCATCTGTGGCTCATGCTCGGCGCATTTTTCGCCATTTTTGTCGCCACGATATTTCTGTTTATCATAATGCCGAAAGGCTTCCTGCCGGCCGACGATCAGGGACTGATCCTGGTATTCACCGAGGCCGCGCAGGACGTGTCCTTCACCGCGATGTCCACCATGCAGCGGCAGGTGGCGGAGATCGTCAAGGAGAATCCCTACGTGGAGGGCGCGATGTCGTCCGTCGGCGCCGGCGGCCCGAGCGCATCGCTCAACGTGGGGCGAATTTTCGTCGCGCTGAAGCCGCGTAATCAACGCCCGAGCGCCGACGTCGTGATACAGCAGTTGCGCGGCCCACTCGCACGCGTCACCGGCATCAAGGCCTACGTGCAGAACATCCCGGCGATACGCATCGGCGGCCAGGTCACGAAGAGCTCGTATCAGTACACGCTGCAGGGCACCGACACGAGCGAGCTGTATCAATGGGCACCGAAGGTCGAGGAGAAGCTTAAGTCCTTGCCGGCGCTTGTTGACGTGACCAGCGATCTGCAAATTTCCAAGCCGCAGGTGACCGTCCAGATCGACCGCAACAAGGCGTCGGCGCTCGGCGTTTCGGCGCAGGCAATCGAGGCTACGCTCTACGACGCCTATGGCCAACGGCAGGTCTCGACGATTTACGCGCCGACCAACCAGTACTGGGTCGTGATGGAGCTGCAGCAACGCTATCAGACCGACCCGTCGGTATTGTCGCTGCTCTACGTGCGCTCCGCGAGCGGTGCGCTGGTGCCTTTGAACAGCGTCGCGACGCTGAAACCGACGGTCGGCCCGCTGGCGATCAATCACCTTGGGCAGCTGGCGGCGGTGACGTTATCGTTCGACCTCAGACCCGGGGTCGCGATCGGCGATGCAATCAAGGACATCGACAAAGCGACCGCCGAGATGCGCCTGCCGGCGACGATCAACGGCGCCTACCAGGGCACCGCGCAGGCTTTCCAGTCTTCGCTGCGCGGCATGCCTATCCTGATCGTGCTGGCGATCTTCGTGATCTATCTCGTGCTCGGCATCCTCTACGAGAGTTTCATCCATCCGATTACGATCCTGTCCGGCCTGATTCCCGCCGGGTTCGGCGCGTTGATCACGCTATGGCTGTTCGGCATCGAACTCAACATGTATGCCTGGGTAGGCATCATCATGCTGGTCGGCATCGTCAAGAAGAACGCGATCATGATGATCGATTTCGCGATCGAGGCGCAGCGCAACGAGAACAAGGCGCCCGAGGAGGCGATCTTCCAGGCGTGCCTGACGCGCTTTCGCCCGATCATGATGACGACGATGGCGGCGCTTATGGGAAGTCTGCCGATCGCGCTTGCGCTCGGCGCAAGCGGCCAGGTGCGGCAGTCGCTCGGGTTGGCCGTCGTCGGCGGCCTGGCCGTATCGCAAGTGCTGACGCTCTACATCACGCCAGTGATCTACATCTGCTTCGAGCGGTTGAAGCAGTGGCTGGCTGCGCGACGCCAGGGTGTGCCCGCGCCGGTGCCGGCCGCCGCAGATTGACAACCCTACCGCGCACGGCAGGCTATCGTTTCGAACATCCGGGGAGCTGTCGCCGGAGCTCTGGCCCTTCTATGGCGCGATGTGCACGGAGCTACTCATTGTCACGTATTTCCCGGGACTGTCGCTGTGGCTGCGCCTGGCACTGAGTTACTAGCTATGAGGAGCTGTGGCCGTTCTACGGCGCGATGTGCTTCGCGCTGCTGCTCGTCACCTATGGTTCGGCAATTTCCATGTGGTTGCCGAGCCTGTCCAAGTTCTAGCATAGTCAGACGTTGCGGCGCACGGCGTAAATCGACCGACGCGCCATCCCGCAATCGCTCTTCCTCCGAGAGGGTCCCGTGGTCAGTAGCCTAACGGGGGTGCCTTCGCGTAGGCTATTGTCGATCGTGTGCTGTCGTAACGCCTGTGAGTGGCAGAGAGAGGCTGATGAAACGGACTGCCAAGCCCGCGAAGGCTAAGGTCAAAGCCAAACCACCTCTCGCCAGGAGGTCGCCGAAGAACGAAGGCTCCAAGGGCCGCTCGCTCCAAAAGCGCCTGGCGGAAGCGTTGGAGCAACAGGCCGCGACGAGCGAGATTCTGCGCGTCATCAGCCGCTCGCTGACCGACGTCCAGCCGGTGTTCGAGTCCATTGCGGCCAATGCGCTACGCCTGTGTGACGCGAGCTTCAGCACGATCTTCCGGTTCGACGGCGAGTTCATCCACATCGCCGCGCATCACAATCTGAATCCCGCCGGGACCGCGGCGTTTCGCAGCGCATACCCCTCGCGGCCAAGCCGCGGGGGCGCCACCCATCGCGCCATTCTGACGGGCAGCATCGCCAACATCGCCGACGTCCTCGCGGACCCCGAGTACACATACCACGACGCCGCGAAGAGCGCCGACTACCGGAGCGCACTCTCCGTGCCGATGCTGCGCGACGGACGTCCCATCGGAACAATCACCGTATACCGGGACGTGCCAAAGCCGTTCCCCGACGCGCAAATCGAGCTGCTGAAGACGTTTGCCGATCAAGCCGTCATCGCCATCGAGAACGTGCGCCTTTTCAACGAGACGAAGGAAGCGCTCGACCAGCAGACCGCCACGGCCCAGATCCTCCAAGCGATCTCCAGCGCGCCGGGCGACCTCCAGCCGGTACTCGATACCCTCGTGCGCGCTGCCGCCCAGTTCTGCGGCGCGACGGATGTACTGATCATGCGACTCGAAGACGGCATGCTGCGCGGTGCCGCGGCGGTCGGTCCATTCGCGGATGTGCTGGCGCGCGGCGCCGGAAGCGTCGAAGCGATCGAGATCCCGGTGACGAAGGGAACGGTGGCAGGTCGCAGCGTATTGGAATGCCGCACCATCCACATACACGACCTCGCCGCCGAGCGCGAGGACGAATACCCGGAAGGGCGGGAGCTTCAGCGCCGGTTCGGGCACCACACGATGGTTGCGACCCCCCTGCTGCGCGAAGGAGTGCCGCTGGGGCTGATCGCCTTGTTCCGCTTGGAGGTCAAGCCGTTCTCTGACAAGCAGATCTCCCTGCTGCAGATCTTTGCGGATCAGGCGGTCATCGCCATCGAGAACGTTCGCCTGTTCACGGAGCTGGAGGCGCGCAACCGCGACCTCACGGAGGCCTTGGAACAACAGACAGCGACAAGCGACATCCTGCGCGT
>JALYSM010000115.1 GCA_030854785.1 Pseudomonadota bacterium
CTGCGTCGTTGCGCGGCTTGCGAATAGGACGAACTATTCGCTGCGCCCGCAGTTGCCAAATAAGGCCTTGCATCTGAGGCCATTGCGCCAGAAACGCGGCTCATGTGGGACTTGTTCAGAGGTTCCCTAACCCGCGTTCGTGCCTTCTACGCCGCTCAAAGCGGCATCGATGATGTCCAGCGCCTGGTCGAGCTCCTCCGGCGCGATGATCAACGGCGGCGATAGCGTCAGCACGTTGCCTTGGCCGATCTTGAACGACAGCCCGCGCGCGAGGCAGTGATACAGCACCCGTTCGGCTTCACGCGCGGCTGGGCGCCCGTCGCGGCCGAGCTCGATCCCCAGCAAAAGGCCGATACCGCGCACGCCGGAAACCAGCGGATGCCGGCGCTGCATTTCGCGCAGACGTTCCAGCGCTCGCACGCCCAGCGTGCGTGACTTTTCGAGCAGGCCCTCGTTGGCGATGACTTCCAGCGTCGCCAGCGCCGCGGCGCAGCCGACCGAGCTCTTTTCATGGGTGTAATGGCCCAGTGCGCGATCGCCCGCGATGTCGAAATCGCTGCGGGCGACCAGCGCAGCGAGAGGAAAGACGCCGCCGCCGAGCCCCTTGCCCAGCACGACCATATCGGGAACGATGTCGTAATGCTCGAAGGCGAACATGCGGCCGGTGCGGCCGAGGCAGATCGGCACCTCGTCGAGAATCAGCAAGGCGCCGTGGCGGTCGCAAGCGTCCCGGACGATGCGGTAATACTCGGGCGGCGGAATCTGTACGTCGGTCGAGCGCACGGTCTCGATGATGACCGCGCCGATATCCTCTTCCTTGCCGAGGACGTAGTCGAGGTATTCGGCACAGCGCAGGTTGCAGGCGTCGCCGCAGCCAAACCGGCACTGGCGCGGATCACAGGGCGGCGCGTGCTCGGTGCCCGGCAATAGCGGTCCGATGTTCTTGCGGAAGATCGCCTCGCCGCCGATCGAGATCGCGTCGAGCGACGCGCCGTGGAACGAATCCCACAGCGAGAGCGTCTTGTGGCGGCCGGTGACGAGCCGCGCGAGCTTCAGCGCCATGCCGATCGCCAGTGTGCCACCGGGCGCGAACAGTACCTTGCGCAGCGGCTCGGGCAGGAGCCCCGCGAGCGCCGCTGCAAGCTCCACCGCCGCGGCGTTGGTGTAGCGCCGAGGCGAGAAAGGCAGCGTGTCGAGCGCGTGTTTCACCGCCTCGATCACGTGCGGGTGCCGATAGCCGACCTGGTGCACGTTATTGCCGTGAAAATCCATGATGCGTCGGCCTTCGACATCCGTGAGCCAGATGCCTTCGCACGACTCGAGCGCGTTGAGACACGGCGTCGACAGCGACTGGTGCAGAAAATGCTCGCTGTCGGCGTCGAGCAGCGCACGCGTTGCGGCGCCGATGTTTTCGGCCTCCCAGGCGCGGCGCAGCGGCGAGAGGTTGACGTCGCCTTCGGATGCAAGATCGCTCGCTTGCGTGTGCCCGTGGCGCGACCTTGGCAAAGGTTCATTCATCGCAACGGCCTGCTCCTTGCGCCACACGGTGGCAAAGACGTCCTTGCGCTAAAGTTCTTCATCGTTTCCTTCGCGCCTTTATTGTAGCCGATCGTGAAACAGGACATCTCGGTCAACGGCTCTGGCGCGACGTGTTGACGACAATATGACGCGCAGCGGGCGCGCCCGCACTCCGGCTTCGGTGCATGCGATCGCGGCTGCCCATCACATGATCGCGGAGCGCCTTGCCCGCTGCAGCGGCGTTGTGAGACGCGATCTTGACGACGATGTCGCGGTGCTCGCGCGTCGACACCGGCAGCGTGCCGCGTTGCGCCAGCGTTTGCCGCCGGAACAGCTTCAATTCGTTGACCAGGCGCCGATAGGTGGCGAGCAGTTTGTCGTTGCCAGCGAACGCGACCAGCCGATCGTGAAACTCCAGGTTGAGCGCGTAGTAGGCGTCGAGGTCATGCTTCGCTGCGGCGCGGTCCATGCGCTCGACGATCGCCTTGAGCTCCTTCAATTGATCGGCGCTCGCCGTATGCGCCAGACGCCGGCCAACCCACTCGTCGAGGGCGGCACGCACCTCGTATATCTCGTCGGCTTCCTCGATGCTGATCTGGCGGACGAACACCCCGCGATTCTTTTCGAGACGCACAAGACCCGATTCCTCGAGGGCGCGAAACGCCTCACGTACCGGGCCGCGCGACACGCCGAGCAGCTCCGCGATCGCGGCTTCGTTGAGCTTGGCGCCTACGGCCGGATCGCCGGCGAGAATCAGGCGCTCCAGTTCCTTCTGCACCAGCATCGGCAGCGAGCTCGACTGGACGAGCGCGATGGTCGCGTTCGGTGCTTTGCCTCCGGCCAAGGGCTTGGCGGCAATCTTGGGCATGCCTGGTTCCCGGGGATCTGCCGACGGGCTCCTAGGGTGTCTCGCCGCGGTGGATGCGCTCTTGAATGTCGTCGATACACGGCATGAGCTCAGCGATCGTGTCGACGACGTAGTGTGCTCCGCACTGGTGCATCCGGGTGTAGGCGCGACTGCGCTTGACGGCCTTCTCCTGTTCCGGAAGCGCTTGCCACTGGTCGAGCGGTAGTCCTACTTCGTTGCCGCTGACGGCGAGTCCCACGGTCCACATACCCGCGTTGAGGCCTTCCTCGACACCGGGAACCGTATCGTCGACCTTCACACAGGAATGCACGGTCGTGACCTTCAGGTTGATGGCGTTCTGCAGGCACATGTAGGGATAGGGCCTTCCCGCCGGCACATCCGACGCGCATACCGTGGAGTCCGGGTCGTAGCCCTGCCGCTTCGCGTCCTCGCGATTGATCTTCATCATCTCGCTCAAGTAGCCTGTGGTCGAACCGATCTTGATGCCGCGCTTGCGCAGCTCCGCCACCACGTCGAGCGTGCCCGATATGAGCTTGGAGTATTGGGACAGGCACGCGAGCTGAAGCGGCACGAATTCGGCAAACATGGCATCCACATCGTCTTCGTTCGGGGGGCGCCCGCGGACTTCCAGCCAGCGCCGGCGCACCGCGTCAAGCTGCGAGATCTTCTGGATGTGCACCCTCTTGTGGGCGCCCATCGGCGCGCGGGCCTCTTCCATGGTGATGGGCACCTTCTGCCGCTCGAAGACCTGCACGAACACCACTGCGGGCGCCATGCAGCCGAAGTCCATGGTCGTGCCGGCCCAGTCGAGCAACACGGCCTCGATGGGGCCGCGGTAGGTACGCCGGTAAGAAAAGGTCATGCAGGCTCCCGTGATGTCGTCAGTTTGCAGATTGTAGACAATATACAATGAGCCGCGGAGTGTCAACCAAGTGTCAATTAAGCGTCCCGACACGATCTTGCAATCTCGGCAAGTCATGATCATCGATACGCGACAGAAGTCGCTCGCGAGGTGCCCTCGGCGCGTTGGCGCGAAATAACGACGATTTGCCTGTCGTATGCGTTGGGCGTAGCATTTTTCGGTTGTAGCTCAATTCTTGGGAGAGAGAACAATGCGTTTCTTGGCAGGCAAGTGCTGGTGGCAACGTGTCGCCAGCGTCGCGATCGCTGGTGCAATAGGCTGGGCCGCGCCGGCCCTCGCGCAGAAGACCGAGCTTCTGGTCTACACCGCGCTCGAGACCGACCAGATCAAGGCATACGAAGAGGCGTTCTACAAGGCGGTTCCGGACGTTGCGCTCAAGTGGGTCCGGGACTCGACCGGCATCATCACCGCCAAGGTTCTCGCTGAGAAGGCCAACCCGCAGGCGGACCTGGTCGTGGGCACGTCGGCGTCGAGCCTGGCGGTGTTCGCCAACGAAGGCCTGCTGCAAGGCTACGCGCCGAAGGGAGTCGAAAAGCTCTCGCCCCAGTACGTCGATCCGAAGCGGCCGCCCGAGTGGGTCGGCATGGACGTCTACGGCGCTGCTGTCTGCTTCAACACCGTCGAGGCGGCGAAGCAGGGCCTGCCGAAGCCGGAATCGTGGAAGGACCTGACCAAGCCCGTTTACAAGGGCAAGGTTGTGATGCCCAATCCCGCGTCGTCCGGGACCGGCTTCCTCGACGTGGCGGGCTGGCTGCAGATGTGGGGCGAGGCCGACGCGTGGAAATTCATGGACGCGCTGCACGAGAACATCGCGCTCTATACGCATTCGGGCTCGCAGCCCTGCCGGCAGGCGGGTGCGGGCGAGTTTCCGATCGGCGTCTCGTTCGAGTACCGCGCGGTGACGACCAAGAAGTCGGGTGCGCCGATCGACATCGTCTTTCCAAGCGAAGGGCTGGGCTGGGATCTCGAGGCCTCGGGCATCATGAAGACGACCAGGAAGGTCGAAGCCGCGCGGAAGCTCATGGACTGGCTTGCGACGCCGGAGGCGATGGAGCTGTTCGCGAAGAACTTCGCCGTGGTGGCGATGCCGGGCCTCGCCAAGCCGCTGGACTTCATTCCGGCCGATTACGAAAAGCGGCTGATCAAGAACGACTTCGCATGGGAAGCGAAGAACCGCGACCGGATCCTCGCGGAGTGGACCAGGCGCTACGATTCCAAGTCGGCGCCCAAGAAGTAGGCCGTCATTCCCGCGTAAGCGGGAATCCAGTGTCGTGGCTAAAGCCACTGGGTCCCCGCGTTTGCGGGGACGACAAACTTGCATGAAGCATTGTTGCGAGACTCGGTAGGGCGAGCCGTGACCGCGCTTGCTGTTTCCTCCGACGAGTCCTACCTCCAGCTGTCGGGAATCACCAAGCGCTTCGGCAAGTTCACCGCGCTGTCCGGCATCACGCTCGCCGTCGAGCGCGGCAAGCTGATGATCTTTCTCGGCCCATCCGGCTCTGGCAAGACGACGCTCTTGCGCGTCATCGCCGGGCTAGAGACACAGGACGAGGGGACGATCGTCCTGGGCGGCCGTGACATCTCGCGGTTGCCGGCGATGCAGCGCGACTACGGCATCGTCTTCCAGTCCTACGCGCTGTTCCCGAACCTGACCGTCTTCGCCAATGTCGCGTACGGGCTCGTCAATCGGCGCAAGGGGCAGGACGCGATCAAGCGCCGCGTCGCCGAGCTGCTCAAGCTCGTCGGATTGCCCGATGCGGGACCGAAATATCCCGGGCAGCTCTCCGGCGGACAGCAGCAGCGGATCGCGCTGGCTCGCGCGCTGGCGACCTCGCCGGGGCTTTTGCTGCTGGACGAGCCGCTGTCCGCACTCGACGCGTTGGAGCGCTTGCGCCTGCGCGGCGAGGTTCGGGCGCTGCAGCAGCGGCTGGGCGTGACGACCATCATGGTGACGCACGATCAGGAAGAAGCGCTGTCGATGGCCGACACGGTCGTCGTGATGAATCAGGGGCGGATCGAGCAGGTCGGCACGCCACAGCAGATCTATCGCGATCCGGCGAGCGCCTTCGTCGCGGATTTCGTCGGCAAGGTCAACGTGCTCTCCGCGGTCGCCGAGGGCGCTGGCCGCTTCCGCATCGGCAGCCTGATATTGCAGGGCGCCATCGGCACGGAGGCCGTCGCGGCGGGAACGCGCGTCAAGCTCTACCTGCGTCCCGAGGACGTGCTGGTCGACGGCGCCGTCCGGAGCAACCTGAATACGGCACCGGGCAAGGTGATCAAGGTCGAGTTTCTCGGCGCGTTTTGCCTCGTGACCGTGGCTCTGGTCGGCGCCGAGGATCAGCCGCTCGTGGTGAACCTGTCGCGGCACAGCGCCGACGAGATGAATCTCGTCGCGGGCACTGCGCTGCAGATCGGTTTGCCGCCGGAATGCATGCGTCTGCTCGTCTGATCGCAACGTCCGTGTCGACCGCCGCCGCGCCTCTTCCGTCGCTGCCGCGCGGGCGCGTCAAGCCGCTCGCGAACTGGGAGGATCGCCTCGCCCAGGGGCTGCTGCTCGCGTCCTGCGCGGTGCTAGCCGTTTTCCTGCTCGCGCCGCTGGCGATGATCCTGGTCAAGAGTGTCGAAGACAAAAGCGGGGCTTTCGTCGGGTTGCAACTGTTCCGCGAGTATCTGCAGAACGCGGCGTTGCGCGACTCGGCCTTCAACACCCTGTGGGTTGGCTTGGTGGTCACCGCGATCACGGTCCCGCTCGCATTCACCTTCGCGTACGCATTGACGCGCAGCTGCATGCCGTGGAAGGGCGGCTTCCGACTGATCGCGCTGACGCCGATTCTGTCGCCATCGATGCTGGCGGCGATCTCGTTCATCCAGTGGTTCGGCAACCAGGGCGCGCTCAAGAGCTGGCTCTTCGGCAATACGGTCTACGGTCCGATCGGCATCATCATCAGCGCGGTGTACGCGATCTTCCCGCATGCGCTGATGATCGTGCTCACCTCGCTACTGCTCGCCGATGGACGGCTCTACGAGGCGGCGGAATCGCTCGGCACTCCGCGGTTGCGGAAATTCTTCACGATCACGCTGCCAAGCGCGCGGTACGGACTCGTCAGCGCGGCGATGGTCGTGTTCTCGTACACCGTCAGCGACTTTGGGATACCGAAGGTGATCGGTGGCAACTTCAACGTGCTCGCCATCGACATATTCAAGCAGGTGATCGGCCAACAGAACTTCAACCGCGGCGCGGTCGTGAGCCTGGTGCTGCTGCTGCCCGTCCTGCTCGCGTTCATCGTCGACTGGTGGATGCAGGGCCGGCAACAGTCGCAGTTCTCGGCTCGCGCGGTTCCGTACGCCCCGAAGCCCAGCCGCGGTTTCGATCTGGCAATGCTCGCGTTCTGCGTCCTCGTCTGCACCGTCCTGCTCGCGGTACTGGGCATGGCGGTGTATACGTCCTTCATCAAGCTGTGGCCCTACGACCTATCGTTCAGCCTGCGCCATTACATCTTCGGCCTGATCGACGGCGGCGTGATCGATTCGTATTTCAACAGTCTTAAGATGGCGCTGCTGACCGCGACGATCGGCACGATGCTGGTGTTCGGCACGGCATATCTGCTCGAAAAGACGCGCGGCATGCGCACGATGCGAGCAGTCATTCGATTGCTCGCGACGATTCCGATGGCCGTGCCGGGCATGGTGCTGGGGCTGGGTTATATCTTCTTTTTCAACCATCCAGACAACCCGCTGCACTTCCTCTACGGCGGCATGCTGATCCTGGCGGCGTCGACGATCGTGCACTACTACACCTCCAGTCACCTGACCGCGGTGACCGCTCTCAAAGGGCTCGACAACGAGTTCGAGGCGGTCTCGGCGTCGCTCAAGGTTCCGTTCTACAAGACCTTCTTCCGCGTGACGGTGCCGGTCTGCCTGCCGGCGATCCTCGACATCGCACGCTATCTCTTCATCAACGCGATGGTGACGATCTCTGCCGTCGTGTTCTTGTACTCGCCCGACACCAAGGTCGCATCGATTGCGATCATCAACCTCGACGAGGCCGGGGAGATCGGGCCGGCGGCCGCGATGAGCACGCTGATCGTCGCGACCTCGGCGACGATCTGCCTGATCTACGCGGGTGCGACGCGCTGGCTGCTCGGCACTACGCAGACCTGGCGGAAGCCGCCGCCATCGGTGTGACCGGCCGTCGATGTACACTGCGACCCAAGGAGCCATGCTCGGATGAGCAATTTCGACCGCGACCCCGTTCTGCTGACCCCCGGTCCGCTGACCACCTCGCTCGCGACCAAGTCCGCGATGCTGCGCGACTGGGGCTCGTGGGACAGCCGTTTCAACGCCGTGACCGCCCGGGTGCGCGAGCGCTTGACCGCGATCGTCAATGGGGAAGCGACGCACGTCTGCGTCCCCATGCAGGGCAGCGGCACGTTCTCCGTGGAGGCAGCGGTCAACACGATCGTGCCGCGCGACGGTCATGTGCTCGTCCTGATCAACGGCGCCTACGGCAGACGCATCGCCAGGTTGACCGAAATGATGGGTCGCCGGCTCAGCAGCTTCGAAACCGCCGACGACGTGCCAACTACTGCGGCCGACGTCGCGCGGCTGCTCGACGCCGATGCGTCGATCACGCACGTCGGGCTGGTCCATTGCGAAACGTCGACCGGCATCCTCAATCCGTTGTCCGAGATCGCGGAAGCCGTCGCCAAGCGCCGCAAGAGCCTCATCGTCGACGCGATGAGCAGCTTCGGCGCAATCGCAATCGACGCCCGCGCGGTCCCCTTCGACGCGCTCGTCGCGGCGTCGGGCAAGTGCGTCGAGGGGCCGCCGGGTATGGGCTTCGTGTTCGCGCGCCGCAGTTTGCTGGAACAGTGCGCGGGCAACTCGACCTCGCTCGCGCTCGACCTCTACGACCAGTGGGCGTACATGGAGAAGACGACGCAGTGGCGGTACACGCCGCCGACGCACGTCGTCGTCGCGCTCGCCGCCGCGCTGGAGCAGTTCGAGGCGCAGGGCGGCCAGCCGGCGCGGTTGGCGCGCTACACTGCGAACTACGAAACGCTGGTGACCGGAATGGGCGAGCTGGGATTTCGCGTTTTCCTCGACCCGCGCATCCAGGCGCCGATCATCGTTACCTTTCACGCCCCGGCCGATCCGAAATACGCGTTCAAGGACTTCTACGAGCGCGTGCGCGACAAGGGTTTCATCCTCTACCCGGGGAAGCTCACCCAGCTCGAGACCTTTCGCGTCGGTTGCATCGGCGCCATCGGGCCCGACGAGATGCGGCACGCGGTCAACGCGGTGCGCGATACGCTGCGCGAGATGGGCATTCGCCAGGTTGCGCCGGTCGCCGTCGCGGCGGCGATCAAAGCGGCTTGAGTTGTCCGCGCACTGGGTTTGGCGCAGGCGGCCGGCGCAGTGCCTCCAGCGCGGCCAACGCCGGGTCGCCCGGCGCGACATGCCCGCCGCGGATCAGGAAATCGACGATCACCAGGCTCGCATCGGCGGTGATATCGTCGGACGCAACCGCCGCAACAACGTCTTCGGGCCCGCAGAGCCGATGCTCGACCGCTTCGCCATCCTGATTCGCCGGCGCAAAATCCGCCGGCAGCCACAAGTCGTGCACGTAGATCGTCTCGCGCTGCAGGCCGTCGGAAACGTCGCGACAAATGTCGACCGAGCCGGCGCATCGCGCACGACGCGAAAGCGTTTTTCCTATGCCGGCTTCTTCCCACGCTTCCTTGACCAGTGTCGCGGCGGCGTTGGCGCCCGCGGCAATCCCGCCGCCGACGAGGTTATCGAGCAAACCCGGATCGATCGCCTTGGCCGGGCTGCGGCGCGCAAGCCACATACGCCAGCGATCGACGTCGCCGACCAGTCCATTCGCGTGTGCGGCAAACGTATGGATGCCGAAGTAGCGCGCCGCGGCGCGCTCGAGCTCGAACAGCGCGCGACCGCCGGAGTTTGCGGCGACTGCGTAGCGCTCGTCGCGCCACGCGGTGAGCGCGCCTTCCGCCGAGAGCGTGCGCGCGACTTCGGCGAGCGCATCGGTACGCGCCTCCGGTGTGTCCAGCCGCGGAGCGAGCTCCAGCGCGCGCTCGCCCCGCCGAAAGAGCCGCGGCCAGCGCGCGAGCCTCTCCGCGCGCTCGGGCGTCACCCAGCCGACGACATGCCTTGCGACGACGAACGGCTCGTACGCGACCGCCGGCGCGGCGAGCGCGCGACCGAGCCGATCGGCGATACGCGCGATCGCGTCCGAAGGAGCGATCCATTTGGCGCCCATTCGAGAATTTTACGCGACCGTTCATGAGTACGGACGTACTGGCATTGTTTGACCTCGACCATACGCTGCTGACGCTCGACAGCGATGAGGCCTGGGTCGAGTTCCTGATCGAGGAAGGCATCCTCGACCAGACCGAATTCGAGCGCGCGAACCACGAGCTGGTCGCGCGCTATCGGGCCGGCGAGGCGACGTCGGTCGAGTTCACGCACTTCTATCTGTCCACGCTCGTGGACCGGGATACGGGCGTGCTCGGGACTTGGCACGCGACATACCTGGAACGCAAGATCCGGCCGGCCATTTCGGCATCGGCCCGCGCGCTCCTCGACAGGCACCGTGCCGACGGGCACCTGTTGATCATGACGACCGCGACCAGTCGCTTTCTCACCGCCCCGATCGCGCGTGAGCTCGGCCTGGAAAATCTGATCGCCACCGAGCCCGAGATGAAAGACGGCTTCTATACGGGGAAGGTCGCCGGCACGCCGAACATGCGCGAGGGCAAGGTGGCGCGGCTCGAAGCCTGGCTCGGCGAGCGCGGCCTCGCGCTCGACCGCTTTCGCCAGAGCTGGTTCTACAGCGACTCGGTCAACGATCTGCCGCTGCTGTTGCGGGTGACGCATCCGGTCGCCGTCAATGCCGATCCGCCGCTTGCCGCTGTGGCGCGCGAGAAGGGCTGGCCGCAGATCGACATCAAGTAAACTGCGCGATTCAACGGCGCGCTCTTTCGCGAACGTGGAGACAGCATGACCGCGCGCATCATCGACGGCAAGGCCCGCGCCGAGCGGCTGACGGCCGATGTGGCCCAGTCGGTTGCCGCGCGCGTCGCGGCGGGCAAGCGGCCGCCGGGCCTCGCCGTCGTGCTGGTCGGCGAGCACGCGGCATCGCAGGTCTACGTGCGCAACAAGCGCAGGATGACCGACGCGGCCGGCATGATCTCGTTCTCGCACGACCTGCCGGCGACGGCATCACACAAGGAGCTGCTCGCGTTGATCGACCGGCTCAACGCCGATCCGGCCGTGCACGGCATTCTGGTGCAGCTGCCGCTGCCCAAAGCAATCGATCCCGATGAGGTCACCGAGCGCATCGATCCGGCCAAGGACGTCGACGGCTTGCACCCCTACAACATCGGCCGCCTGGTCCTGAAACGCCCGCTGCTGCGGCCGTGCACGCCGTACGGCTGCATGACTCTGCTGCGCGACACCGGCGAGGATCTGGTCGGCAAGCACGCCGTCATCATCGGCCAGTCGAACATCGTCGGCCGGCCGATGGCGCTGGAACTCTTGATGGCGCGCTGCACCGTCACCGTGTGTCACTCCGCGACGCGCGATTTGCCCGGCGTCGCGCGCCAGGCGGATATCCTCGTCGCCGCGGTCGGCAAGCCGCGGTTCGTTCAGGGTGACTGGATCAAGCCCGGCGCGATCGTCATCGACGTGGGCGTGAATCGCGACGCGCACGGCAAGCTCTGCGGCGACGTCGACTTCGCGGCCGCGAAAGAGCGCGCGAGCTGGATCACGCCAGTGCCCGGCGGCATCGGCCCGATGACGATCGCGACGCTGCTCGCCAATACGCTGCGGGCCGCAGAGCTACAAGATAATCGGTGATCATTGCCGGGCGGAGCCGTCGTCCCGGCGCAGGCCGGGAC
>JALYSM010000062.1 GCA_030854785.1 Pseudomonadota bacterium
CGGCAATTTCGCGCAACAGGTCGATGTGCCTAACCGCGACGAGTTCGGTGAACTGGCCACGAATCTGAACCGCATGAGCGCCGAGCTTGGGCGGCTTTACAATCAGATCGAGACTGCCAACCAGCACAAGTCCGAGTTCCTGGCGAACATGTCGCACGAGCTGCGCACCCCGTTGAACGCCATCATCGGCTTCTCCGAAGTGCTGCTCGAGCGGCTTTTCGGCGATCTTAACGACAAGCAGGACGATTACCTCAAAGACATCCATTCGTCCGGCAGGCACCTGCTCTCGCTCATCAACGACATCCTCGACTTGTCGAAGATCGAGGCCGGCCGGATGGAGCTGGAGGCTTCGACCTTCGACCTGGCCTCCGCGTTGTCCAACGCGATGACCCTGGTGCGTGAGCGCGCGCTACGGCACGGTATCATGCTCGGGCAGCAGGTCGATCCAACGCTCGGCGAGATTGTTGCCGACGAGCGCAAGTTCAAGCAGATCCTGCTCAACCTGTTGTCAAACGCGGTCAAGTTCACCCCGGATGCCGGACGGATCGACGTCAGCGCACGCCGCGAGGAGGATAATGCCGTGATCGCGGTTCACGACACGGGAATCGGCATCGCCCCCGAGGATCAGGCGGCGGTGTTCGAGGAATTCCGCCAGGTCGGCCGCGACTACACGCGCAAACAGGAAGGCACCGGGCTCGGATTGACGCTTACCAAGAAGTTCGTCGAGCTGCACGGCGGCCGGATCTGGCTCGAAAGCGAACCGGGCAAGGGATCGACTTTTACCTTTACCATTCCACTGCACCGATGACCCTCGTCCTGATCGTCGAAGACAACGAAAAAAATCTGAAGCTCGTCCGTGACGTGCTGCAGGTCAAAGGCTTCGCCACCATCGAAGCAGGCAGCGCCGAGGACGGCATCAAGCTCGCGGCCGAGCGCAAGCCCGACCTGATCCTGATGGACATCCAGTTACCGGGTATGAGCGGCATCGAGGCGCTCAAAGTCCTGCGCGCCGAATCGGCGACGGCGACGATCCCGGTCGTGGCGGTAACTGCTTCGGTGATGCAGCAGGACCGCAAGCTGATCACCGAAGCCGGGTTCAACGGCTACGTCGGCAAGCCGATCAGCATGAAGGAATTCCTGGAGGCAGTGCGCGCAGCACTCGAGGGCAAGGCATGAGCGCGCAGGCCAAGGTGCTGGTGGTCGACGATACGCCGCATAACGTCAAGCTCCTTGCCGACCTGCTCGGGGCGAAGGGTTACGCCGTGGCGACCGCCGCGACCGGCGAGGAAGCGCTGGCCAAGCTCGCCTCCGAGAAACCCGACCTCGTGCTACTCGACGTCATGATGCCCGGCCTGTCCGGCTACGACGTGTGCAGACGTATCCGCGCCGACGCGGCGACCGCGCTCCTTCCCGTTGTGCTCGTCACCTCGCTCGATCCGCACCAGGAACGGGTCAACGGCATCGAGGCCGGCGCCGACGACTTCCTGTCCAAGCCGATCAATCAGCCTGAGCTCTTCGCGCGCGTGCGCTCGCTGTTACGGGTGAAAGCGCTGCAGGACGAAGTCGGACGGCAGGCCGACGCGCTCAAGCAATGGAATCTGAAGCTCGAAGAGCGCGTCAATGAGCAGGTCACCGAACTCAAGCGCCTCGGGCAGCTCAAACGCTTCTTTTCTCCGCACGTCGCCGAAGCGATCGTCACGGCGGGCGAGAAGTCGATCCTGGCGCCCCACCGACGCGAGATATGCTACGTCTTCACCGATTTGCGCGGATTCACCGCATTCACCGATGCTTCCGAACCGGAGGAGGTCGAGGCCGTGCTGCGCGAATACCACGCGGCGATGGGCGCGATCATCACCCGGCACGAAGGCACGATCGATCGCTTTGCCGGAGATGGGATCTTGATCTTTTTCAACGATCCCCTGCCGCTGCCCGATGGCGCGCGGCGCGCGGCCAGTACGGCGCTCGAGATGCAAGTCGCGTTCGCGCCGCTGCGCGACCGCTGGCTGAAGCTCGGCTACGACCTCGATCTCGGCATCGGCATTGCGAACGGCTATGCAACGCTTGGCGCGTTCGGCTTCGAGGGACGCTGGGATTATTCTGCTATCGGCAGCGTGGTCAATCTGGCTGCTCGGCTGTGCGCCGAAGCGCGGCACGGACAGATCCTGATCGACCGGCGCACGTGCGCCGCTCTGGGTGACGCCGCGGACATCGAGTCGGTCGGGCCCCTGTCCCTCAAGGGGTATGCGCAGCCGGTGCCGGTGTTCCTGCTGAAGCGCTTTGTCCCCTTGTCCTGAAACAAAATGGAGATACACCTATGGATGCAGTGAAGCGGTTTGGCAAGCACTCGCTTTGGGCCATCGTGGGCGTGGCAACGGTGTTACTCGCAGGGTATTCCGGTCTGGCATCGAGCGACGAAATCAAGGTCACGCTTGGCGGCAATCAGGAAATCCCTCCCGTGACGACCGCTGCCTCTGGAACCGGCACCTTCATTGTTGGAGAAGACAAGTCGGTCAGCGGCACCGTAACGATCTCGGTAATGACGGCAAGGGTTGCGCATATCCATGAAGCGCCGGCGGGCAGCAACGGTCCGATAATCATTCCACTGACCAAGACTTCCGACACCGTTTGGGTGGTGCCGGCGGGCGCGAAATTAACCGATGCACAGTACGCAAGCTACAAGGCCGGCAATCTTTACTACAATTTTCATAGTGACGCCCACAAGAGCGGGGAGATTCGCGGGCAAATAAAACCGTAACCATCGCCTGGCGTGGCGTGTGGGGTCTGCTTGCGGGCAAGGTACGGCCGCGAGCCGCCGAGGCCAACGCTTATTCAAGCAGCCTGTCGGCGCGCAGCTCGAGTTCTTGCGGAATGACGAGTCCGAGCGCCTTGGCGGTTTTTCTGTTGATGACCAGCTTCAGCACTGTCGGTTGTTCGATCGGAAGATCGCCCGGCTTTGCGCCTTTTAGAATCTTGTCGACGTAGGCCGCGGCGCGCCGGTAGTGCTCCCCCAGGTCCTGTCCGTAACTCATCAGGGCGCCCGCCTCCGTCATTTCCCGATTCGACGATATCGCCGGCAGGCGGTTCGCGACTGCGAGCTTTGCAATCTGGTCGCGCTGCACGTCGAAGTACGAGTCCGCCGCCACGATCAGGGCTTGCGCACGTTCCCGGCTCATCGCTCCGAAGCCAGCGTCGATCTGTCCCTCGGTGCTCGCTTCGATGGAGAAAACTTTCACGCGCATCGCATACGCGGCTCCTTGAATTTGTTCCAGAATCAAGGAATCGCTCGGATTGAGCGGATTGATCAGCACGGCGACGCGCGATAACGTGGGAACGGCAATGCGCAACAGCTCGAGGTGCTTGACGCTGATTTCGGTCACGATGTTGGTCAGCCCGGTGATGTTGCCTCCGGGGCGGGAAAGACTGGTCGCAAACCCTTCGCCGACCGGGTCGGGAACGGCCACCATTACGATGGGGCTTGTTGCCGTTGCTTGATGGGTGGCCTGGACGCTTAGCGTCGTCCCGGCCACGATGACATCGACCTTCAGCCGAACGAGCTCTGCCGCCAGGCCCGGAAGGCGCTCATACTTTCCATCCGCAAAACGCCACTCGATGATGAAATTCTTCCCCTCGACATAACCGAGCTCGCGCATGCCTTGAAGAAATCCGTCATAAATCCGGGTCGACGATGAACCGGACGCAAGGAACCCCATGCGCCAGACCTTCGGCTGCGGCTGCGCCAACGATGCAAGTGACGAAGGGAGCGCTACGCTGCAAAGCACTGCACGCAGCAGGGTTCGACGCCGGTGCGACGCCTGGTGCTGCCGATGGGCGGTGGGATCGAACTCGAACATGTTGCTGCTGCCCTGCATTGCGTGCCCGTGTCGTTGCTACGGCATACTAGGGCAACTCGCAAGGCAAGCCAAGGTAACCCGACTTGCCGTCAACGGCCCCGAAATTCCTCGCACTCCGGCGGCGGAGACCTGTCTAAGAGCTGCGAACGGGCGTAGAATTCGCGCCTCGTAGCGGGCGGGCGACACAATCGCCCCACCCGCAGTAGCGGCACCTACCGGTGGCCGCGCAATCCAGAGACACGATTTTTGGAGCAAGCACGATGGTTCCCTCCCCGGCCGGCGCAAGCGCGCTGCGCAACGTCACTCTCGACGACAAATACGAGCTCGAATCCGGCCGCGTCTATCTGACTGGAGTCCAGGCGCTGGTGCGACTGCTCATGCTGCAGCGCCAGCGCGACAAGCTCGCAGGACTCGACACCGCGGGTTTCGTCTCCGGCTACCGCGGGTCGCCCCTGGGCGGGCTCGACCAGGCGCTGTGGGGTGCGGCCAAATTCCTCGAGCGGGCGCACATCAGGTTCCAGCCGGGTTTGAACGAAGACCTCGCGGCGACGTCGATCTGGGGCAGCCAGCAGGTCAACATGTATCCCGACGCGAAGTACGACGGCGTGTTCGCGATGTGGTACGGCAAGGGCCCGGGCGTCGATCGCTGCGGCGACGTGTTCAAGCATGCCAATTTCGCCGGCACGTCCAAGCACGGGGGCGTGCTCGTGCTGGCGGGCGACGACCATGCCGCCAAGTCCTCCACGCTGCCGCACCAGTCCGATCACCAGTTCTCCGCGGCGATGATGCCGGTGCTCTACCCGTCGTCCGTGCAGGAGCTGATCGATCTGGGACTGCACGGCTGGGCGATGAGCCGGTTCTCGGGCTGCTGGGTCGGCTTCAAGTGCGTATCCGACACTGCCGAAAGCTCGGCGTCGGTCTCAATCGATCCGGACCGCGTCAAGATCATCGTGCCCGACGATTTCGCGTTTCCCGCCAACGGCGTCTCGATCCGCTGGCCCGACGGCTTTCTCGAGACCGAAGCACGGATGCATGACTACAAGATCTACGCCGCGCTGCACTACTGCCGCATCAACAAGCTCAACCGCATCGTCATCGATTCTCCCACCCCGCGGCTAGGCATCATCACCAGCGGCAAGAGCTACCTCGACGTGCGTCAGGCGCTCGACGATCTGGGCATCACCGAGGCCGACGCGGCTGAAATCGGCATCCGTGTGTTCAAGGTTGCGATGCCCTGGCCGCTCGAGCCCGAGACGGTGCGCCACTTCGCCGAAGGGCTGGAGGAGATCCTGGTTGTCGAGGAGAAGCGGCAGATCGTCGAGTACCAGCTTAAGGAGCAGCTCTACAACTGGCGCACGGACGTCCGTCCGCGCGTAGTCGGCAAGTTCGACGAAAAGGGCGAATGGGTTCGGCCGCACGGCGACTGGCTGCTGCCCGCCGCCTCGGAGCTCACGCCGGCGATGATCGCGCGCGTCATCGCGCAGCGCATCGAACGCCTCGAGCTGCAGCCGCGTACGATGGAAAAGCTGCGCGCGCGCGTCGACTGGATCAATGCCAAGGAAACGGCGCTCGCCAAGCCCAAGATCACGTTGAACCGCGTTCCGTACTTCTGTTCGGGCTGCCCGCACAACACCTCGACCAAGGTGCCCGAGGGCAGCCGGTCGACTGCGGGCATCGGCTGCCATGTCATGGCGATCTGGATGGATCGCTCGACCTCGACCTTCACCCACATGGGCGGCGAAGGCGTGCCGTGGATCGGCCAGGCACCGTTCACGTCGACGAAGCACATGTTCGCCAACCTCGGCGACGGCACGTATTACCACTCGGGAATCCTGGCGATCCGCGCGGCGGTCGCCGCGAACGTCAATATCACCTACAAGATCCTCTACAACGACGCCGTGGCAATGACCGGCGGGCAGCCGGTCGACGGGCCGATCTCGCCGGCGCTGATCGCGCAGCAAGTCGCCGCGGAAGGCGTGAAGAAAATCGTCGTCGTCAGCGACGAGCCGACCAAGTATCCGGCCGGCTATTTCGTCTCGGGCATCGAGATCCATCACCGCGACGAGCTCGACCGCGTGCAGCGCGAATTGCGCGATACACCCGGCTGCACGATCCTGCTCTACGACCAGACCTGCGCGGCGGAAAAGCGCCGCCGGCGCAAGCGCGGCAAGTACCCCGATCCGGCCAAGCGCGTAGTGATCAACGAGCTGGTGTGCGAAGGCTGCGGCGATTGCGGCATCAAATCGAATTGCGTGTCGGTGGCGCCGGTCGAGACCGAGTTCGGACGCAAGCGCACCATCGATCAGTCCTCGTGCAACAAGGACTACTCCTGCGTGAACGGCTTCTGCCCGAGCTTCGTCACCGTCGAAGGCGGCTCGTTGCGCAAGCCGAAGAAGGCCGACGCGGCAGACTTCTCGCGGCTGCCGGTGCCGCCCGCCGTCGCCTCGACCGTGGAACCCTACGGAATTCTCGTCACCGGCATCGGCGGCACGGGCGTGGTGACGATCGGCGCGCTCCTGGGCATGGCCGCGCACCTCGAAGGCAAGGGCGTGTCGGTCCTCGACATGACGGGACTGGCGCAGAAGAACGGCTCGGTCGTCTCGCACGTGCGCATCGCCGATCATCCCGAGCAACTCTATGCAACGCGCATCGCCGCCGGCGAAGCGAAGCTGATCCTCGCGTGCGACATCCTGACGAGCGTGAGTAACGAAGCCATCGCGAAGATGCAGCGCGGCGTGACGAAGGCCGTCGTCAACACCGCGCTGGTGATGCCTGCCGATTTCACGCGCAATGCCGATCTCAAGTTCCCGCTGGGTTCGATGGAGCAGGAAATCCGCGACGCGGTTGCCCCCGGCGACGCCGAGTTCCTCGACGCGAGCAAGCTTGCCACCGGCCTGATGGGTGATTCGATCGCGACCAACCTGTTCATGGTCGGTTACGCCTTCCAGCGCGGCCTCATTCCGCTGTCGGAGGCGTCCATTCTGCGCGCCATTGAATTGAATGGCGCCGCGGTCGAAGCCAACAATCAGAGCTTTCGCTGGGGGCGGCTGGCCGCGGTGGATCCGCAGCACGTCGTCGATGCCGCGATCCCGGAAGCCAAACCCGACTCGCAGCGGCTGTCGGCCTCGCTCGATGAGATGATCGAGAGGCGCGCCGAGTTTCTTACCGGCTACCAGGACGCGGCATACGCCAGGCGCTATACCGACTTCGTCGCCAAGGTGCGCGCCGCGGAAGCGCAGAAGCTTCCCGGCAAGACCGCCGTCACGGAGGCGGTCGCCCGCTATTACTTCAAGCTGCTCGCAGTCAAGGACGAGTACGAAGTCGCGCGGCTGTACACCGACGGCAACTTCGTCAAGCGGGTTGCGGCGCAGTTCGAGGGCGATTACAAGCTCCACTTTCACCTGGCGCCGCCGCTGACCAACAAGGCCGACCCGAAGACCGGTGAGCCGAGGAAGAGCAGGTACGGCCCGTGGATGATGAGCGCGTTCCGCGTGCTCGCGAAGCTCAAGGGCCTGCGTGGAACCGCGCTCGACATCTTCGGCAAGACCGCGGAACGGAAGCTGGAGCGCCAGCTCATCACCGACTACGAGGCGCTGATCGAGGAGCTGCTGCCGCGGCTCGCGCCGCACAACAATGCGCTCGCGGCCGAGCTCGCCAGCATTCCTGAATTGATCCGCGGCTACGGCCACGTCAAGGAGCGCCATCTCAAGGTGGCGAAAGCGAAGGAAGCCGACCTGGTCGCAGCGTTTCGTGCCGCGAAGCCGGCCAGCGCTGCGGTCGAGCGCGTCGCGGCATAGCCCGCGTTGCGCGTAGCCTGGGATGACCCCGGATTTGATCCGGGGGAAATCCCGGAAATCGCACAGTGCTGCGTCGCCCCGGGTATCGCTACGCTCAACCCGGGCTACGTTATGATCGCTCCTCTTTCGGAGCGGGAACGTCCATGGCCGAGCTCACCGTTCTCCTGCACGCGGCGCAGGATCGCGATCCGGACGCCGTCAAGCGATTGTTCGAAATCGTTTATGGCGACCTCAAGCGCCTGGCGCACAGCAACCTGCGCAAGAGCCGCGGCGTCGAGGAGCTGAACACGACCGCGCTGGTGCACGAGAGCTTCCTCAAGTATCTGCAGCACGGCGCGCTCGCGCAGGCCGACCGCCCGGCGTTTTTCGCCTACGTCGGCCGCGTGATGCGCAACGTCGTGATCGACTACGTGCGCGAGCGTCAGGCGGCAAAGCGTGGCGGCGGGTTCGCCATGGTCACGCTCGTGACCGGTATCGCCGGCGAATCGATCGAAGACGAGCGCTTGCTCGCGATTCATGCCGCGCTCGCTTCGCTCGAAAAGTTCTCGCCGGAGCTGCTGCAGCTGGTCGAGATGCGCTATTTCGCGGGGCTTACGGTCCCCGAGATCAGCGCAATCACCGGCAAGTCGACGCGCAGCGTCGAACGCGAGTGGGAAAAGGCGCGCGCGCTGCTGCGCAAGCTGATGGACGAAGCGTAGCGGGTCCCCGGGGCGGGAAACAGCGTCCAACTCAAGGATCTCGACGCGGCGCAGTTCGCGCGCGTCTCTGCGCTGCTCGACGAAGCCCTCGCACTCGCGCCCGAGGCGCGCGAGGCATGGCTCGCCGCGCTCGCGGCGGACGATCCAGAGTTCAAGCGGCTCGTTGGAGAGCTGCTGGCCGCGCATTCAACGGCCGACGCCGACGCCTTGCTCGAGACGCGCCACGCGCTCGAGGCGCAATTCGCCGCCGCGACCGGCATTCACGCCTCGCAGGTCGGCAAGGCGTTCGGCCCGTACAGTATCCTGCGCGAGCTCGGCCATGGCGGGATGGGCGCGGTGTGGCTCGCCGAGCGTGCCGACGGCCTCTTTGCCCGGCAGGTCGCGCTCAAGCTCGTGCACGCGAGCCTCGCCGGCACGGCGTGGACGGAGCGCTTCGCGCGCGAGCGGGAGATCCTCGGGGCGCTTAACCACCCGCACATCGCGCGGCTGCTCGATGCGGGGTTCGAAGCGGGCCAACCCTTCCTCGCGCTCGAATACGTCGAGGGTGCGCCGCTTACCACCTACTGCGACGACCAGCGGCTGCCGCTGCGTTCGCGGATCGAGCTCATGCTCCAGGTGCTCTCGGCGGTGCAGCACGCGCACCGCAATCTCGTGATCCACCGCGATCTCAAGCCGTCGAACATTCTGGTGACGCCGGATGGCCAGGTATCGCTGCTCGACTTTGGCATCGCCAAGTTGATGCGCGACGGCGAAACGAAAGAGACCGAGCTCACGCAGTTCGCCGGCCGCGCGCTTACGCCCGAGTACGCGTCGCCCGAGCAGATCACGGGCGCACCGATCACCACCGCGAGCGACGTGTACGCGCTAGGGAAACTCTGAAATACCTACTCGCTTCGTCATCGTAGTGGTGCTCATGCGCGTTGAACGGGCAGCGTTACGAGGAGAGGCGGAATGAAACCACAGATGTCGCTTTCGATGACCGGTTACTTCG
>JALYSM010000127.1 GCA_030854785.1 Pseudomonadota bacterium
GGCCGGAGGAGCCACTGCCGGCACAGTTCCGGTCCCAGCCTGGGGTACGGCGCTCTGAGGCGATCCGCCTGGCGGTGCCGGCTTTGCGCCGCCACAACCTGCTACCAGAACTGCGCAGAGAAGTCCGGCGACGCCCGCGACGCGCATTGGTTTGAGTTCCATAATGCTGCTCCTCTATCGTATGCGTGTACCTGCGCCCGAACGAATTGGAATCATGCGCTGATACTGTGTATTGTGCGTCGCGGCCGCGCCCTTGTATGCACGTCTTGCCGCGGACCGAGCGCGTTATCGACTACTCGCGTAGCCCGGGATGAGCGCAGCGAATCCCGGGGTTCGTTCGGATGGCGAACGCAGGTCCCGGGGTTCGCCCTTCGAGCTCACCCTTCGAGCTCACCCTTCGGGCTACGGAGTCCTCGGCCCGTGCAAATTGGGCCTTGTGCGACCGATTCGTTAAGCCTTGTAGGCAATGACTTCGATCTCCACCTTGGCGTCGATCATCAGCGTGGCCTGCGTCGTCGATCGCGCCGGTTTGCTTTCGGGAAAGAATTCGGCGTAGATGCGGTTGAACGTCCAGAAGTCGCGCGCGTCGTCCAGCCACACGGTGGACTTGACGACGTCTTTCAACGTGCATCCGGCGAGCGCGAGCGCCTTTTCGATGTTTTTCAGAGCCTGCCGCGTCTGCGCCTCGATGCCGCCCGGCACGATCTCGCCGTTGTCGCCCATCGCGACCTGCCCCGACACGAACACGAACGGTCCGGCCTTGACGGCCGGCGAGAACGGCAGCGACTGGCCGCCGGCGCCGGTGCGGGTTCCCCCGAGGAATTCGATACTCATTGGATCCTCCGATGGTTGGGTACGTGGCGCCACCGTGCCGTCGATCGGCCCTGACGCGACGCGCATGAAACTAAATTACAGTTTAGTGGATTCCTCGCAACCGGAACACGGGTGTTCGCGCGGTCCGCACCGATGCGTTTTACCTATGGACCGTTCTATCCATACCGCCCCTTGACGCCAATGCAAAAAAGCGTAGACTCGCCGCCTCGATGTAATTTAATTACACAAACTCGGTACGGCAGCGCACGTCCGCACGGCACACGCCCAAAAGCTGCCACTTCGCCAAGAAGGAGGAGTCATGTTTTGCACCGGCACCCGCAGCACGCTTTCCAATCGCACAAGCTCCAGGCTCCGCACAGGTCTCGCGATTGTCGCCCTGGCCGCGGCGGCAGCGATAGCCCTTGCGACGGGCTCCGCGCTCGCCGCACCTCCGAAGGGCGGCGCCGCCAATCTTGCGATGATCGGCGAGCCGCAGACGCTCGACCCCATGGCGTCGACTGCCGACCTGGTCAGCACGATCATGCAGCATGTCTACGAGCCACTGTACACCTTCGACGCGAACTGGAACGTGGCGCCGATGCTGGCGGAGAGCATGCCGGCGATTTCGAACGACGGCCTCGTCTACACGATCCCGCTTCGCAAGGGTGTCAAGTTCCACAACGGCAAGGAGATGACGTCCGACGACGTCGTCGCGTCGCTGAAGCGCTGGATGGACATGGCGCCACGGGGCAAGGCGATCGCGAAGGAGGTGAGGAGCCTCGATGCCAAAGGTCCGAACACGGTGGTCATCACGCTCAACCGGCCCTACGCACCTCTGCTCGCGCACTTCGCGCTTCCGTCCGGCTTCGCGGTGATCATGGCGAGGGACTCGATCGCCAACCCGCTCACCCAGTTCGTCGGCACCGGGCCGTACGTGTTCAAGGAGCGCAAGCCCGATCAGTACGTGCAGATGGTGCGCTTCGACGGATACAGCGCCCGCACGGAGGCGCCGAGCGGCTATGCCGGCAAACGCGAGGCGCTGCTCGACGAGCTGCGTTTTGTTCCCGTGCCCAATGCCAACACGCGCGTCGAGGGAACACTCTCGGGGCAGTACCAGTTCGCGGATCTGCTGCCGGTCGAATCGTACTCCAGGCTCGAGGGCAACGCCGGCGTCAAAGCCGTGCTGACCGCGCCCTTCGGATTTCCTTATCTGGTGCTGAACACCAAGCAGGGGCCCCTTGCGAATGTTCAGCTGCGCCAGGCAGTGGAGGCGGGGCTCAACAATGCGGACATGATGGGCGCCGGATTTGGCGACGCGAAGTTCTATACGACCGATAGCAGCCACTATGCCAGGAATACGCCGTTCTACTCGACGGCCGGCACCGAGAACTACGGCAAGGGCGACGCCAAGAAGGCCGCGGGACTCGTCGCCGCCGCGAAGTACAACGGCACGCCGATCAAGATCCTCACCAGTCAGCAATACGAGTTTCACTACCGCATGGCGCTGGTGATGGCGGAAAACCTCAAGGCCGCCGGGTTCAAAACGGACATGCAGGTCGTGGACTGGGCGACGCTGATCCAGCGCCGCAACGATCCCGCGCTGTGGGACATCTACATCACGCATTCCGCCGTGCTGCCCGAGCCCACGCTTACCCCGCCGCAACTCGGTGAGGGCGCGCCGGGCTGGTGGAGCTCGCCCGCGAAAGAGGCCGCACTCGCGGCGTTCAATGCCGAAGCGGACCCGAAGAAGCGCGGCTCGCTATGGGGCAATGTTCAGCAGGTCGTCTTCACCGAGGTGCCCTACATCAGGGTCGGGAATTTCAACAGCCTCACCGCGCGCTCGGCGAAGCTCGACGGCTACGTCGCGATGCCGTGGCCGTTCTTCTGGAACACGGGGCTGCCGAAGTGAGGCTCGCAGGTTCCGTTTGATCGGCGGGGAGACCCGGGTGCAGACACACGGCATGACCCGCTATCTCGCATCGCGCTTCGCCGGCATGATGATCGTGATGCTCCTGGTGGCGACGCTGGTGTTTTTCATCACGCGGCTGGCACCCGGCGATCCCGCGGCGGTCATGCTCGGCGATCAGGCGACCGCGGCCGACATTGCCAAGCTGCGGACATCCTACGGACTCGACAAGCCTCTGCCGCTGCAGTTCGCCTATTGGCTGGGCGAGCTGGTACAGGGCAATCTGGGCCAGTCGATCTTTCTGCAGCGACCGGTAATGCAGGCGCTGCTCGAGCGCGCCGAGCCGACCTTTTTCCTTACCCTCTTCTCGATCGCCATCGCCGCGCTGATCGGCATTCCCTGCGGGATCATCGCCGCCGTGTGGCGCGGCAGGACGATCGATCAGATCTTCTCGGGTTTCGCGATGCTCGGCGCGAGCATTCCGAGCTTCTGGTTCGGCCTGATCCTCATGCAGATCTTCGCGGTCGGCCTCGGCTGGTTTCCAGTCGCGGGTTACGGCAATCCCGGCGTGCCGCTGCACGAGCGACTGCATCATCTGATATTGCCGTCGATCGTGCTCGGGGTGGTCAACTCGGCGCTGATCCTCCGCTTCACGCGGGCGAGCATGCTCGACGTCCTGGGAGAAGATCATATCCGCACGGCGCGCGCGAAAGGACTCTCTGAAGCGCGCGTCATCCTGCATCATGCGCTGCGCAACGCGCTGATCCCGGTGATCACCGTGCTCGGCCTGACATTCGCGCTGCTGATCGGCGGCGCGATCGTGACCGAGACGGTCTTCGGGCTGCCCGGTGTCGGCAACCTCGTCGTCTCCGCGGTCCTGCGCCGGGACTATCCGGTGATTCAGGGCGCGCTGCTGGTGATCGCGGGACTCTACGTGCTCATCAATCTGGCCATCGACCTTCTGTACCTGGTCGTCGATCCGCGCGTGAAGTACTGATGCGATGAGCTCTGCCGTAACCGCCCCCATCATCAGGGCCCCATCGCGCAGCCCGGCGGCGATCCTCGTGCGCAAGCTCTTCCGGCGGAAAGTCGTGCTGGCCGGTGCGGCGATTCTGGTGGTCGTCACGCTCCTCGCGCTTCTCGCGCCGTGGGTCACGCCCTACGAGCCGATGGCGATGAAGATCAGCGACCGGATGCAAAGCCCGAGGCTCGCTCACTGGTTCGGCACCGACGAGCTGGGCCGCGACGTGTTCTCGCGCGTGGTCTTCGGTGCGCGTTACTCGCTGATGATCGGCGCATTGGTCGTGCTGATCTCGGTGACGGGCGGCGTGCTTCTGGGGCTCACCGCCGGGTTCTTCCGCCGGCTGGATGGGCCGATCATGCGCTTCGTCGACGCGATGATGTCGTTTCCGGACATCCTGCTGGCAATCGCGCTCGTCGCGGTGCTGGGCGCGTCGATGACCAACGTGATTCTCGCGCTGGCGGTCGTCTACACGCCGCGCGTGGCCCGCGTCGTGCGGGCATCGACGCTGGTCGTCCGCGAACTTCTGTTCATCGAGGCCGCGCGCGCACTGGGCGTCTCGACGTGGCGGATTCTGTTCATCCACATCCTGAACAACATCGCCTCGCCGATCCTGGTGCAGGCGACGTTCATCTTCGCCTACGCGGTGCTCGCCGAAGCGGGGCTGTCTTTCCTCGGCGTCGGAGTCCCGCCCGAGCTGCCGACGTGGGGCACGATGATCGCCAGCGGCCAGCAGTTCGCGCATCAGGCGATCTGGCTTGTCGTGTTCCCGGGCGTCGCGATCGTGCTCTCCGCGCTGTCGCTGCAGATGGTGGGCGACGGCTTCCGCGACCTGCTCGATCCGAAGCTGCGGAAGGCGATGTGATCATGGCGGTATCCGCGTAGATGCCGGCTCCGCTGCTGCAGGTCAAGCATCTGCAGACCCATTTCTTCACTGACGCCGGCGTCGTGAAGTCCGTCGAGGACGTCTCGTTTGCTCTGGACACCGGGGAAACGCTCGCCGTCGTCGGCGAATCGGGATCGGGCAAGTCGGTGACGAGCCTGTCGATCATGGGACTGATTCCGAATCCTCCGGGGCGCATCGTCGGCGGCGAGATCCTGTTCCGAACGCGCGAGGGCCCGGTGGTCGATCTCGCGAAGCTGCCGGTGAGGGCGCTGCGCAAGCTCCGTGGCCGCGACATCGCGATGATCTTTCAGGAGCCGATGACGAGCCTGGATCCCGTGTTCACCATCGGCGACCAGATCGCGGAAGCCGCGGCGCTCCATCTCGGCATGAATCGCGGCGAGGCGATGAAGCGCGCGCTGGAAATGCTGGAGCTGGTGGAAATCCCGGCGGCGAAGCAACGGGTCAACGAATATCCGCATCAGTTGTCCGGCGGAATGCGGCAGCGGGTGATGATCGCACTGGCGCTCTCGTGCAATCCGTCGCTCTTGATCGCCGACGAGCCGACCACGGCACTCGACGTCACGATCCAGGCGCAGATTCTCGCTCTGCTCGACAAGCTGCGGCGGGAGATCGGCATGGCGGTCCTCTTCATTACCCACAACCTAAGCGTCGTCGCCGAGATCGCCGACCGCGTCGTCGTCATGTACAGCGGGCGCGTGGTCGAAGAGGGCGACGTCCATCCGTTGTTCAAACGTCCCAGGCATCCCTATACGCGCGGCCTCCTCGAGTGCCTGCCCCGGCGAGCGCTCGACGATGAATCGGCAATGGCGAGGCGGCGGCTGAACGCCATTCCCGGTCAGGTCGCAAGCCCGCTCGACCCGCTGCCCGGCTGCGCGTTCGCCCCGCGCTGCGCGCTGGTGGTGCCCGAATGCTCCGCCGCGATGCCGCCGCTGGCGGAACTCCCCGCAGGCCAGCGCTCGCGCTGCATCCGCTGGGGCATGCTTTGAGCGCGCCCTTGGGTCTCCGGGAACCAGCGGTGAGCGCGCCGATGTTGACCGTCCGCGGCCTCAAGAAATACTTCGGCCACGGCGAGCGCCCGGTACGAGCCGTGGACGACGTCGGTTTCGAGATCGCCAAAGGCGAGGTGCTGGGCCTCGTCGGCGAATCGGGCTCGGGCAAAAGCACGATCGGACGCTCGGTGCTGAAGCTGATCGAGCCGACGGCCGGCGAAGTGTGGTTCGAAGGCGCCGATCTCGCGCCGTTGTCCTCCCGAGCCATGCGTCCCTACCGCCGCCGCCTGCAGATCATCTTTCAGGATCCGTATGCGAGCCTGAACCCGCGCCGGCGCGTCGGAGACACGCTGGACGAGGCGATGGCCACGCACGGCCTGCACCGCGGCACCGCCCGCGCGAAAAGGATCGCGGAGCTCCTGTCGCTGGTCGGTCTCGCGCCCGAGCACGCGCAGCGCTTTCCGCACGAATTCTCGGGCGGCCAGCGGCAGCGGATCGGCATCGCCCGTGCGCTCGCGGTTGAACCGCAATTCATCGTCGCCGACGAGCCAGTTTCCGCGC
Organism: Pseudomonadota bacterium; assembly: GCA_030854785.1. Taxonomy (GTDB): domain Bacteria; phylum Pseudomonadota; class Gammaproteobacteria; order Burkholderiales; family Casimicrobiaceae; genus PALSA-1003. Next base: position 6,198 of record JALYSM010000127.1, read on the forward strand.
TCGACGTCTCCATTCAGGCGCAGGTCATCAATCTCCTCTCGGACCTGCGCGAGCGCTTCGGTCTGACGATGCTGTTCATCTCTCACGATCTCGACGTGGTCGAATACCTGTGCGATCGGATCGTCGTGCTCTATCTCGGCAAGGTGATGGAAGTCGCGCCGGCCAGAGAGCTGTACAAGGCGCCTAAGCATCCCTATACCGAGGCGCTGCTCGAAGCGTCGCCGCGGCCGGACCCCGAAGCGCGACGCGACCGCCGCCTGCTCGAAGGCGATATCCCGAGTCCGGTCGATCCGCCGTCAGGCTGCGTTTTCCGGACGCGGTGTCCGTACGCGCTAGATGCGTGTGCCTCAGCGGTGCCGGCATTGCGCCAAGTAGCCCCAGGCCGATTCAAGGCCTGTATCCGCGACGACATTCTCTGAAGAGCCTCCCATGAACCTCGATCCAATCCTGTCCGAAACACTTGACACCGCCACCAAGGGCTATCCGCTTTCCAGGCGTGCACTGCCGATCTCCGCCATCGGCGAGCAGGGCTGGAGCGTGCTTGCCGGCGACCTGCCGCTGCCGCTGGCCGTGCTCCGCGATTCGGCGCTCGCACACAACCATGCGTGGATGCGCGACTTCACCACGGCCACCGGCGTGCTGCTGGCGCCGCACGGCAAGACGACGATGGCGCCGCAGATCTTCGCGCAGCAACTCGCCGCGGGCGCCTGGGGAATCACCGTCGCCAATGTGCAGCAGCTCGCCCTTTGCGTGCGTTTCGGCGTGCGTTGCGTCCTGATGGCCAATCAACTGCTCGGCGAGGCCGAGGTCGGCGCGGTGATCCGTCTCCATCACGAGCATCCGCATCTCGAGTTCCATTTCCTGATCGATTCTCTGGCGCAACTTGCCTCGATCGAGCATGTCGCCGCATCGCAGACGATGTCGAGAAAGCTTACCGCTCTGGTCGAGCTGGGCGTGCCCGGAGGCCGCACCGGCGCGCGGACCTTCGACGAAGCGATGGCGGTAGCGCGCGCGGTCGCGGCGAGCAAAGCCGTCGCCTTGTCCGGGCTCGAATGCTACGAAGGGCTGCAGGTCACCGGCGACTCGGGCCGCGACGAGATCGTCGTGGCCGGCCTGATGCAACGCGTGCACGACGTCGCGCTCGCCTGCGACCGCGAAGGACTCTTCGCGGGTCCTTCGATCATCCTCACCGCGGGCGGGTCCGCCGCGTTCGACATCGTTGCGCGCGAGCTGCCGATGACGCTTTCGATGCCGGTGCTCACGATTCTCCGCAGCGGCTGCTACGTCACGCACGATTCGGGCTTCTACAACCGCATGCTGGAAGGCGTGAAAGCGCGCAGCGGCGCGCACTGGGAAGCGCGCCCGGGCCTGCAACCGGCGCTCGAAGTCTGGTCGCGGGTGCAATCCTGCCCCGAGCCGGGGCTGGCGATCCTCACCATGGGCAAACGCGACGCGTCGTTCGACCTCGAGATGCCGATCGCCAGCAAACGCTTTCGCCCCGGAACCGACACCACGCCGCAGCCCGTGCCGGCCTCGTGGAAGATTGCCAACATGAACGATCAGCACGCCTATTTGCGCTTCTCCATCGACGCCGACGCGGCGCCGCAGGTCGGCGATCTCGTCGGCTGCGGCATCTCGCATCCGTGCACGACGTTCGACAAATGGCGCACGCTGTTTACGGTCGACGACGATTATCGCGTGACCGGTGCGATCCGCACGTTCTTCTGACCGCCGCCGGCCGTGAGTCGCGTGTTCCAACGCCGCATCAAGATCCGCCGGCCCGTGGGCGATGTTCTCCTCGCGATGCGCGAGCGTGCCGACACCCTGTCGCAGGGGCAGCAGCGGGTCGCCGCGGTCATGCTCGCCGCTCCGGATTTCGCCGTGCGCGCCAATGTCGATGCGCTGGCGCGCCGGGCGAAGGTCAGCCCGCCGACGATCGTTCGCTTCTGCCGCGCATTGGGTTTTGCGGGCTTGCGCGAATTCAAGCTGCACCTGGCGCAGAGCCTTGCCGTCGGGACGTCGACCTTGCATCGTGCGGTTGTGCCGGGCGACAACATGCAGGCCGTGACGCACAAGGTATTACAGGGCGCAGCGAGCGCGCTTGCCAACCTCGAGGAGCACATCGCGCCGGAGGATATCGAGCGCGCCGTCACGCGGATCGCGAAAGCGCGCCGCGTCGACTGCTACGCCGTCGGCAACACGTCGATGTTCATGGCGAGCGACGCCCAGGCGCGGTTCTCCCGCCTCGGCCTCGTCTCGAATTTCTATTTCGACGCGCATCTGCAGCTCATCTCGGCGGCGACGATGAACAAGAATGATGTCGCGCTGGCGATCTCGCATGTCGGGCGGATGCCGTTCCTGCTGGAAACGGTCGATGTTGCGAAAGAGCAGGGGGCGATGATCATCGCCATCACGCAGCCGGATACGCCGCTCGCCGAGCGGGCCGACATCGTCCTGCCGGTCGTCGTTCCGGCGGACCCCTCGATGCGCGTCGGCACCGAGGCGTATCTCGCGCAAATGGCGTATCTCGAAATACTGATGGTGGGCACAGGCTTGCGCCGGGGTCCGCCTGCGTTGCGCCAGTTGAAACGCGTGCGGCAGGTGCTGCAGGAGCGAGGCGTCGATAGCGAAACCCATCCGGTGCTGCAGTGGGCGTGGTCCAACGGCGAGGTGCAGCCATCGTGAACGCCGGTTACGTCCGCCGCGGTCACGCGCTCGTCCTCAAGGGTGGCATGGTTGTCGACGGCACGGGCGCACCACGCTTCGCCGCCGATGTGCGCATCGAAGGCGAGAGGATCGCCGCCATTGGCGCGGATTTGCCGACGCGCGACGCCGACGTGCTGGACGCCGCCGGCAAGATCGTCGCGCCGGGCTTCATCGACGTGCACACGCACGACGACCAGATGGTGTTGGCCGCGCCGCAGATGCTGCCGAAGATCAGCCAAGGCGTCACCACCGTCGTCATCGGCAATTGCGGCATCAGCCTCGCGCCGCTGGTGCATAACGATGCGCCGCCGCCGCTCAACCTGTTGGGCGGCAGCGACAAGTACGTCTACCCGACGATGGCAGCGTACGTCGCAGCGGTGGGCGAGGCGCGGCCCGCGGTCAACGTCGCGGCGCTGGTCGGCCATTCGACGCTACGGGTGGCGGCGATGGACGATCCTTACCGTCCTGCGACGCCGGCCGAACAATCGCGGATGGTCGAGCTGCTGCGCGAAGGCATGGACGCCGGTGCGGCGGGGTTGAGCTCTGGCGTGTTCTATGCGCCCGGCGCCGCCGCCGATATCGACGAGCTCGCGCTGCTCGCGCGAATTGCCGGCGACGCGGGTGGCGTATACACCACGCATATCCGCGATGAGTCGGACAAGGTGATCGATTCGCTCGACGAGGCGTTCGCCACCGGACGGCGGGGTCACGTGCCGGTGGTCGTTTCGCATCACAAATGCGCGGGGCCGCGGAACTGGGGTCGCACCGTGCAGACGCTCGCGCACATCGACGCCGCGCGCACCCATCAACCGATCGCGCTCGACATGTATCCGTACGTCGCCGGCTCGACCGTGCTGCGCAAGCAGATGGTCGACGGCATCATCGAGGTCATGGTCACGTGGTCGACGCCGCACCCCGAGATGGCGGGACGCATGCTCGATGCCATTGCGGCCGAATGGGGTTGCACCCAACAGGAGGCGTGCGAGCGGCTGCAGCCCGGGGGCGCCTGCTACTTCCAGATGCGCGAGGACGACGTGCAGCGGGTGCTCAGGTATCCGGCCACCATGATCGGCTCGGATGGCCTCCCGCACGATCAGCATCCGCATCCGCGTCTATGGGGAACTTTCCCTCGCGTGTTGGGGCATTACAGTCGCGAGCTGGGACTCTTTTCGCTCGAGACCGCCGTGCACAAGATGAGCGGCCTCTCCGCGCGTAATTTCAAGCTCGAGGATCGCGGCGAAATCCGCGAAGGCGCGTACGCCGACCTTGTCGTGTTCGACGCAGCTACGGTCAGGGACGTCGCAACGTTCGAAAAGCCGAAAGCGGTTTCCGTCGGCATCGACTGCGTGCTGGTGAACGGCGCGATCGCCTACCGCCCTGGGCACGCTGCGGCCGAGCGCAGCGGACGGTTCCTGCGCGGCACCTCTTGACAATGCGCGCCCCTCCTTTCATTCTGCCCCGCATCTATTTTTTGGGAAGGAATGCCATGCGTTCTTTGCACCGTTGTTTCGGAACGGCGGCCTTGGTGGCGTGCTTCGTCGGCCTGTCGGGTTGCAACCAGCAGGCGGCGCAGCCGCCGCCGCCCGATACGCGTGCAGCCGACGAGGCCGCCGTCCGCGCCGCCTCCGCGGAGTGGGCCAAGGTCGCGGCGGCAAAGGATCTGGAGAAGACTCTATCGTATACGCCGACGACGCCTCGATGTTCCCTCCCAACGCGCCTGTCGTCACCGGCCCCGGCGCGAGACGCAAGGCGTGGACGGGTTTGCTCGCTCCCGCGGAGCTCGTTTTCTCGAATGGGGCAGCAAAGTCGAAGTAGCCCATTCCGGCGACCTCGCCTACGAAACAGGCACGTTTGAAGAATCATTCAAGGATAGCAACGGGCAGCCGGTCAAGCTGGTGGGCAAGTACGTCGTGGTCTGGAAGAAACAGCCGAGCGGCCAATGGAAAGCCATCGTCGATATCTTCAATACCGACCAATAGGTCGGCCTGTCGCCAGGGGTCCGCGTTCAACCTTCCTCGCCCGGACAGGATACCGCCTTGTGAAGACCTTCCACGAAACCCACCTGGCCTTTCGCCAGCCTTTCACGTGCCTCCTCAAGGCTGAACCAACCCGCTCGATCGATTTCGACGAATGAGGCCTTGCGACCGGACTTCGGTGGCCACTCCATTTCGAACTCGTTGCTGACGAGTGCGGCGGGATCGCAATCGGACTTGAACGCCCAAACCGATACCGTCTTCCCGCTTGGCTGCCTCAACGATCCGAGAGAAATAAACGGCTCCGAAACCGGAAACCCGGTTTCTTCGGCAAACTCCCGTTTTGCTGCTTCGAGCGCGTCTTCCGAATCATCGTATTCGCCTTTCGGTATCGACCACGCTCCGCGGTCTTTTTTCGCCCAGACGGGACCCCCCGGATGCACCAGTAATACCTGCACCTGCCCGTCGGGCGAGCAACGAAACATCAGCAATCCGGCACTCTTTTTCGCCATGGCGCGATCAAACGCAAAACATGGTCTACCCCAACGGCTTCACCCCGATCCACCACCCGTGCAACCAGAACGCGAATATCGCCCAAGCCACGCCACCGACCACCACCGCAACCGCATCCTTCCCAAGCGTACCCGCGGGATACAGTGTCCCCGCCGCCCGATCCCGCCTTCGCGACGATGCGAAATCCGCAATCGCCCACACAAGAAAGCTGCCGAACAGCACGACATCGGCAAGCGTCCCGTTCGAAATCAGATGCGCGAACGCCCAAACCTTCACCCCCAATACCATCGGATGGTGCACCCAGCTCTTGATCCGCGTGCCCGGCACATACGCGGCGACCACCAGCACGAACGCGATCAAGGTAAGCACCGCAGCGACATAGTGCGTCCAGAATGGCGGACTCCACAGCAATACCGTAGCGGCGTGCGCCCGGCCGAAGCCCCAGATGAGCAGCACGAATCCCACGATCGACGCGAGCGAATAGAGACCCTTCCACGGTTTCTCCCCGAGGCGCGCGATCTGCGCCGTGCGCCAGCGGTCGGCGAAGATGCGTAGCGAATGCACGCCGAGGAAGAGGATCAGGCCGAGGATTAAGAGGGTCATTGCGGGCTCCTGTGAAAACTTGCCAACCGGTGGGTGATAACGCCCAGCCCAGGCTACTTGCTACGCTGCCCCGGGTTTCGCTGCACTCAACCCAGGCTACTTGCTACGCCCCGGGTTTCGCTGCACTCAACCCAGGCTACTTGCTACGCCCCGGGTTTCGCTGCGCTCAACCCAGGCTACTCGCTACTTGCTACGCCCCGGGTTTCGCTGCGCTCAACCCAGGCTACTCGCTACTTGCTACGCCCCGGGCTTCGCTGCGCTCAACCCAGGCTACTCGAACATCTTCCTCGGCACCCACTTGTCCGCCGCAGCCGCGGTCCGCTCGCTGAAGACCTGCTCCGCGATCCAGTAGCCTAAGCCCCGATAGCTCTCCCACTGCGCCTCGTCGTAGAACTGGTCGGTGGTCGACTGTTGCGGGAATTCGCTGCTCGCCTGTTTGTAGTTGAGGATGTCGAGCGGCTCGATGCCGGCGACGCGCGGCTTGAGCACCAGCATGAGGCCCGGCGCATCCGGGGCCTCCTTGTAGCGGACGTGCGCGAGCGTTGCGTATACCGGTTCGCGCTGGTCGGACTTGAACTCCTCGGGCGTGCCGAAGTATTTGCGCACCGATGCATCGACGAAAGCGGACAGTTCGACCGATGTCAGGAACTCGATCTCCGCATCGAGATCGATCCGCGCCTTGCGCACCAGGTTCGCGATATCCTCGAAGGCGTAGTCGGCGTCGCGGCCGTTGTCCAGCACGATGATGCGCGGCACCCGGCGGCGGATGAGCTCGTAGGCGGCCGTGTTCTCGAAGTGACCGCCATCCGACAGGTACCAGTGTGATCGCCGCGTGCCGTAATAGCGGGCCAGCATCTCGTTGAGCAGGAACCTCTGCGTGCGGAATCCGGCGGAGAGCGCCTCGAACCAGGGCGAATCCGCCGGCTCGTCGCGCGTCGGATGCGGCGGCTCGACTTCCGCATTCCACCAGTATCCGACCCGCACGTTGGTGAGCGCGAGCAGCAGCGACAGGCCGAGCGTGGTTCCCTTGCCGTGTCCGGTCGTAAACGCCGCGCCGGAGATGGCGCACCAGTTGCCGATCGAAAGCGGCTCGACGACGAGCTGCGTGCCATTCACATAGCGAGGCAGCGCAGACATGTCGGCCTCTCCGATCACCGTCGCCGGGCATCGCTGCAGGTTGTAGTCCATCGCCGCCAGGTTCCATGCCACGAAGCTGCGGTTGCCGATCGAAAACCCCAGCGGGCCGATCGCTACGTTCATTCCCTTCCGGTCGCGCTGGACGAGCTGCGAGCCGCTCGCCACCGTCTGGTTCATCGTAACGTTGATGAAGTGCAGCGGGGCAAGCGAGCTCGGGTGGTAATAGGTGTCGACGGTGATGTCGTCGGCGCGCGCCGGGTTGCGGACGTCGCGCTCGACTTCGGGATCTTCCGCGAAGAGCGAGGCGCGCAGATACGAGCGCATCAGGTGCCCCGCGTAGTAACGCTGCAGCGATGACAGGTTGATGAAGCCGACGCGGAGCCCGGTGAAGATCGAGATCACGAGCAGCGGACCGAAGAGCCAGGCCCACGACGCCGGCTCCAGCGGTCCGGCGCCCACTACACAGGCCACGTCGCGAAACGGCTCGGCGACGACGATCCGTCGCGCGGTGTCGAGCGCGACGTCTCGCTCTTCCGCGTCGCCGGGCAGGAGCATCATGCAGCCGGGGTCGCCGTAGGGCCGGTCGCCATGCCACATGAGCCCGTGTGTGAGCGCCGCCCACAGGCTCGCGACGGCGACGAACAACGCCACGCCGGCGACGAAGGCGAGCGACGACATGGGAATCCGCACCCAGGACTTCGTTGCGGGGTCGCCCGAACCGGTGACCAGCGGCAGCAGCTTCTTGAGCAGCGGAATCAGTAGTGCAATGCCGCCGCCGGCGGAGAGCCACTTGCCTTCGGCGCCGACGCTCCACAAGGCGTACACAGTCTGCCCGATGGTGTCGACGAGGGCGTATGCCAGAAGCGCCAGCGTGACCATCAGCGGCCCCATCACCGCGTGCGACAGCATCGTTTGCGTAATCGTCGTCGCGGCCGGTTCGACTTGGCGTTCGCGCGGGTGGGCCTGATCAGGCTGCGCGCTGCTCTCGCTGACCAGCTTGCGGGCGCTGTCCTTGGTGGCGAGGTAGATGATCACCGCCAGCGATGCGACGAGCCCGATGTAGGCTGTGGCAAGCCGCGCGAGTCCCCATTCCGACGGCGAGATCGGGCTTGTCACCGGCACGGCGTTTCCCTGAAGCCATAGGGGTAACCAGCGGAGGTGCGGCGCCTCTCCGGCGAATGCGTACGTGAAGCAAAGCAGCGCGATACCGAGCGCAGTGATGAGGGGCAGGTTCAAGCGAATCCGTCTGCCCTTGCGTTCGGTCTGTGCGAGAAAGAAGCCGACGCTGATGGGAACGACCAGCAACGCGAAGGTTGCGATCGCCGGGACCCACCACACGCTCGGCCAGAAATTGCCGCCCTCTTCCGGCATGAAAGAGGCCTCGACCGTTTCCACCCAGAATTCGGGGAAGTACGCGAAGCCGAGCACCCGCACGACAGCGACCAGCAGGAAGATCGCCACCAGCGATACGCCGATCACATAATGCAGCCCGACGAAGTTGCGTCCCGCGACCGCGGCCGCGTAGAGATAATCGCCGCCGCCCGTCGGTGCGAGGTAGCGGCCGTTCTCGCGCAGCCAGCGCATCGGCGTCATGCGACTGCCGTCGAAGATCGTGTCATCGAGGACGTCGGCGGCGCGCTCAGCCGCGCGTTCCCACTTCGTCTTGGGCGGCGGGGCGCGCTCGAGCGCCTCTGCAGGGTATATTTCCGGCGTGACCTGCGCGCCTTTTGCGCGCTCGTCCTTCGGCAGGAAGAGGCTCCCGAAAAAGGTGGCGAAGTAACCACCGCCCGAGACCGACGAGAGGTAATCGAGACGCGATAACAGTCGCGGCCGCGGCGCGGGCGTTGCGGCTGTCGGTGCAGGCGGTTCGCCCTCTTCCTCCGGCGTAGCCGCTGCCAGGGCAGCCGCAATCTCGTCGCGAACGCGCTTCTCCTCGTGCGCGAGATACTGGAAAACGCCAAGGCTCACGGTCGCGCTGCGGATTCCGCCACCCGAGACTGCGATCCCGAGCGCCGGCGCCTCGTCGGCGACATCGAACTTGCGGCGGCGCGAGATGATGTGCGCGTTCTCCTGCTGGGCGATCTCGGCGGGGATGTGCGGGTTCATTTGTTATGGGTTCCAGTGCCAATCCGTCTGGTCCAGGCCGATATCCTTCAGCGCAAGTATTCCCGATCGGCCGAACAGCGGGCGCACGCTGTTCGAGTAGTCGAACATTACGTCCGCTCTGATCCGCAGGCTCTGGAATTCGAGCCTGACGCCCGTGACGAGCGCCGCGCCCACGCTGCCGCCGACACCGCGCAACGTCGTCGTCGGTTTGGCCGGCAGCGTAACGCCGGCGGCAAGTCCCGCTTTCTCGGGCAGCACGACGTAGTCCGCACCGCTGTCGACCAGCACGTAGCCGAACGCGTAGTTTGCGTACGATCCGACTCCGACGAGGAGCAGATCGCCTTCGGGTCGCGGGGTGGGAGTCGTCGTGACAAGCGACGCCGAATGCGGGAAGTTGACGCTCTTCACGCCCAGGCCCCGGCAGCGATGAAGGTGAAAACGAAACGCTCCGCGTCGATCTCAGGATTGGCGGCGAGAAGATCGAAACGGCTCGCGGCTATTACGAGCTCGTTCGCGTTCACCGCGATCCATTGATTAGGGAACTGCTCGAAGTATCTCCTGCGGTTCGCATTCAGCATCGCGAGTGCTTCGGCTTGAGCCGGGTTCACTGATAATTCCCTGTCGATCGATTCTGATCGGCGGATTGTAGACTGCCTTGGCGGGTTGCGGCATCTGGTTGTCGTCGGTGCGAATTTATTCGCACGCAGCGCAGCAGTGACCGCCGCGGTACGTTAAGGTTCTCTTTCGAGCGGGAACGCCGACCCTGGCGCCTGCATCTAATGTGTCAGATTAGCCGGAGACATGGAGAGAGGATGATTCCACAAGCTGTGGCGGAGCGGCCGCCGGACGACGCCGAGCTCGCGCGCCTTATCGGCCAGCGCGACGAGCGTGCCTTCGAAGCGCTGATGCGGCGTCACAACCGCATGCTTTATCGGCTCGCGCGCTCCATCCTCAAGGACGAGGCCGAAGCGGAGGATGCGGTGCAGGAGACGTATCTCGCTGCCTACCGCAGCATTGGCAGCTTCCGCGGCGGTGCGAAGATCTCGACGTGGCTTGCGCGCATCGTGATCAACGAATCCTACGGTCGCCTGCGCAAGCAGAAGCGGGCGGGCGTCGTCGTCGCATTCGACGCGTCCGACCGAAGCGAGCATCAAGTCGAAGAGGGCGTCATGGCCGACATGACCACCGAGTCCCCGGAGGCCGCCGCGATGCGCGCCGAGCTGCGCCGGCTGCTGGAGCAAAAGATAGACGAGCTGCCGGCGCAATTCCGCACGGTGTTCATCCTTCGCGACGTCGAGGAGATGTCGGTCGAGGAGACCGCCGAATGCCTCGACGTGCCGCCGGCGACAGTACGCACGCGCGCCTTCCGGGCGCGGGCGTTGCTGCGCGAGTCATTGGCGCGGGATATCGATATGGCCACCGTCGACGCGTTCGAGTTCGCGGGAGACCGTTGCGATCGCATCGTCGCCACCGTGCTCGGGCGCCTCCGATCGGATGTCGCCTCAACCTGACCCTCTCCCCGCAGGGGTAAGGGAGCTAGACCCACGCCGGCCCCCAGGAGCGCCGACTTGCCCGGAACGCCAGCAGCTTGGGTGGCATCTAATGTCGTGATACTCAATCGGCGGGTGTTGGCGCCGAAACCGATCCCCAACGCGTCGCGGGCAACAGGAACGCATCCACTTCGTCGCGCCGCACGTACCCATTGGGGTAACACCACCTGATCATTCTGTGAGGAAGACATGAAAAACATCGGTATTGTCATCGCAAGTGCATTGTTCATTGCTGCCGGCGGCGCGTTCGCGCAAATGGCGCCTGCACCCGCACCCAAGGCTGCACCCGCCGCCGCCGCCGGTCCCAGCGACGCGCAGATCGCGCACATCGTGGTCACGGCCAACCAGGTCGACATCGATGCCGGCAAGCTGGCGCAATCGAAAGGCAAGAGCAAGGATGTCAAGGCTTTCGGCAAGCAGATGGTCACCGACCATACCGGCGTCAACAAGCAAGCGGTCGCGCTGGTCACCAAGCTCAAGGTCAAGCCGGAAGACAATCCGACCAGCGAGAGCCTCAAGAAGGGCGGCGCGGATAACCTCAAGAACCTCAAGGGACTCAAAGGCGCGGCATTCGATAAAGCCTATATCGACCACGAAGTCGCGTACCACGAGCAGGTGCTCGACGCGATCGACAAGGTGCTGATCCCCAACGCGAAGAATGCGGAGCTCAAGGACCTGATCGTCAAGGTGCGCCCGGCCTTCGTGGGTCACCTGGAACACGCGAAGATGATCCAGGCGTCGCTCAAATAGCGCTTGATTCTCGGTGCGTAAGGAACGCATGACCGCGTCGTCGGTGCGACGGCACGGCCGTGGGCGGACTTATCCGCTCGCGGTCGCGCTGGTCTGCGCGTGGGGCTTGCTCTTCACAGACGCCGGCGCAATCGGCGCTGAGAAGGCAACTACCCACACCGTAATCATCGAAGGCGTGAAGTACGAGCCCGAGACGCTCGCGGTCAAGCGCGGAGACACGGTCGTGTGGATCAACAAGGACCCGTTCCCGCATACCGTTACCGCGAAGGGCGCCTTCGATTCGCACGACATCGGCGCCGGCAAGTCGTGGAAATACACCGCGCGCAAGGCAGGCGAGTACGCCTACGTCTGCACCCTGCACCCGAACATGAAGGGGACACTGATGGTGGAGTGAGGTGGCTTGCGGGGTTATGGGCCCGCAGCTATCACGGGTGCACGCCCGCATGCCGGGCCTTGCGCAGCGTAAACTAATCCGGATGCTGCGCGATCGGACGCTTTTTTCCAGATACACCGTCGCCGCCTGGGTTCTGACCGGCGTCGCGCTCATCGTCGTCCTGCAGTTGCACCTCCTGCCGGCCCTGCTGGCCGGCATGCTGGTGTACCAACTCGTTCACGTAATTGCACCGACACTGAATAAGCATCTTTCGGACAAGCGTGCGAAGGTCATTGCTGTGGGCTTGCTTTCGGCGTTGGTGGTGATACTGGTTATGGCTGCAATCATCGGCGCCATCACCTTCTTCAAGAGCGATGCGGGAAGCCTCTCCGCGCTCCTGGCAAGGATGGCAGAGATCATCGACAGCTCGCGCGCCACGATGCCGAATTGGATCGTCGAACAGATCCCGGCAAGACCGGAGGATCTCAAGGCAACGCTGGCGGAGTGGCTCCGCACTCACGCTGCCGATGTCCAGTCGATGGGCAAGGAGGTGGGACGAATCGTAGTGCAGACACTTATCGGAATGGTGCTCGGGGCGATGGTCGCATTGCACGAAGCATTGCCGATCGAGGCCAGCCGGCCGCTCTCACAGGAGCTTGTCGAGCGCGTCAGGAGATTGGGTGACGCGTTTCGTCGGGTAGTGTTCGCCCAAGTTCAGATCTCGCTGATCAACACACTTCTTACCGGGATTTATCTGGCGTTGGTTCTTCCGATCTTTGGCGTGAATCTGCCTTTGAAGAAAACGCTGATCGTCGTGACGTTCATCACGGGGCTCTTGCCGGTAATAGGCAACCTGATCTCAAACGTCGTGATCGTAGTAATAAGTTTGTCCTACTCGCTCAACGTAGCCATTGGCTCGTTGCTTTTCCTGGTCGTGATCCACAAGCTCGAATATTTCCTGAACGCTCGCATCATCGGCAGGCGGATCGAATCCCGCGCATGGGAGCTGCTGCTGGCGATGCTCGCGATGGAAGCGGCATTCGGCATTTCGGGCGTAATCGCCGCACCGATTTACTACGCATACCTGAAGGACGAACTGAAGGATCGCGGCCTGATTTGAGAAACCAGGCTAGCGCTGCAAAGCGCTTTTGAATGTCGGTACGGGTTTTCAGGGGCTCGTAAGGTATATTGAGGCGCATGAAAATCCCGAAGCGGCTGCAGCCGCTCGTCGACGAGGGTGTGATCGATTCGGTCGTTCGCCAGCTCATGAGCGGCAAGGAAGCGATGCTCTTCGTGGTGCGATGCGGCGCGGAGTCGCGCTGCGCCAAGGTCTACAAAGAAGCCGACAAGCGCAGTTTCCGCCAGGCCGTCGACTATACCGAGAACCGCAAGACCAAAAACAGCCGCCAGGCGCGCGCCATTGCGAAGGGCACGCGCTTCGGACGTCAGGCGCAGGAGACGGCATGGCAAAGCGCGGAAGCGAGCGCACTCTTTCGTCTTGCGGCAGCCGGTGTGCGCGTACCCCGGCCTTACAACTTCCACGCTGGCGTGCTGCTGATGGAACTCGTCACCGACGCCGAGGGCGACGCTGCGCCGCGCCTGAACGACGTCGAGTTCGCGCCGGATATCGCAATCGACCTGCATCGCTGTCTCATCCGCGAAGTCGTTCGCATGCTGAGTGCCGGCATCGTGCACGGCGACCTCAGTGAATTCAACATCCTGCTCGGCGCCGACGGGCCTGTGATCATCGACCTGCCCCAGGCGGTGGACGCGGCAGGCAACAATCACGCGCCGCGCATGCTGGTTCGCGACGTGGATAACCTGCGGCGATTCTTCGGGCGATTCGCGCCCGAGCTCATTGCCACCGACTATGGCAAGGAGATATGGGCGCTCTACGAATCGGGCAAACTGCACCCGGAGGTCGAGCTAACGGGGCGCTTCGAGCACGTCGAGACGAGCGTCGACCTCGACGGCATCATGCGCGAGATCGACGCTGCGCGGCTCGAGGAAGCCGCCCGCCGATTGCGATTGCAGCAACGCCAGTAACTTCCGAGGAGCTGGCAACCGACGGTCAGAATTCAACCGGTGGTGCGTGCCAGGATTCGTCTCGCAGTTGGGCACGCGCGAGCGCCTGCGCCGCGTCACACCATCCCTCGCATGCGTTACGCCCGGGGCGGCGCCGCCAGGCATTCAACAGACCCTTACACCTTGCATAGAAGTGAAAGAATCGCAGGACCGTTCGCCGCTCCGCCGCGTTTATCGGGTGATCGCAGCAGATGAGTTTGTCGTCGGTCATGCCGCGATCTGTCAAGATTACAGCTCCCCACGCCTTGACTCGTACCTGAGTGCCGAGCGCAAGGCGCGGTCCGAGCACCAGCGCGTCGAGCAGATCGCCTTCCAGTCCCAAGTAGGCCGGCACGGAGCCGTAGTTGAACGGGCACGGCAGAGGCGAGATGAAGTCCACGTGGCCGGTGGATCCGCGTTTGAGAAAGCTGCCTCGCGGAACCTCGATCACCACGTCTAACTCGGGCACCAAAGGCGATGCCTCGCGGTTAATGGGTCGGCGGTCATTCTCATCGCAGGAATTTCGCGGCAGCGATTGGAATGGTGGCGATCGACGCATTACAGCCACAGAATCTGCTCGAGACTCGAGCGGCGTTCATCAGTCGCTGTCCCGCGCCTGCGCTCGAACAAAGGCCGGCCGCGCCACAATCCGCTTCACGTAGTCGTCGATGATTGTGGACTTCGGCATCATGGCGCTCTGCCCGAACATCGCGAACGTCGTACCGTAGAGCACGTCCGCAGCACTGAACCGCTCGCCGAGGATGTAGGGGCCCGGGGAGAGTGCTTTTATTACCGCGGGCATTGCTTCTTCCATGGGAACCCAACCAGCCGTGCCACGGGGCACCTCCACGTTCATGAACTTGGACATGAACGCAGGCTCCAGTACACCGGTGTAGTAGCAGAGCCACGAAAGATAGGCAGCGCGCTCGCGCTCGCCGACCAGCGGCCCAACGCGGTTCTTCGGGAACTTGTCGGTCAAGTACAGCGCGATGGCCGGCGATTCGAACACGACGACCCCGTCGTCAGAGATCGCCGGCACCTTGCCATGCGGATGAGGATTCTCCGGGTCCACTGCGCCGGTGCCGTCACGAGTTCGCGTCGTTACGAGCTGGATCTTGTAGGGCGCTTCGAGTTCCTCGAGCAAGAAGATGCAGCGTGACGAGCGCGTCTTGGGGCGGTGAAACAGCGTAATCATGGCCAACACTCATCGCGCGAGGACTTGGTTGTGTATTGTCCCACGAAAACTTGCGCAGGCCCGCTAGACTTCAGTCAAGCCAGTAGAACACGCTTGGAAGTGATATTCGACCAGGCTCAGCTTTGCGCACATAATCATCGCGGCGCCGCGCCTGCTGCGCCACTTGACTAAAGGGAGGCAACCCATGGCAGTAGCGAAGCTGATCGTGATGTATCCGATGCCAAAGGATATGGCTGCATTCGAACGGGTCTACAGTGCCGAGCACATTCCAATGGCGGCACCCATCTTTCAAGCGGCCGGTGCGACCAAGGCGGTGTTGACGAAGATCGTCGGAGCGGCGGCTGGGACGCCCGCATTCCATCGCATCGCCGAGATCCACTTCCCCTCTGCGGAAGTCCTGCAGTCGTG
>JALYSM010000168.1 GCA_030854785.1 Pseudomonadota bacterium
GAAGAAGAGCGACGAGAGCACCTGAAGTTGGTGGTTGGCCTCGAGGGTGAACGGTCGCGGGAACCGCGACCGGAAGGCCCGCAACAGGTTGCGCAGGTCGCGCCGAAAGTCCGCGAAGCGCCGCTCCAGCCGGAAATCGAGCACCACGTCGATCACCGCCTGGCGCAGCCCATGCTGGCGCGGATAGTACGACCGGTACGACGGCGGATCGGCGTCGATGTGCTCGGTCGACACCGCGGGGCGGACGAACAGGCAGCGATTGTGGAAATACGTCCGGTGCAGGATCTTGCAGGAGACGGAGTTGAAGAAGGTCTCCGCGCATTCGGGTTGCTTGTGATCGATCAACAGTCCGATGTAATGCCGTTTGACCGCCTCCCAGCGGCCCTCGTCGATTCTCTCGCAGCCGAACTCGCGCTCCAGCCGAGCGACCGTTTCGGCGACACGTCGATCGTAGAAGTCGATGCGATCCTGGGATGTGTGCGCGATCGCCAGCCAGTTGCCGGCTTCGAAGTGGCTCTTGGCCGCACGGGCGCAGTCGCGAAACAGCGCGTAGTGTCGGTTGAAGCCCTCGAGCGTCGCCTGCGCGATCGCCGCCGGCTCCGGGACGGTGGATACGTCGACTGGACGCGGGCGGGTGGCGGAAAGCACAGGGGAAGGCGTCGGCATGGTCGGGAGAGTGTACTTCAGCGCCGCCCGCAGCGCGACGTGACGCTATCGGCGCGCGAGCGTAAAGTGGGAATCATGGCCTCTTGCTGGCAACCCGGCCGGGCGCTCGTGTGGATCCTGCGCATTGCCGCCGGACTTGCCGCGCTCGTAGTGCTCGTCGCTCCGGCCGCGGCACAGATCCTCAAGTGCACCGATGGCTCGGGCAATGTCACTTACCAGAACGAGCCGTGCCCCAAGAGCGTGACTGCGGGTCGCGTCGACATCTTCGACAATAGCTGGACCACTGACCGCACGGAGAAGGAAGCGGAGTGGCGCCGGAACGCCGCCCTGCACCGCGTCGTCACGGGGATGCCTTTACACTGGGTGCGCGACGCGCTCGGCGAGCCGGCGGAGGTTCGCGATACCGCGACCGCCGGCGCCGCGGAAGTATGGCTATACGCCTTCCCCGACCGCAGCGTGCAGGTCGGAATCCTCGCCGATCGAGTTCTCTGGTTCCGCGAGACGCCGGTTGTCGGCGCGGTAGCGAGCATCTCGCCGGAACCGGCTCGGCCGGTGTTCGACCGCGCTCTTGCCGAGGCATTGCGGGCAACGCCTGAGCCGCCCCGCGCAGCCTTCGACACCCCGCGCTCGGCGCTCGCAAGCCCGAGTCCAGCCGATCCTGCCCGGCCGGTAGCACGCGGCCAGGATTGCAGGCAGGCGCTTGCCGCGCTCGGCAGGCCGGATCGCCAGCGCGAGGTCCCGCCGTTGGATAGCTCGAGCGACGCCACGACCGAATACGTTTACGAGCCCGCCGGTAGCGCGAGCCCGACGCGTACGCGCGTCGTCTGCGCGAACGGAAAGGTAGAGGGCGTCGACAGGACGGTCGTGCGCTGAGAACGCGCGCAAAGCTGCTGCGCGTCTCGCCTGCTTTGTTGTGCTCATTGGCCACTGAGCGCTCGGCGCTCGCCGTACTTCTTCCGTACTGTCTCGCGCCTCGCTCCGGGCCACCTCGCAGGCGGGCCTGCTCGCGACGCTTTGCGGCCAAGCCGCGCCGTGGCGGCCTCTTTGGGCGTAAGTCCTCGAATGTCTCGTTGCGTGTCGGCCGCAGCGTCCTCGGCCTCCTTGCTCGGTCGACGCGAAACGGAGCGCATCGTGTCGGCCCCGTGCGGCGACTCGCGGACGCTCGACCCCCGCAAGCGGGTCCCCTCTCGCTGCTCGCGCCGCTACTCGCCACGCGCGATCCCCGCTCACTTCGTGCACGGGGCTCCTCGCCGCGGGCTCGCGCCGCAGCTACTTTTCGGCCTCGATCCGCTGCTTGAGCTCTTCGGCGGATTTGTTGTATTCGTCGATCGCCTTGTTGCCCGCGTCGGCCGCCGCTTTGACCCATAGTTTCGTGTCGTCGACATACTTCTTGATGCACTCGCCGTAGGCCTTGTAGTCCCGGTTGAACGCCTCGACCGCGCGGTTGTACGCCTCGCCCCGCTTTTGTAAGCCAGCCTCGCTCGGATACCCGGGAGCGACGCATTTGTGCGGCGGAATCGCTGGCATCGCGGTGGCCGTGGCGGGCGCTTGCGCCAGCGCGGGCAGGGCGACAATGGCCAGCACGGCAATCGGGGCAATCAGAAACGGGCGGGGGTTCATCGTTGAGCCTTGGGCGACGAGAAAGACGCGGATTCTAAGCCCGCGCGTGGCGCGGGGGAAGCAGCGACGTCCGCCCAGGGGTGCCCCGCCGAAGTGCCGGGCGGTGGCGCGACGGCCGTGCGAGACGTGGGGCGGCAAGGGGCTAGCGAACGAGCAGCGCCGCGACGACCGCGAGGCCATCTATGACGAGATCGCCGAGGCGGTCTGGCGACATCGCGTCGGAAGGTAGCGGCCTCATGAGCGCGTCGGCGAGCTTATCGATGTCGATGGTGTTGCGCCGCGCCTGCGCCTGGCCGTACTGGGCCAGTGTCTTGGCCACGGCGTCGGGATCGAGGATCGAGATCGGCGAGCCGCAATACCGGCATGCCGAATCGTGCGCAAGGTCGAGCGGCGCGCCGCAATTGGAGCATTGCACGAACTTCACTTTGGCCTTGAGCGCGGCGAGCTCGGCACCGGTCACCGGGCGGACAAAATTCTTCTCGAGCAGGAACTGGAAGAACGGCGTGAGCCGCCCATGGCCGAACTCGCAGCGGAAATACGTGAAGTGCGTCGTGTGTTGCAGGTCGTGGGTCAATGCCAGGCGCGTATGGCAACGCGGGCAGCCGAGCAACGCCGTCAACGTGGTTCGCGTCGGCGCCCGTTGTTGGTGCAAAGCCTTGAAGACCTCGAGGATGCCTCCGGGGGAAAGCTGCAGGCTCTCGAGCGTATCGAACCAGATGACCTGGCAGGAGAAGCAGAAGTCGAGGGCGATAGACCCGGTGTGCAGACGTTCGAACTCGAGCGTCTGCATTCCCGCGCCGCAGCCGGGACAGTTGACGCCGGTCACCATCGACCGGAGCCAGGCGGTGCCGCGTCGCAATGCGGCACCGTCCAGAGCGGCAATCAGGACGTCTTACTGCTGTCGCGGCGGACTTGCGGGCAATTCACCCAAAACCGCTGCGTCAGGGTCGGCTGCCACGCGCGCTCGATCCGCTGCATCAGAGCGTAGTCGCAGGCGTGGTTGCTTTCGACCTTCTGCACCGTCTGCACCGGCACCGACGAGCAGCCGGCGATGAGCGCCGCGCCGCACAAAGCAAGGATAAGCTTCATGGGATCCCTCCTTTCGGCCCTTCGACTATAGGCGGAACGGCCGGCTCCAGCAAGACCGTTCGGGCGTGCAAGCCGCACCGCCGCTGCGGATAGGCGCCGACCTTCTTTTCCGCCTCGCAAGGGCGCGCGTCTCGCACCACTAGAGGTCGGATGCCGAAAACGTATTGCATTGCCGGAGGTCTCCCGACGACAACCCGACGCGGAACCACTTCACGCGCTGTGCCGAGGAACCGTGCGTGAACGATTCGGGAACCGCATACCCGCGCGAGCGCTGCTGCAACCGGTCGTCGCCCACGGCCGATGCGGCAGCGATGCCCTGCTCGACGTCGCGGGTGTCGAGCGCTCCGCGTTGTTGCGCCGAGTGGCCCCATACGCCCGCCAAGCAGTCCGCCTGCAGTTCCTGCCGTACCGACAGTGCGTTGCGCACGCGGTCCGACGCATTCTCCGCCTTCTGCTGCACTTCGCGCATGAGCCCGAGCTGGTTCTGTACGTGGTGGCCGACTTCGTGCGCGATCACGTAGGCACGCGCGAATTCGCCCGGCGCGCCGAAGCGCTGGGTGAGCTCCTGAAAGAACCGCAGATCGAGATATACGCGCTGGTCGCCCGGGCAGTAGAACGGGCCCATCGCCGCGTTCGCGTACCCGCAGGCCGATGCGACTTGACCCTGGAACAGCGTGAGTTTGGGCGGCTGGTAGCGACTACCGCGCTTGGTGAGCTCGGCATTCCAGAAGTCTTCGGTATCGCCGAGGATCGCGCGCACGAAATCGACCTGCGGATCGTTCTGCGCGGGCGCGTGGGGCGGCGCCCCCGCCGGCGCCTGCGCGGTCGGAGGCGCGCCTGTTTCAAGCAGGGTGAGGACGTCGAGCGGATTCTTGCCGAGCAACAGGCTGATGACGACGATCGCTATCAGCGCGCCTCCACCGATCTTGAACCCGCCACCAAAGCCGCCGCCGCTGCCGGCGTCCTCGACGTTCTCACTGCGGCGAAAATCGTCCCAGCGCATGGTGCCTCCCCTGGCGATTGCCAACAATACGCTACTTCGCGTGCTCAGCCCAGCTCGTCGATCGATCGCGGCCAGCTCGACTTCAAGAGCCGCGACAGCGCGCGATCGGCAAGGATCGCGCCTCCAGGCTGACAGCGGGCGCAGTAGTTCGTTTCGTTTTCAGCGTAGACGATGCGCTGCACGGGCGCGCCGCAGACCGGACAAGGCTGTCCGAATTTGCCGTGCACGGCCATGTCCGGGCGGAATGCGGTCACCCGGGTAGGAAAGTCGTCGCCGGTTTCGGCGCGCAGGCGAACCGTCCACTCGGCGAGGACCGTGCACGCAGCCCGGTGCAGTCTCGCGATCCCCTCGAGCGAGATCTTCTGCGTGAGAGCGATCGGCGACAGCTGCGCCCGGTGCAGGATCTCGTCCGAGTAAGCGTTGCCGATGCCGCTGAAGAGACGCGGGTCGGTAAGCGCGCGCTTGAGGGTATGGTTCTCGCGCAGCAGCCGCTCGCGGAAAGCCGCCGGATCAGCGCCGGTCACGTCGAGTCCGCCCATGTCGAACGCCGCGAGCGCGGCCTCGCCTTGCACGACATGGAGCGAGGCGCGCTTCTTGCTGCCGGCTTCGGTAAAGGCCAATGTGCCCGCGGCAAACTCGAAACTGGCCAGCGTGATGCGCGCCGGTAGCTTGTCACCACGCTGGAGCCAGCGAAGCCGTCCGGCGATCATCAGGTGCAGCACGAGGAAAAACTCATCTTCGAGACAAATGACGATCCGCTTGCCGAGGCGGCGCACCGCGGCGACCCGCCGGCCCTCGGCGGCGGCAGGCGAGGGTGTGACGGTGCGCAGCACGAACGGACTGACCAAATGAACGCGGTCGAGCCGCTGGCCCGCGATGCGTCTCGCGAGACTTTCGACGTAAACGACGACGTCGGGCAGCTCCGGCATGCGACTGCGGTCGCCTCAAGCGAACCCGAGCGCTCCCGCGATCGCGGCGACCCCGAGCATCCACAGCGGGTGCAGCCGCGTCGAGAGCGAGAGCGCGAGTGTCGCTCCGGTGATCGCATACGCGCTCCACGTATGATCGGCGGCGCGCGTGAGGATGTATCCCGAGGCGAGGATCAGCCCGACCGTTACCGGCGCGAGCCCGCGCTGGATCGCGATGCGCCATGGCGCGTCTCGCCAGCGTTCCCAGGCGTGCGCGACACCGTAGGTGAGCACCGACGACGGGCCGGACATGGCCAGCATGGCGACGATGCCGCCGAGCACGCCGGCGACTTTCCAGCCGATCAGGCTGACGATGAGCACGTTCGGCCCCGGTGCGGCCTGCGACAGGGCGAAGAGCTGCGCGAAGTCGGCATCGGTCATCCAGTGCTCCGTCTCGACCACGCGCAGCTGGATTTCCGGGATCACCGCGTTGGCACCGCCGATCGACAGCAGCGACAGCGCCAGGAACTGTGCCGCGAGCTCGATCAGAATCGGCGGGATCATGCGCGTTTCCACCAGGCAATGCCGATCGAGACCGGACACAGCGCGGCGAGCATCCACAGCAGCGGCACGCGCAGGAGTGCAACCGCGACAAAGGCGGCGCCGCAAATGACGACCTGCCAGGCCGACGTTTTGAGCGGCCGCGCGAGCTTCAGCGCGGTGGCCACGATAAGTGCGGATGCCGACGCCGACACGCCGCGGCACGCGCCGCGCACTGCCTCGACCTGCGCGAATTGCGCGTACACGGTCGCGAGTGCGAGAACGATGACGAGCGGCATCAGCAACAATCCCGCGTACGCCGCGGCTGCGCCCCTGACGCCCTGGAAGCGACGGCCGATGATGACCGATACGTTGACGATGTTCGGCCCGGGCAGGAACTGCGACAGCGACAACACGTCGAGGAACTCGAGCTCGGAGAGCCAGCGCCGCCGCTCGACGATCATGCGCCGCGCGAAGGGCATCACGCCGCCGAATCCGGATAACCCGATCTTGAGGAAGCCGACAAATAGCGTCGACGTGCTGACAGTCGGCGACGGCGCCGTGTCGGTGTCGTCCATCGCCCGGATGATAGGCGATGTGCGGTGCCAGAGCGAGTTGCGCCGCCGGGAATCGCCGTAGCCTGGATCGACCGGACTTGATTCCGGGGGAAACCCGGGATTCGCGTCACTCATCCCGGGCTACACATTCTCCAAGCGAACGAGTGAGCACAACAATCAGTTGTGCAGCTGCCATAGGATGAGGCTGATTATTGCCGACACGATCAGTCCCGACGTAAGCGGAATGAAGAGCGTGAAATCATCGCGCTCGATGCGAATATCCCCCGGCAGATGTCCGAGCCCGAGCTTCGCGAGCAAAGGCCACGCCAAGCCGACGGCGACGAGGATGACGCCGATCGTGATGAGCAAACGGGACATGTGCGTCCGACTTTATACGGTCGTCGCGGCCACTCTCCCGGTCGATTGCGAGCGCGTCGCGACCAAGCGCGTCATTGCCCGCTCGAACAGCGGGGCGGCTCCAATCGCCAGCGTGGCGCGGCCGCTGCGAAAAGCTTCGGCCAGGCCATCCGGCGTGTGGACAAACGCCGTGCTGCCGTCGCGATGGCTGAAGAGCAGCCGGCGCCGCTGCGGCGCGCGCCAGACAAATCTCGCCAGCACCGTTTTGCCATCCTTGCTCTTGAACTCGCACCAGTCGCCGCGCACCAGCGATTGCACTTGCTCGTCGTAGTCGTCGGGCTCGGGTAAGGCGGCCATCGCCGTCGTTGGAGCGACCGCAGCCGCCGCGGGAAGAGCGTGTGCGCCGACGGGTGGAGCCGTGGCAGCTTCGTCGACGGCCTTCATCGAACGGAGATGAAGGTCCAAGAGGCAGGACAACAATGCCTGCCGGCGCGACTGCGCCTCTTCGTCCGTTGGCCAGTCCTGGTCGATGCTGCGCAGGAGCACCGGCACGCGCTCGACGAGCCGCTTGCGCGCCGCGGCGCCCGACTTGGGCTGGATGCTCCACAACAACTCGTCGACGATCGCGAGCTGGCTCGCCCAGGCGGGCTTGTCGCGCCCATCCTCGAGGCAAATGGTAGTCAGCCGTTCGATGCACTCGTGATCGAGGAAGGCGCGGACTGCGGGTGGAACGCTGCGCCCCGCCAGTCGCGCGTCGAGCGCGACCTGCGCCTCGGCGCGTGCATCGGCGCGTTCGTCCTGCGCGATCAGCGGCGGGACGGCCTCGGCAACCCGCCGGTCGGCATCCGCGCGCTCGGCGTCGAGGTATGCGTCGAGGTCAGCCTTAGTGGTCTCGAAGAGAGTGAAGTCGTCGTCGAAGTTGTCGCGAATGCGCCGGGCCAGGCGGTTCGCGAGCTCGATTAGCGAGCGGCCCGTCGCCGACTCCGGTTGCAGGTCGACCGACGCTTGTGCCAGGGTTTCGAGGAAGCGTCGTGTCGGATGCTGCGGATCGGAGAGGACCCGCCGGTCGAGCAGCGCCGCCTTGAGAAGGGGAATCTGCAGACGGCCGAATACCGCCTTGATCTCGTCGGGCAAGTACGGGTCGTCGAACGCGTAGTCCAGCACGCCGGCGATGATGTCGATGGTGACGACGTCGGTCGCCGATCCGCCCTTGCGGGCGAGGCCGTCTTTCAGGGCGCGCAGCTGGTGGGCTGTCCCGTCGAGCAACACGTCGCGATCGAGATCGTTCCATTCGGGTAGCGGAGGCGCGACCGCGGAGCCGCGCTGCAGCTGATTCAAGACGCCGATCAGCGCCGACAACACTTGCGCGTCCTGCTGCGAGGACCCGGCGCCGCTTGCGCCGTCTGCACCCGCTCCGCCGGACTTGCCGGGGGCGTCGCCGCTCGTGGCTTCCCTCATCGGTGGCGCGACGCTCTTTGCGACCTTCGGCGTCCCCGTGGCGGCGGATGACACCGACGGCGCGCGCCCCGCGTCTGGATCGAGAACCTCGACCAGCTTGTCGTAAAGCACGCAGCCGCCGAGCTCGCGCGCCTGTCCGGTGCCGCCGCGTGCATGCATCCGCACTGCGGGCAGGAC
>JALYSM010000022.1 GCA_030854785.1 Pseudomonadota bacterium
GTTACTCGCTGGGAGTGCGGATGTTGGAAAACGTGCCTGTCAACTCGTGGCGCACGACATCCGCGTCGTACCAGCAGAGCGTTCCCTCCTTCTCGTCGAGCGTCTTCTTGTGCGTCCCGTCGCAGAATGGCTGGTTCGCCGAAAGGCCGCAGCCGCAGATGAACTTGGTTTCGCCGCCGATGGTCACGGGATAGGGCTTGCTGCGGGTGCGCATCACGTGCCTCGCCATGGTTGCCTCCATTCCGTTGGACCCGCTCGCGTTGCCGACTTGCATGCGCAGAGTCAGCCGTTCAAGTATAGCCCTGCCATGTCGAATCCGGCGACCTCGGCCCTCGTCGGCACGGACGTTTGGGCAACGTCGATCTGGGGAGCAAATCCCCGCGGCGAGACCGAACCAGCACATCCGGCCCCAAGTCGTTCGATAGCAACCACAACTCCGACAGGGAATTCGACCTGACACCCAATTTAGTCCGGGGGCGTTAGAGTCCGCGGGTAAGAATACGCTTTCTTGTTCCTTCCGGCTGATGGCAAATTCCTGTGGCGTTTGGTTGCTGAGCGAACTGTGAGGTCGCTCGTTCCGCCGCCGCCGGTCCATCGCCACCGTTATTGCGACGTGCTGGCGGCCGCGCTACCGTCAATCGTCAGCTTGCGCTATGTCGTATGTCCGGTTCTAACGAACGGTCATGTCCGCAACGGGTCGATGGTTGCCGGTGACGGACCGATGTTAAGCATTTTCAATGTGCTCAGCCGGGTGAGCCCAAAGGCGTTTAGCGTGCCAAGTCGAAGTGTGCAATTACCTCGCCGATACCGCTTGACGGTGACTCGCAAAAGGCGTCAACTGAGACCGCTTCGGTAATCCGGGTCGGGATGTATTTTCAAACTAACGACTGATGATCCGGTTGCTGCATTAGTGTGTCGCTGTTGTGCGCGCCCAGTATTGCGGGTGTACCTAAGGCGAACGGGCAGCGACCACCCTCTACACGATGTTTGAGGGTTATCCCGAGCCGGCGAACCGGAGCAGACCTATCGATGAATCTCCCGACAGTGCCACGCAGAAGCCGGTAACGACAGGTCGGCATGTGTCGCGGTGACGTGACGAAGAGACGCCACGACCTGTGGCAACTTGTAAAGCCCTGCGAGTACATCGCAGGGCTTCGCGTTTGTGGCACTCGCGCATCCTCGAAGGCCTGGTTCGCGATGAACGACTGCTTTCTGGAAACGCGTGCGTCCGGGCGTTGCAATAGTTGCTTCCGTTCTCCGTCATTCCTCCACATTTCGTGTGCGCAGCGTGTGCACTGGCGAGCCACGTGGCCTGCTTCGGGCCGCCGGCGATGCGCATTCAATCGCGGCCGAGCGCAGTATGGAGTAATCGACTGGAGCTAAAATGCTCAATCGTTCCAATAATCTATTGGACCGACTGAGAGGAATTTAGACGAACAGAATGAACGACTTGTCGCACCGCTTATGCGTTGCGCCTATGATGGACTGGACGGACCGGCATTGCCGCTACTTCCTCCGCCTGGTGAGCCCGCGCGCTCGTCTGTACACCGAGATGATCACGACCGGCGCGCTGATGTTCGGCAACGTGCCACGGCATCTCGATTTCGATCCGGCCGAGCATCCCGTCTCGCTGCAGCTGGGCGGCAGCGACGCGCAGGCGCTCGCGCACTGCGCGCGATTGGGCGAAGCCTGGGGTTATGACGAGATCAACCTCAACGTCGGCTGCCCGTCGGAGCGCGTGCAGACCGGAAGCTTCGGCGCGTGCCTGATGGCTGAGCCCGCGCTGGTTGCCGATTGCGTCATGGCCATACGCGATGCAGTTGCGCTGCCGGTGACCGTCAAGCATCGCGTCGGCATCGATGCCGTCGAGGATTACGCCTTCGTGCGCGATTTCGTCGGCACGGTCGCGAGCGCCGGCGCGGTCGCATTCCTCGTCCACGCGCGCAACGCAATCCTTAAGGGACTGTCGCCGAAGGAGAACCGTGAAGTGCCGCCGCTCAAGTACGACCACGTCTACGCCTTGAAGCGCGATTTTTCGGAGCTGACGATCGTCCTCAACGGCGGCGTTACAACCCACGAGGCGATCGCGGCGCAGCTCGAGCGCGTCGACGGCGTCATGATCGGCCGCACGGCATACCACCAACCGTGGCTGCTCGCCGAGGCCGACCGTTATGTGTTCGGCGAGTCGCGCGGCGCGCCACCGGAGCGCACGCGCGCCGAGATCGTCGAGGCGCTGGTTCCCTATGCCGAGGCGCAGCTCACCCGGGGCGTGGCAATGCGGGCGATCACGCGCCACGTGCTCGGCCTCTACCATGGCGCGCCCGGCGCGCGCGCGTGGCGCCGCATCCTTTCCGACGCGGCGCTGCTCAAAGAGTCGGGGCCGGAAATCTTCTTGCGCGCGCTGCGCGAGATGGAGCCGGAAGCGATCGCAGACGTTGCGTGACGTTCTGGCTTAGGAAAGGTCGCTAGCGTCTCGGCAACTCGTCGTCGATGTACGCCCGGACGATGCTGTCGAAGTCCGGATCGGCCCGCATGCCGAGCGCCGGTCCCAAAACGGGCGCAAAGCGCGCGGGCCACGTCGAGACGATGCGGTCGACCGCCGGATCGAGCTGCCATTTGACGCGATCGGCGACGGCGTCGCCGGCGATGCGGCGCAGCGCAGCGACCATCTCGCCCACGCCAACGTGGATTCCGGGCACGTTGACCGAGCGCGTGTGCGCGAAGCCGGCCGCCGGCGCCTCGTGCCCGACGATCAGGTTCGCGATCACCGCGCGCGGCGAGGACACCCACACCTGCGTGGCTGGCGCGACGGGGCAGATCGCATCGACGCCGGAGAGTGGCTCGCGGATGATGCCGCTCGCGAACGACGACGCGGCCTTGTTGGGCTTCCCCGGACGCACCGTGATCGTCGGCAGCCGCAAGCTGCGTCCGTCGATGTAACCCTTGCGCGTCATGTCGTAGACGAGGAATTCGCCGATCGCCTTTTGCGCGCCGTAGGAAGTCTGGGGCGTCACCGGCGCATCGTCGGGCACCGGATCGGGCAGCCGGCCGCCGAAGACCGCGAGTGAGCTGGTAAACACGAATTTCGGCGCCCGCGCGATGCTGCGGCAGCGCTCGAGCAGCGCGCGCGTCGCATCGACGTTGACGCGCATGCCAACGTCGAACTCCGCTTCGGCCTGGCCGCTCACCACCGCCGCGAGATGAAAGATCGAGTCGGTGGCGGGCGTGACGACGCGCTCGATCAACGCCGGCTCGGCAAGATCGCCGATTACGACCGTCACGCGTGGATCGGCGACGGCTGCGGGGACCACGTCGACGAGCACGAGCTCGCGCAAGTCGCGCGCTTCGCCCCGCGCGTCGGTAAGCGTGCCGCGCTCGAGCAGGGCGCGGGCGAGGCGGCTGCCCAGAAAACCGGCCCCGCCGGTGATGACGATGCGCATGAAACGAGCCGTGAGGTCGATACGTTGTTTGACGCGCGGTTGCACCCGAGCGCTTGCGGCATTATAAGATGGCAGACGCTCTCCGAGGTCGAGGAACGCTCATGCACCGTCCCATTCATTTCGAGATTCACGCCGACAACCCACGGCGCGCGATTGAGTTCTACACTGCGCTGTTCGGTTGGACGTTCAGCCAATGGGACGCGCCGCAGGATTACTGGCTGGTCAAGACCGGCGAATCGGGCACGTCCGGCATCGATGGCGGCCTCCTGCCGCGGCGCGGCCCCGGTCCCACGCCGATGCAGGCGGCCAATGCGTTCGTCTGCACGGTCGACGTGGCCGACGTCGATGCCGCAATCCGCAAAGTCGGCGATGCCGGCGGCAAGATCGTCGTAGCGAAGATGCCGATTTCCGCTGTGGGCTGGCTCGCGTACGCCCACGATACCGAAGGCAACATCTTCGGCATCATGCAGATGGACGCGAACGCGAAATGACTCCGGCAACGGTCTCCGACTCGGCGGTGGGACGCGTATGCGCATCCATTGCTGGCGGGCACTGCGCGATCGTCCCCGATTTTCTGCCCGCGCCGATCGTCGCTGCGCTCGCCACGGAGGCGCGCCATCGTGACCTCGTGGGCGATTTCCGCGCCGCGTGCATCGGGCGCGGCACGGACCGGATCGTGCGCAGCGACGTGCGCGGGGATCGCACGCTGTGGCTCGACGAGCACGCGCCGGCGCCCGCCGAGATTGCGCTGTGGCACACGCTGGAAACGCTGCGCGTCGCGCTCAACGAGTCGGCGTATCTCGGGCTTTTTGCCTTCGAGGGCCATTACGCGCTGTATCCTCCCGGCGCGTTCTACCGCCGCCATCGGGATCGGTTCCGCGACGACGACGCCCGTACCCTGTCGTGCGTCATCTACCTCAACGAAGGGTGGACCGCGGCCGACGGCGGTGTCCTGCGCCTCCACGTCTCGGCGGGTGATGCGCGCGATATCATTCCCGTCGGCGGCACCCTCGTATGCTTTCTCGCCGACCGTTACGAGCACGAGGTCCTGCCCGCAAGGCGCGAGCGCCTCGCGATCACCGGATGGTTCCGGCGGCGCGAGTAGAGGGTCGGCCGCGTTCCCGCCATGTCCCACGCGCCGTTCCCGCCCGCGACACTCGTCATCGCCACGCGACAATCGCTGCTCGCGCTGTGGCAGGCGGAGCACGTGCGCGGCCACCTGCTGGCGCTGTATCCCTCGTGCCGCGTCGAGCTTCTCGGCCTGACCACGCAGGGCGACCGCATGGTCGAAACCCCGCTCGCGGACATCGGTGGCAAGGGACTGTTCATCAAGGAGCTCGAGCAGGCGATGGCCGATGATCGCGCCGACCTCGCGGTGCATTCGCTCAAGGACGTACCGATGAGCGTGCCTCCGGGCTTCACTCTGGCGGCGATCATGGCCCGCGAGGATCCGCGCGATGCGTTCGTGTCCAATGCGCATCCCTCGCTCGCCGCGCTTCCGTCGGGAAGCGTCGTCGGCACGTCGAGCTTGAGGCGCGAGGCACAGTTGCGCGCGCGCTATCCGCAGCTCAGGGTCGAGCCGCTGCGCGGCAACGTCAACACACGGCTGCATCGCCTCGACCAGGGCAATCAAGCCGCGATCATTCTTGCGGCCGCCGGGCTGAAGCGGCTCGGATTCGCCGACCGCATCACGGCGTTGCTCGATCCGGAAGACTTCCTGCCCGCGATCGGCCAGGGCGCGCTCGCGCTGGAGTGCCGGGCCGATCGCAAGGACGTCATCGCTGCGCTCGAGCCGCTTACGGATGCCGCAACGGGGCTTGCAACCGCGGCCGAGCGTGCGTTCGGACACAAGCTCGCGGCGAGTTGCCGCACGCCGCTCGCCGCGTATGCGACCGGGCGCGGCCGCGAGCTATGGCTGCGCGGTCTCGTCGCCAGCCGCGACGGACAGAGGGTCTTGCGTGGCGAACGATCCGTGGCGGTCGCCGATACCAGCGAGGCCGCGGCGCTCGGCGAAGCGCTCGGCAGCGACTTTCTCGCGCGCGATGCAGCGGCCATCCTGGCGGAATCGTTGTGACCGGCGCGCTCAATGATGCGGGGATCGTCATCACGCGCCCGGCGCGTCAGGCGGCGGGGCTGGCGCGCGAGATCGCAGCGCTGGGCGGCAGGCCGCTCGTCTTTCCCGCGATCGTCATCCTGCCACCTGCGGAGGTGGCGGCGCTGCTTGCGGTGCAGCGGGACCTCGCGCGTTACGACATCGCGATTTTCGTCAGTGCCAACGCGGTCGAATACGGTGTAGGCGATCCCGCGGCGTGGCCGGCGAGCACCCTTGCGCTCGCGCCGGGGCCAGGAACCGCCGCCGCCCTCTCGGCGGTAGGCATCGCCAACGCGCGCATCCCGCCGACGACGATGGACAGCGAGGGCCTGCTCGCGTTGCCCGAGCTCCAGGACGTCGTGGGAAAAAGAATCGTCATTTTTCGCGGCGATGGCGGCCGCGAGCTGTTACGCACCGCGTTGGAGGCGCGTGGCGCTACCGTCGTGTACGTGGAATGCTACCGGCGCGCGAAACCGGAGAGCGGCGCCGCCGGACTGATGGATGCATGGCGCGAAAAGCGCGTCGACGCCGTGACCTTGACCTCGGGTGAGGGGCTCGACAACCTGTGGACCATCCTCGACAGCGAAGGCCGCGCGCATCTCGCAGCGACGCCGGCCTTCGTCCCGCACGCCGGCATTGCGGAGCGCGCGCGAGGATTGGGACTGCGCGACGTAATCGTCACCCCACCGGCCGACGCCGGCCTGCTCGCTTCGTTGCTAGAATACTTTGCACAACACAAAGGTTGAGTCGAAACCATGCCCACCGTCGATATCCTGGTCACCGCACCGTTGCCCCCGTTTCTCTACGATCCGCTCAAGGCGGATTATCGATGCCACGACTACGTGCAGTCGAAGGACAAGACCGGACTGCTTGCCGCTGAGGGTGCGCGCATCCGCGGCCTGGTGCAGGGCGGCGGCACCGTGACGCCGACCGAATTGCTCGAGCAATTGCCGAAGATCGAGATCATCTCGGTGTTCGGCGTCGGCTACGACGGCGTACCGGTCGCGTATTGCAAGAAACGCGGCCTCAAGGTGACCAACACGCCCGATGTGCTGACCGACGACGTCGCCGACGTCGCGCTGGGCCTGATCCTGATGACCGGCCGCGGCTTCGTGCGCCTCAACCGCTTCGCGCAAGCCGGAGAGTGGGAGAAGCGAGGGCCAGAGCTCACCACCAAGCTCGCGGGCCGGAAGGTCGGCATCCTTGGCCTGGGGCGGATCGGCAAGGCAATCGCCGAACGCGTGCGCGCAATGGGCATGAAGGTCGCGTACACCGGCCGCAAGCCGCAAGACGTGCCCTACGAGTACGTGCGCGATCTCAAAGGGCTCGCCGCAGCAGTCGATTTCCTGGTCGTCGCCTGCCCCGGCGGCGAAGCGACCAGGAACATCGTGAACAGCGAAGTGCTTGCCGCCTTGGGGAAGAAGGGGACGCTCATAAACATCGCGCGCGGCTCTATCGTCGACGAGCCGGCGCTTGTCGCGGCGCTCAACGCCGGCGTCATCAAGGGCGCAGGGCTCGATGTGTTCGTCGACGAGCCGCACATTCCCGCCGAGCTCTTTGCCATGGACAACGTCGTGCTTCTGCCGCACGTTGGTAGCGCGACACGCGAGACGCGGCAGGCGATGGGCGATCTATGCAAGGCCAACCTCGACGCCTACTTCGGCGGCAAGGGGCCGCTGACGTTGATTCCCGGGCTTACGTAACCCTGGATGAGCCCGCAGGGCGAATCCCGGGGCGAAGCTTCGGTGACTTCTTCCCGGGATTCGTTCCACTCATCCCGGGCTACGTGGCGCTCTGACCTAACTTGCGCTCGGGAAACATCACCGCGGCGAGCGACGCGAGCACCAGCGCCAAGGCGATGAACTCGCTCGCCCCCGGCCGTTCTCCGAGAAAGAGCATCCCGGATAAGACGCCAACGACCGGAACCGGCAATGATGAGAGCGAGCTGACCGCGACCGGCAGCGTCCGCGCCATGCGAAACCACGCCCAGTGCGCGAGAGTACCGGCAAGGAAAATGTTGTACAAGATCGCGAACCACGCCGTGCCCGACATCGACGCCAGCGCCGCGAAGGGATGCGGATCGAACAGCGGGGCAGCGAACGCGAGCGGGGTCCAGCCGAGCAGCATCATCCATCCGGTCAGCGTGTTCTGCGGCACCGGCGGCGTCCAGCGGCGTAGCAACACAGTGCCGAATCCCCACGATATCGCGGCGCCAATGATCAAGAGCGCACCGACCGGAGCGCGCCGCACGTTGACGATCTCCTCGCCCAGGAGGACCGCCATGCCGCCCATGCCGGCTAGAAGCCCGACGAGCTTGCGGCCCGAGAGTGGCTCGTGCAGCAGCCAGAGCGAGAAGAGCACGCTCCAGATCGGCAGCGTGTAGGCGAGGATCGCCGAGCGGCCCGCGGGCATCTGCTGGACGCCGAAAAGAATCAGCCCGTTCCAGGCGGCGATATTGAACAAGGCGAGCGCCGCGACTTTGGTCCACAGTGCGCGCGGAATGCGGAGCGAATCGCCGGATAACTTCGCCACGAGCAGTAACCCGATTGCGGCGAACGGCATCGTCGTCGCCCGGAACGTCAGCGGCGCGAGCTCGCTGACGCCAAGCTTGAGCACCGGCCAGTTGCAGCCCCAGACGAGCGTGAGAATGACGACCAGCAGAAGGCTCGACACCGGCACCGCGTGCCGCGCGGCGGCAGGCGGCGCGGTACTCATCTCTGCGAGCGCGGGCTCATAGACGTTCGCCGTACTTGGATTCATGCAGCGCCCGCGCCTGCGTCACCCACTGGTCGCGCACGATGCGGCCGGGAAACTCGGGCAGCTTGGCGTCGAATTCGGCGACTTCGCGATCGCTCCAGCGCGCGATCTGGCGAAACGTCATGACGCCGAGGCTATGCAACATCCTCTCCAGCACCGGGCCGACGCCGACGATGAGCTTCAGGTCGTCGGGCTCTCCCAAACCCGCCAGGATTGGCGGCGGGGCATTGGTCTCGATGTCGACCACGAGCTGGCGGTAGCGCGCAGTCTCGGCGCGCGTGTCGGCGAGGTTGCGCAACAGCTCTGCCCGCTCGCGCGTGAATGCCTGCAGCCGGTCGATAGTCGGCTCGCGATCGGCCAGCTCGCGGCGAAGCGCGGCGGCCTCGCTATCGCGGCTGCGAATGAGGCGGGCTTTCTCCTCGCCGAAGCGGTCGGTGCCGACACGCTCTTCGACAGCCGGCGGCATCGCGGCAGCGACCGGCGTCGCGGCCGGCGCGGCTGTTGCTGGAATCTCGGTCGCCGGCGAACGCTGCCGCGCACCGACGAAGTAACCGGCGAGCGCCGCGACGGCGGCGATGACGATGAGCGACAAAATGATCACGATGCGGCAGACTTCTTGTCGCAGCAGGCTCGCGCGACCGATGAGACGAGCATTCTAGTCGACGCCAGACCGCACGGCCAGATGCACGGCAAGAGCGCACAAGCAACCCTGCTACAATCGACGGCGGCGTTCGCGTCCCCGTCTGCATTGGCCACCATGTCCGCTCCCCAAGGCGAAGCTTCCGCATCCTCGCCGGCACCGGCGGCCGCGCGCCCGCGGAGCGCCGAGGGCAAATCGAGCGACCCGGCGCGCCGGCGCCGCTGGATGACGTTTGCGCTCGTCGTCGCGCTGGCGGCAGCTATCGCAGCGGTATGGATCGACGCGCACAACCGCGACCGACAGCTGCGCTCGGAAGTCGCGCAGCGTCTCGCCGAGCTGGACGCGAGCGACAAAGTGTTGCACGCCACGGTGGTGGCGGCGCAGGACAGCGTACGCGACGCGCAGGCGAAGATCGCCTTGCTCGAAAACCGCCTCGCGGAATCCCAGACGCAACAGGCCGCGCTGGACGCGTTGTATCGCGAGCTGGCGCCGTCGCGCGACGAGTGGGCGCTGACCGAGGTTGAACAGGTACTGTTGCTTGCCAGCCAGCAGCTGCAGCTCGCCGGCAACGTCTCGGCGGCGCTCGCCGCGCTGCAGTTGGCCGACGCGAAGCTGCAGCGCCTGAATCGGCCGCAGTTCGTTCCGTTGCGGCGCGCGCTCGCGCGCGATATGGACCGGTTGAAGGCCGTACCCTATGTCGACGTGCCCGGAATTTCGCTGCGGCTCGATCAGGCGATCGCCGGGGTCGATGGACTGCCGCTCGCGCTGGAAGAACGCCTGCCGCCCCCGCAGGAAACGCCGCCAAAGGATGAGTCGGCATGGCGGCGCTTCCTGCGCGATGCCTGGCAGGATGTGCGGCAACTCGTACGCATCGAGAATCTCGACCGGCCCGAAGCGCCGCTGCTCACGCCGCCGCAACAGTTTTTTCTGCGGGAGAATCTGAAGCTGCGGCTGCTCTCCGCGCGATTCGATCTCCTGTTCCACGATCAGACCAATTTTCGCGCCGACCTCGCCGCCGCGGACGTGTGGCTGAAAAAGTATTTCGATACGCGCGCGAAGCCGGTGCAGTCGCTGCAGGCGCTGCTGAAGGAGCTGCGCGCGACCGATATGGCGACCGAGCTGCCGGGGCTCGCCGGCAGCCTCGATGCGGTGCGCGTGTTGCAACTCGCGCGCGAAAAGCGCACGCGCTGACCGTACGAAGGCGGCGATGCGTTTTCTATTCTGGTTCCTGCTGCTCGCCGTCGCCGCGGTGGTCGCGGCGCTGGCGGCGAGGCTCAACGCCGGCTACGCGCTGCTGGTCGCGCCGCCGTACCGCGTCGAGCTGGCGCTCAACCTGCTGCTCATCCTGATCGTCGGCGGGTTCGCTGCACTCTACTTCGGGTTGCGCGTGATCGTGCGAACGGTGCAGCTGCCCGCGCAGGTGCGCGCATCGCGCCGGTTGCAGAAAAAGGATCGAGCGCGGGCAAAGCTCGACGCCGCGATCGTCGCGCTGCTCGAAGGGCGCTACGGCAAGGCGCAACAGCAGGCGCAGGAAGCGTTGGCGCTGCCGCATTCGTCTGGGCTGGCCGCGCTCGTCGCGGCGCGCGCCGCGATCGACGTGCGCCAGTTCGATGCGGCCGAAGGATTCCTCTCCCGGCCCGAAACGCAGGCGAGGAGCCTCGCGGTGTCGCGCCTGACACTCTCGGCAGAAATTGCCCTGGAGCAGGGCCAGCCTCAGGAAGCGCTGCGGATTCTCCAATCGCTCAAGCGGGAAGCGGGCATGCACACGGCGGCGCTGCGGCTGGAGCTTCGCGCGACACAGGCGGCGCGCCGCTTCGCCGACATCCCGCCGCTGGTCGAGCAACTGATCAAGCGCGGTGTATTCGACGCCGCACAAGGCGAGCAGGTGAGGATTGCCGCGCAGCGCGAGCAGTTACGTGCGCTGGCGCACGATGCTGCCGGCTTGCGCGACGCGTGGAATCGGCTGCCCGAATCCATGCGCTCGCAGCCGCCGATCGCGCGCGCCGCGGCCTTGAGCTTCCTGCAACTCGGCGGCGATCGCGAGGCGGCGGATATCATCGCCCGCAGCCTCGAGCGCGAATGGGACTCCGAACTGGTCGAGCTCTACGGCGAATGTCGAATCCCCGATCCGACGCGACAGATCGAGCAGGCCGAGCACTGGCTCGCCGCGCACAATCAGGACGCGGCGTTGCTGCGCGTGCTGGGGACGCTCTGCCAGCGCCAGCAGCTCTGGGGCAAGTCGCAGACGTATCTCGAGGCCAGCGTCGCGCTGGATAACCACTGGCGCACACACCTCGCTTTGGGCGAGATGCTCGGCCGTCTCGGTAAGAATGATGCGGCCAACGCGCACTTCGTCGCGGCGCTCAAGCTCGCGACCGAGGAGTTGAAGCGCCGTAGCCCGGGTTGAGTGCGAAGCACGATACCCGGGGCGACGGCCGGCGGTCGCGACCGCCCCGGGATTCCCCCGGGGTCAGGCCCGGGGTCATCCCAGGCTACGGTGGGCACGAATCTCGTAGCCCCGGTTGAACGCGCGTGAACCCGGGAAGCGTTACCCAGATCGATTCGCTTTGAGGTCGAAGACGACAATCTGCCCGTCGCGATAGACCGGCGTTCCGAGCTTCGCCTCGATCTCCGGCAGGCATGCCGTGACGTCGGGCCATTCGACCTCGGCGTCCGGCGGCGTCTTCCAGGGCGCAAGGTGCATGACGAGGTAGTCGGCGCCGGACGCTTTGCCGGCGAGGATCTCGCTCAAGTGCACGAATTTGCGGAATCGAAGTGCGCGCACGATCGCGGGATACTCGCCGAATTCGCGCACGCCGCACACCGGCGTGGTGAGCCCGATCTTCACGTACTGACGATGGATCTCCTGGTACCAGGGGTGCGGGTTGAAATTCGATTCGAGCCGCCACGGCGCTTCGATCAACGTCAGCGTTCGTGGCGGCCTTTGCGCGAGCTGGCGATAGAAGTCGGGAATCGGGTCGCGCGGGATTTCCAGGACGTACGGATTGTGGGCGGGATCGTAGTCGTACTGGAACCGCAGGTGTCCGATGAACTGGTTGGGACGATAGAGATAATCCGGCATCGGCCCGGCCCAAAACAGCAGTGCTGTGAAGACGACGATCAAAGACGCCTGCACGGCCGGTCGCCGCAGCGGCTCGACACACGCGACCGTACCTTCGGCAAGGAAAAGCAACAGGAACGACAGCGCCGGCAGCAGGTAGCGGGCATTGACACCCGGGTGATGAATCCACTGCGGCCTGGCCACGGCGATTGCGACTGCGGCACCGAGCATCACGGTCGAGAGATACGCCACGAGATCGCGGTTTTGCCGCCACAGCCGATGAATGCCCAGACTCGTTAGTGCGGCCATGACGATGAGCAGCGCCGGGTGCGCGGTGCCGTAGAGCATCAGCAGTGTGCGATAAATGCTTTCCGGCGTGACCGAGTGCGCGCCCGCCTTTGCGGAAAAACGGACCCAGTCGTTGCTAAGTGGGGGCAACAGCGCTGCTGCGAGCGGAATCGCGGTAAGGATCCCGAGCAGAATCAATCGCCGGAGCCCGGCCGGAGCATCGGCAGCGCCTGTCGCACTTCGCAGGGTGAACAAAGCACGGATTCCGTAGTACGCGAACGGCAGCAGCGTGAACGGCAGGGTGATCGGATGCAGCCAGCCGGCGAGAGAGGTCGCTGCGACGTAGCTCGCGCCCCAGCTTCTCGTCGCGCCTTCAGCGAGCCACCAGCGGCGGAACGCGATGATCGCAATGAGCGTGAGCAGGCAAGTAAGCGCATACGGCCGCGCTACCTTGCTGTGATAGACCAGAAGTGGCGAGACCGCGAGGAGCGCGACCCAGGTCGCGCGCACCGGAAGCGTCGTCTCGCGCCGCAAGAGCAGTGGAGCGACGACGAGAAGACCAACGCCGGAGAGCAGCATCGGCAGGTGCATCACCCATTCCGTCAAGCCTCCGTGAAGGGCCAGGAAGCGGTAGTAGAGCGTGAGCGGAATGCTGTGATCGGCAAAGCCGAAGGTCGTCGCGATGCCGATGGCGTCGGAGTGCAGGAGCTTGTGCACGGCGTGCCACTCGTCGTCGAGCAGCACCTGGATGTCGAGCTGATACCAGCGCAGCCACGCGCCGGCGAAGACCGCCAGTGTGAACACCACGATCCATGCGCCGGTCGCGAACGACAGCGACGCCAACCGGCCCGCGGGCCTCATGTCGCGGCGGGCCGTGCTTTGCTTGCCGGCTCGAGCTTGAGCTCGGGTCGGTCCGAGAAAACGCGCGGGTGGGCGAGTCCCCAGCGCCACAGCCGGTATTGCATGCTGGTCCACAGCACGCCGAAACCGTAGACGACCGAGCGGCCAAAGCTGATCTCGCTGCCGTCCTCGAAATACCGGGTCGGGCAGGAGATTTCACCGATGCGCATCCCGAACGCATGCGCCTGGATGAGCATCTGGTTGTCGAAAATGAAATCGGGCGAATTGGCCGCCAGCGGCAGCGTCTCGATAACTCGGCGTGCGAACGCGCGATAGCCGGTGTGGAACTCGGAGAGCTTGGTGCCGACGATCAGATTCTGCAGCGCGGTGAGAACGCGGTTGGCGAAATACTTGTAGCGCGGCATGCCGCCGGAGAGCGCCGTATTGCCGAGAATGCGCGAGCCGATGACGACATCGTAGACACCCGACGCGACCATGGCGGCCATCGCGGTGATCAGCTTCGGCTCGTACTGGTAGTCCGGGTGGAGCATGACGACGACGTCGGCGCCTTCGGCCAGCGCCAGCGCATAGCAGGTCTTCTGGTTGGCGCCGTAGCCGCGATTCTCGGGATGCCGATGCGCGTTGATGCCCAGGCGCCGCGCCACGGCGAGCGTCGCGTCGTCGCTGGCGTCGTCGACCAGCAGCACGGTGTCGACGACGTCGCGGGGAATCGCCACAAAGCATTCCTCGAGCGTCTTCTCGGCGCGGTACGCCGGCATCACCACGACGATCTTCTGTCCGTGCAGCATGAGCGTTGTCAGGAAGGCGCTGCAGATCATACACGGCCCCTGGAAGACGCTCACGCCGCGCTTGCTCGACACCCGATTCCCGTGTTCAATCTCGCTCGGCGCGGCACCTCGCATCCGCAATGCTCTTCAACAGCTACGAATACCTGATCTACTTCCTGCCGCTTTCGCTCGGGGCGTATTTTCTGCTCGAGCGCAGGGCAACGTGGGCGGTCGGCTGGCTGGTCGCCGCGTCGCTTTTCTTCTACGGCTGGTGGAACCCGAAATATCTGCCGCTGATCCTGGCGAGCATCGGCTTCAACTTCGCCATCGGGCAAGCGCTGCGCCGGAACCCTCGCCATGGCAGGGCGCTGCTCGCGTTCGGTGTCGCGGCCAATCTCATCCCGCTCGGCGTGTTCAAGTACGCCGACTTCGCGGTGCGCAACGCCGCCGATCTGACCGGCCTTCCGCTGGCGCTGCCGCACATCGTGTTGCCATTGGGCATCAGCTTTTTCACGTTCACGCAGATCGCGTATCTCGTCGATGTCCATCGCGGCAAGGCCAAGGAGCCCAGCCTTCTCAACTACGCGCTGTTCGTAAGCTTCTTTCCGCACCTGCTGGCGGGGCCGATCCTGCACCACAGCGAGATGATGCCGCAGTTCGCTTCCGCCTCGAACAAGCGCCCGCAGGCGCTCCATCTCGCGGCGGGACTGTTCCTGCTTGCGATCGGCCTGGTCAAGAAGGTGTGCATCGCCGACCCGCTTGCTCCGCTCGCCGCCGCCGGCTTCGATCATCCCGAAGCGCTCTCGGCGTTGACCGCGTGGCTCGCCGTGCTGGCGTACACGCTGCAGATTTACTTCGACTTCAGCGGCTACACCGACATGGCGCTAGGAGCGGCGCGCATGTTCAACATCCAGATGCCGGTGAACTTCAATTCGCCGTACCACTCGACCGATATCCGCGAATTCTGGCAGCGCTGGCACATGACGCTGTCGCGCTTTCTGCGCGAATACCTTTACATTCCGCTGGGCGGCAACCGTCACGGCGAGTGGCGGACGATAATGGCGATTCTGGCGACGTTCCTCCTGGGCGGGCTCTGGCATGGCGCGGCGTGGACGTTCGTCGCCTGGGGCGCCGTGCACGGCCTCGGCCTGGTGTGCCTGCGCGCCTGGGAGCGGACGGGACTGCGGCTGCCGCGGGCGATCGCCTGGGCGCTCACGTTCCTGTTCGTAATGGTCACCTGGGTGTTTTTTCGCGCGAGCTCGCTGCCTGCGGCAGGCGCGATGCTGCGCGCGATGGGCGGTGCCAATGCGAGCGGTGAGCCGTGGCGGGAAGCATTGGGCCATGCACTTGTGCCGGATGCGCAGACGTCGGCAATCTCCGCGGGGTTGGTTCTCGCCGCGGGCATCGCCGTCGTCGCGTTGCGGCGAAACTCGAACGCCATGGCGCTCGAGTTCCGGCCGACTTGGCCGCGCGGCGCAGCGATCGCGATGGGCCTCGTCTGGTCCGTGCTCCAGCTTGGTAGAGTGACTCCATTCCTGTATTTCAACTTTTGAGAGCCCTAATGGAACTGCCACCGTCTCCGGGACCCGCGATCGAACGTGCGAGCATGCGCTGGTTCGCCGGCGTCGTCAGCGCAACGCTCGCGGTACTCGGCGCCGTGGCGTGCTTCATCGTGTGGGTCGACCCCTTCCAGCAGTACCATCTCGCATCGCGCTACCCGCCGCGGTTCTATTTTCTGCATCACCGCTACATCGATCCCGGCCTCGCCAAGAACCAGGCGTACGACACCGTGGTCAGCGGGTCGTCGATCATGGAGAACTCGCGCAACGATTTCGTCGCACGCGTCTGCGGCGGCGCCGCGGTCAATCTCTCCATGCCGGCGATGAGCGCGTCCGAGCAGCGGCTGATGCTCGAAACGGCATTTGCCGATCGGCCGCTGCGCCGGGTCATCGCGGTCCTGGACTTCAACGAGTTCGCAGGCGGCGTGGACGAGCGGCAGGATGTGGCCGGCCCGCTTCCCCGGTATCTCTACGACCGCAATCCGTTCAACGATCTGCCGTACCTGCTTTCCTGGGACGTCCTCGTCAAGGCTTGGCGCATCGTCACCGGCGACGCGAGCGAGAAATTCACCTCCGACTCCAATGGAGCGTGGTTCTGGGGCAATGTCGTCCGCTTCGGGCGAGATCAGGTGCTACGCGGCTTGGATGTCAGGCATCTCAACACGCGCTACCAGCAGCCGCAGCGTACGCTTCAAGGCATGCGTGCGAGCTTCGTGCATAATTTGTTGCCGCTCTTACACGATCATCCGGAGACCGAGTTCGATCTCGTCTGGCCGCCGTATTCGATTCTGGTCTGGCTTGATTTCGCACAGCGGGATCAGGTGCAAGTGAGCCTGGACTTTAAGCGCTACGTCTTCGAAACGACCCGCCGGCTTGCCAACGTCCACGTGATCGATCTTCAGGGCGAACGCGCCGTGACACACGATCTCGATCGCTATGATGACATCTACCACTTCGACCCGGCGATCAACGAGCGGCTGGTCGAGGCGGCATGCCAGGGCCGCAACCGGGTCGACGCGAGCAACATCGATGAATTCGAGCAGCAGCTGCGAGAGCAGGTGGCGGCGGTCAACACGCCGGCGGGGCTGGCAGCGGTCGTCGGCGAGCTGCCCGGGGCGACGCGTTGACGCACGCACCGATCGCAAAAAAGCTCAATGAAGAAGACGTCGATGAAAGGGTTTGTGCTCACGTATCACTCGCATCACGTCATCGGAACCGACTACGCGCACAACGACCACATCGCTCTTGCGGCGGATCTGGACCTCATCACCGACAGCGGCGGCCAGATTGTTTCGCTCGAAACCTTGGTCGACAAGTTCTTTGGGGCCGCGCAAGACCTCACTTCCCGCAACGCCCCGGCTCAAGTCGCGATTACGTTCGATGATGGCCCGATCTACGATTTCGAAGGATTCACCCATCCGCAATTCGGACGGCAGCGCGGCTTCCTGCGAATCATGCGCGATTTCATCTCGCTACGCGGCGCCGGCGCGCAACCCGAACTCGGCGCGACGAGTTTTGTTATTGCATCGCCCGAAGCGCGACGCACGATCGAGGCGACCTACGATGCTGCATATACGTATGTCGGGCCGGGCGCGATGACCGACGAGTGGTGGAACCCCGCCATCGAGACGGGCCTGCTTTCGATCGCGAACCACAGCTGGGACCACCTGCACCCGGCGTTGCCCCAGGTTGCGCACTCGAGGCAGATCCGGGGGGATTTCACGCAGGTTCTCAGCGTTGCGGACGCCGACGCTCAGATCGCAGACGCGGAAGCATTTATCGCGGCTCGTACGGACGGGCGCGATGCTCCCTTCTTCGCCTATCCCTTCGGGCAGTCCAATGCATTTCTGGTCGAGGAGTATTTTCCTCGAAACGCGGAACGGCTCGGATTGCGTGCGGCGTTTACCGATGAGCCCAAGCCGATCACCGGCAGCGAAAGCCGATGGCGTCTACCGCGCTTCATCTGCGGCCATCACTGGAAACGCCCGGAAGAGTTGCGGGCGATCCTGGCACCGGGGTGATGTTGTACTCGTCGATTGATCAATGTCGCCCATTGCAGGAGACGGAGTGCTCCGTTGACGCTTGCCGCGGCGCGCGTGGCGGATCGTTGCGCTGAGCGGCATCTACGGCCACGACGTCAATGGCCTGCGGGTTCGTAGCCAGGACGGTGAACGTCCACTGCACGACATCCCGGCCACCTGCGGATGCGAAGAGCGATGAAAAATCGTTCTCGGCAAGCGGCGAGACGACATGCCCGGCAGCGTCGGCCGAAACAATCTGAAAATACTCGTATCCGTCGAGGACGTTGGTTATCATCACGCCTGCATGGCCGGGAGCGGTGACGGAAAGGATTGTTGTCGCGGGTGGGTTCCGAGCGAGCTGTCGCGGCATGTAGGTCGAGCCGTCCGCGAGCGGAAGCGGCTCGCGCTTCAGCAATGGCGTCATATGCCGGGTCAGGCCCAGCGATCCGACCCAGCACTCAGGAGTGCCACCCAGCGCCCGCCAGAACGGGCGGGTCATTCCGAAATAGTGGCTGGGCGCTTCGCTGCCGACCAGCGACAGCCGCGAGCGGTTGTTGCATGCGAAAAGTGCGTCCAGACCAAGGTCCTTGTCGGCGATATAAGCCAGATGTCCGTGCAGGCTCACGTCGCCGGCTGCACACAGAACCTGCCCCAACTCGCCGTGGCTTAACGCGGGAAACCACACGTCGCGAAAGATGGTGGGTGGAAGCTTGTTCTTGATGTCCAGTTCCAGAGAGGGCAAATGCCCTTCTCCGTCCCACACTGTCAGCGCCATGGCGCGAATCGCGAACACGTTGAACACGATGCTCCCCGCCACAAGTCCCCATACGAGTGGACGAAGCGCGGCCACCCGACCGAGCGACCACAGCCCGATGGCAACGAGCCCTGCGACAACCGGGCCGAGTATCCAGCTGAACTGAAGCGGCGTAGTCGGCCGCATGCCCGTAATCCACGCTGCAAAAACCAGAAGCGCCGCGAGGAAGAGGAGTAGCCGATGTCGCGCGAGGGGATGGAAGTAACCGGCCACTGACGTCAAGGCGGCGACTGCCGCCGCAACGCCCAGCAGGGCAGCACGGTCAGGCTTCCAGCGCATCAGGTATTCCGCGGTCACTGCTGGACCCGCGAGCACGTAGGATACGATCACCATTGGCACGTTGACGATATTTGCGGGGACGACTTGGCCGGAGACGTACTTGGTCGCGCTTCCCCAGTCCGCAAAACCGCCGCGAATCTCGCTGACGACATAGGGAATGAAGGGTACGAAAAAGCCGATGGCGATCGCCACTAACGCGCTCAGTACGTTCTGACCACGTCGATGGTGCATCCACAAGACCGGCGCGACCAGGATAAAGACCGGCACGGACGTCGGATGCACATGGACCGCTACGGCGAGCGCCAG
This sequence comes from Pseudomonadota bacterium, assembly GCA_030854785.1. Classification (GTDB taxonomy): domain Bacteria; phylum Pseudomonadota; class Gammaproteobacteria; order Burkholderiales; family Casimicrobiaceae; genus PALSA-1003. Next base: position 18,886 of record JALYSM010000022.1, read on the forward strand.
GCCCAGCGCCGCAAAAGTCGGCCACCCGATTCTCTTTTCAATCCCCCGCAGCGAAATGGCGAGCACCCCCAGGGCGGCCGCTGCGACAGCGTTCGGATTGAGGAAGACGAGCTGCTCCAGGCTCGTCCACCCCGGAACGAACATCGCCGCAGCCCACAGCAGCCCGAAGTCGGCATCGATTAGTTTGCGGCCGCACAGGTAAGCCAGCGGAAATTTGAGGCTGCAGATGAAGCCGATGAACAACGCGACGGCCAGCCAACTGTGCGAAATCCACAGCGGCAACGCCGTGAGATAAAACCACATGGGCCCCAGATGCAGTGCACCGCCA
>JALYSM010000024.1 GCA_030854785.1 Pseudomonadota bacterium
CCCGTTTGCGAACGACGGTGACGACGACCTCGGCCAGGATCACGATCGCGAAAATCGCGAGCAGAATGATCGCGACGCGCTCCCACTGGAAAAGGTTGAGCGCGGCATCGAGCGTCATCCCGATGCCGCCGGCGCCGACGAGGCCGAGCACCGCGGATTCGCGGACGTTGATGTCCCAGCGAAACAGCGCAATCGACCAGAACGCCGGCTTGACCTGCGGCCAGTAGCCGAAGGTCAGCCGCGACAGCACGGGCGCGCCGGCCGCGTCCAGCGCCTCGATGGGGCCGTGGCTCGTTTCCTCGAGGGCCTCACCGAACAGCTTCCCTACGAAGCCGATGGACCGGAAGGCGATCGCCAGCGTTCCCGCCAGAGCGCCGGGGCCGAAGATGCCCACGAAAAGCAGCGCCCATACCAATGAATTCACGGAACGCGACGACACGAGGATCAATTTCGCGAGCAGGTTGACCGGCGTCCAGTGACAAATGTTGTGCGCCGCGAGCAAGCCGATGGGCAGCGCGAGGCCGAGGGAGAGCAGCGTGCCGAGCGAGGCGATATGGAGCGTCTCCACGAGCGCGGCGTGCACCCCGCGCGGGTAGTAGGCGAGATCGACGGGCCACATCCGCGCGAAGAGATCGGCGACCTGCTCCGGCGCATCGGCGAGAAACTCGGGTATGACCTCGACGCTCTGAATCGAGACGACGATTCCCGCGACGATCGCGAGATACACCGCAAAGCGCGCGACGCGTTGTGCCGGCGTGAAGCGGCGCCACGCGAGATTGTGCGCCGCTTCAGTCATCTTCGAGGTGCCGCTCGCCTTGCGCGGCGAGCCGCCCCATCCGGCCGCGGAACAGGTCCGCGAGCGAAAGACCGTCGATGAAGATCGCGCGCACGCCCATCGCCAAGACCTCGCCGGCCATGATCAGGGCGATGATCGAGATCAGGATTGCGCAGACGTAGTCGTAGTCGAAGCGCTGGAACGCCGCGAACAGCGTCCCGCCGATGCCGCCCGCACCGACGATACCGACCATCGTCGAATTGCGCAGGTTGGAATCGAGCTGGTAGGTGCAGAAGCCGATGAACCGGGCGAACACCTGCGGCAGCACGCCGAAGCCGATGACGCTCATGAACGGGGCGCCGGTCGCGCGCACGGCCTCGACCTGCTTGAGCGAAATCTCCTCGATCGCCTCCGCGAAGAGCTTGCCGATGAAACCGATCGAGGCGACGGTCAGCGCCAGAATCCCCGCGAGCGCGCCGAAACCGACCGCCTTGACGAACACAATCGCCACGATCACCGGATGGAACGACCGTGCGGCGACAATGAGCAGTCGCGCGGGCCAGCTTACCCATGCGGGCAGCAGGTTGCGCGCTGCGATGAAGCCGATCGGCAGCGACAGGGCGATCCCGAGCGCCGAGGCGAGCACCGCGATCTGCAGGCTCTCCTTCAGGCCTTTGACCAGGAGGTCCCAGCGCGCGAAGTTCGGAGGAAACATGCGGCCGAAAAAATGTGCCGCATTGGACAAACCGCTTACGACCCGGTCCACGGACACATCGAGCTGCGCGCAGGCATAGACAACGTATGCTGCGAGCGCAAGCCAACCCACGCGCGCCCAGGCGCTGGATCGGAACGGGGCAACGGACGCGGCGGTCGTCATCGAGGCGGCTATGTCACTGCAGCCAGTCCTCTCCCCCGTAGATCGTTTTGAGCATGGCGTCCGACAGTTTTCCGGGCGGGCCGTCGAAGACCACGCTGCCGGAGGACATGCCGACGATGCGATCGGCGAAGCGTTTTGCCAGCTCGACGTCGTGCATGTTGATGACGACCGGAATCTCGCGATCGCGGGCGATGTCGGCGAGCAGCTGCATGATCTCGACCGAGGTCTTCGGGTCGAGCGAGGACGTCGGCTCGTCGGCGAGGAGCACTGCGGGCTGCTGCATCACCGCGCGCGCGATGCCGACGCGCTGGCGCTGGCCGCCGGAGAGCGAGTCGGCGCGGGTGTGAGCGAAGCCCGCGAGGCCGACGACCCCGAGCAACTCGAAGGCGCGCGCGATGTCCTCCGGCGGAAACTTGCGCCGCCACGCCCGCCATGGCGACACATAACCCAAGCGGCCCGAGAGGACGTTTTCCATCACGGTCAGACGCTCGACGAGGTTGTACTCCTGAAACACCATGCCGATGCGCCGCCGCACCCGGCGCAACGCCTTGCGCGAAAGCCGGACCAGATCGCTGCCCTCGAATTCGATAGCGCCGGAAGTGGGCTCGACGAGGCGGTTGATGCAGCGGATCAGTGTGCTCTTGCCGGTCCCCGACGGGCCGATGATCGCCGTGATGCCGCGCGCGGCGATGTCGAGGTTGATATCGTTGAGGACCGGCTTGCCCGGGACATAGGATTTGGAGAGACGCTTCAGTGAGAGCATTGGCAATGTAGGCCGTCATTCCTGCGTCAGCGGGAATCCAGAGGCATTGATTTCAAGACACTGGATCCCGGGCCTCGCGCAGCCCGTCCTGAGCGAAGTCGAAGGGCTCGCCCGGGATGACGCATCCGTTTCCAATCGCGGGCACACGCATGCCCGCTCTTGGACGGATGCGTCACTTCTTCTTGGCCGCCTCAGCCGCCTCCCTTGCCGTTTCCTTTTCGTACGAGGCCTTGTCGAAGCTGCCGCCCGAGCCCTTGGCCACGTCGCGGACGACGGCCCAGGTCGTCTTGTAGTTGATCGGGAAGAAACGGTCGGCGCCGTCGAATGCTTTTTGCATCTCCGGCGGGAAGCGGTAGTCGTAGAAGCAGCCCAGCAGCTTGTCGACGAGCTTGGGGTCGAGGTCGTGCGCGTAGGCGAACGACGAGGTCGGGAATTTCTGGCTGCGGTAGATGATCCGGAAATCGGATTCCTTGACCTGGCCGCGCTCGGCCATCCGGTGAAAGACGTCCGACGCAACCGCGCCAGCTTCGTAATCGCCTGAATTGACGCCCATCACCGACTGGTCGTGCTTGCCGGAGAATATGATCTTGTAATCCTTCTCCGGCGTCAGGCCTTCGCCGGGGAAGAGCGCCATCGGCGCCATGTGCCCGGAATTCGACGACGGCGAAGTGTGCGCGACTTTTTTGCCCTTGAGGTCGGCGAGCTTCTGATACGGCGAGCTCGCCTTGACGATGACGACCAGGTTGTAGCCTTGAAATTCCTTCGCGGTCCCCTTGACCGCGAACGGCACGGCACCGGCCAGATTGACGGCGAACGCGGTGGGGCCGGTCGAAAAGCCAGCGACGTGCAGCCGGCCCGAGCGCATCGCCTCGATCTCCGCCGCGTTCGATTGCACCTGATAGAACACGACCTTCTTATCCACGCATTTCGAGAGGTAAGTCGTGAAGGGCTTGAAAATGTTTTCGTAAACGGCGGGATCCTCGACCGGCGTGTAAGTAAATACAATCGTCGACGGGTTCTTCCATTTCTTCGGGTCGGCCGGCGCGTCGGCGACCATGTCGCTATTGGCGTCGCAATACATCGTGTCGAGCTCGCCGCGCTGCTTGCAGGCATCGGCGGCGTATGCGCCGAGCGGCAACAGAAGCACGGCGAGGCCGGTGGCCAGGGCGATGCGCGTTTGCATGTAAATTCCTCCTCGAGACAGGCCGCGCTCGGCGGCGGCTTCGGGCGGCATTCTCGCATAGATTGCGGGACACGGTCTGTCGCTGCCGGGAGACGACGACCCGGACTGGACAAAAATGCGATAATTCGGTCCCCGATGAAAATGCCGCTGCAAATCGCAATTCTCGCCGCGGGCAAAGGCAAGCGGATGCGCTCCGCGCTTCCCAAAGTCCTGCATCCGCTTGGCGGGAAGCCGTTGCTGGCACACCTCCTCGTGACCGCGCGGGCGGTAAGTCCGCGGGCGATCTGCATCGTCGACGGCGCCGGCGACGCTGTGCGCAAACGCTTTCCCGATCCCGACCTCATCTGGGCACGGCAGGATCCGCCGCGTGGCACCGGCGACGCGCTGCGCTGCGCGCTCGCCGCATTGCCTCCCGACGGCGTGACGCTGGTGCTGTTCGGGGCCGATCCGCTGGCGCGCGAAGCGACGTTGCGCGAAGTCGTCGAGCACGCGCAGCGCGGCGCGCTGTCTCTGCTCACGATCGATCTCGACGACCCTTCGGGATACGGTCGCATCCTTCGCTCTGCCGACGGCCGCGTCGCGGCGATCGTCGAGCATAAGGACGCGACACCCGAACAGCAGGCAATCCGCGAGATCAACACCGGCGTTATGGCGGCGCCGACGACCGCCTTCGCTCGCTGGCTGGCGACGATCGACAATCGCAACTCGAGCGGCGAATATTTCCTGACCGACGTTATCGCGCTCGCAGTGCGCGACGGCGTGGCGGTGGCCACGACGAGCGCGGCGAGCGTCACCGAGGCCCTGGGCGTCAACAGCCAGCGCGATCTCGCCGAGCTGGAGCGGCGCTATCAGCGGGACCGGGCGGACGCGCTGCTCGACGCCGGAGTGACGCTCGCCGATCCGGCGCGGATCGACGTGCGCGGTACGCTCGCCTGTGGGCGCGACGTAATGATCGACGTTGGCTGCATATTCGAAGGTGAAGTCACGCTCGGCGACAACGTCGCCGTCGGCGCGCATTGTGTACTATGCAATGTGAATGTCGGAAACGGCACGGCGATCGCTCCGTTTTCGCATATCGAGGACGCGTCGATTGGTGCACAATGTCGCATTGGGCCGTATGCGCGCATTCGGCCGGCAACGGTGCTCGCCGACGATGTTCACATCGGCAACTTCGTTGAGGTCAAGGCGAGTACCATCGGCGCGCGCAGCAAGGTAAATCATCTTACGTACGTCGGCGACTCCACCGTCGGCCGCGACGTCAATATCGGCGCCGGCACGATTACCTGTAACTACGACGGCGCGAACAAGCATCGCACCATTATCGAGGATGACGTGCACATCGGTTCCGATACGCAGCTCGTTGCTCCGGTGACCGTCGGTCGCGGCGCGACCATTGGCGCCGGCACGACGGTGTGGCAGGACGTTCCACCCGACGCGCTGGCGATGAACGAAAAGACCCAGGTCGCGCGCAGCGGCTGGAAACGACCGAAGAAAGGCTAGAGATGTGCGGCATCGTCGGCGCGGTCGCGCGCGAAAACGTCGTACCGGTCCTGATCGAGGGCATCCGCAGGCTCGAGTATCGAGGCTACGACTCGACGGGACTCGCCGTGATCAACTGTAGCCTGCAGCGGCTGGTCAGCACGGCGCGCGTCGCGGACCTCGCGGCGCAGGCCAAAGCGACGCGCATAACGGGCACGACCGGCATCTCCCACACGCGCTGGGCGACGCACGGCGCGCCGACGCAGGCCAATGCGCATCCGCACGTCAGCCATGACGAGATCGCGGTCGTGCACAATGGAATCATCGAAAATTTCGAACCCTTGCGCGAGCGCCTCGAGAGGCTTGGCTACCTCTTCGTCACCCAGACCGATACCGAGGTCATCGCGCACCTGATCCATGCCAACTACCGCGGCGACCTGGTCGAAGCGGTGAGGAAGACGGTCGCGGAATTCCGTGGCGCCTACGCGATCGCGGCGATCACCACCCGCGAACCCGACCGCCTCGTCGGCGCGCGCGCCGGCAGTCCGTTGCTGGTCGGCGTGGCGGAGCATGACCATTATCTCGCGTCGGACGCGAGCGCGTTGAGCTCCGTGACGCAGCGCGTGGTGTACCTCGAAGAGGGCGACATCGCCGACGTCACACGCACCACGTACGCTATCTACGACGTTGGCGGAACACGCGTTTCGCGGCCGGTCGTGACGGTAAAGAGCTCGGACGACTCGGTCGAGCTCGGTCCCTATCGCCACTTCATGCAGAAGGAAATCTTCGAACAGCCGCGGGCGATTGCGGACACGCTGGAAAGCGTCGGCAGCATCGCGCCGGAGCTGTTCGGCCAAAACGCTGCGGAAGCGCTGGCCAACGTCGGCGCCGTACACGTGCTGGCCTGCGGTACGAGTTACTACTCGGGCATGGTCGCCAGGCTGTGGCTGGAAGCGGTTGCCCGATTGCCGGCGCAGGCGGAGATCGCCAGCGAGTATCGCTACCGTGATAGCGTACCGGACCCCGAAGCGCTGGTTGTCGTCGTCTCGCAATCGGGCGAAACGGCGGATACGCTGGCCGCGCTCAAGCACGCGAAGACGCTCGGGCATCGCCATACGCTCGCGATCTGCAACGTCGCGACGAGCTCGATGGTCCGACAAACCGAGCTCACCTTTCTCACGCGCGCGGGCACCGAGATCGGTGTCGCGTCGACCAAGGCGTTCACGACGCAGCTCGTGGCGCTGTTTCTGCTGACCCTCACGCTGGCGAAGCTCCGCGGCCGGCTCACCGCCGACGAAGAAGAGCGCTGGCTCGCAGGGTTGCGTCACTTGCCGGCGGCGATCCAGTCCGTGCTCGCGCTCGAGCCCGCGATTATCGCGTGGGCCGAGCGGTTCGCAAAGAAGCAGGACGCGCTTTTTCTCGGCCGCGGGCTGCATTATCCGATTGCGCTCGAGGGTGCCCTCAAGCTCAAGGAAATTTCGTATATCCACGGCGAAGCCTACCCCGCGGGCGAGCTCAAGCACGGCCCGCTGGCGCTCGTCGATGCGAACATGCCGGTCGTGGCGATCGCGCCGAACGACGCGCTGCTCGAGAAACTGAAGTCCAACCTGCAGGAAGTGCGCGCGCGCGGGGGCGAGCTCTACGTGATTGCCGACGCCGACAGTCACATCCAGTCGAGCGAAACCGTTCACGTACTGCGCCTGCCCGAGCACGCCGGTCTTCTTTCACCGATCGTGCACACGATTCCGCTGCAACTGCTCGCGTATCACACGGCAGTGATGCGCGGAACCGATGTTGACAAGCCGCGGAATCTGGCGAAGTCGGTAACGGTCGAGTAGTTAGACGATGGCGATGGCGGTGAAGCCAGCGCCGCGAGTTCAGTTCCGCCTGCGTATCACGAGGGGCAACGACATCGCGGTAGGCCCGGGCAAAGTCGACCTGCTCGAAGCGATCGCGTCGACGGGATCTATCACCGCCGCGGCGCGCTTGCTCGGCATGTCGTATCGCCGCGCGTGGCTGCTCGTCGATACGATGAACCGGTGTTTCAAACAACCCGTGGTGGCGGCCGAGGCGGGCGGCAAGCGCGGCGGAGGGACACGACTCACCGCGTCAGGCGCGGAGGCCGTGCGCCGTTATCGACGAATCGAGAAGCTCGCGGCGCAGGCGAGCGCAGCCCAGATGCAGCAGTTGCTCAAGCTGATGCGGCGCTGAGTTTCTCAGCGCCGGTAGCGTAACTTTGTAGCCCGGGTTGAGCCCTTCGACTCGGCTCAGGACAGGCTCCGCGAAACCCGGGATTCGCATCGCTCATCCCGGGCTACGCGTAGCCGACGCTGCGCCGGTCAAGCGAACGGCCTTGATCAGAAACCCGGGATCGGATCGTTTATCCCGGGCTACGCGTATCCCACGCTGCGGCGGTCGAGCGAAACGGCCTTGATCAGCGCGTAGATCCGCTGCCCTTCCGCGAGGCCGAGCTCGACGCGCGAGCGCCGCGTGATCCGTGCCTGCAACGCCGCGTGCCCTACGCGCAGCTCGACCTCGACGATCGGGCCGCCGGGATCGGCGATCGCGACCAATGTTGCCGGCAGGATGTTGATGACGCTCAGACCTTCCGGGCGAGCGAGCGCCAGCGATACGTCACGCGCGCGAATGCGCACGCGTACGCGCTCGCCCACCAGCGCCTCCACATTCGGCACGATCAGTTCCCCGCCGTCGAATCGCAGTGTCGTCAGCCCATACTCCGAATCATGCGCCGCAACCACGGTGTCGATGACGGCGCCGGCCTCGTAGCGTCCCGTCTGCGGGCGCAGGTCAAGCCGCCCCATAACTTCATCGACGTCGCCCACCGCGATCGCCTTGCCGTCGGACAGGATGACTACCGTGTCCGCGAGCCGCGTGATCTCCGCGACCGAGTGGCTGACGTAGACAATCGGAATGGCAAGGTCGTCGCGCAACAACTCGATGTAACGAAGCACTTCGTCGCGTCGCGCGACGTCGAGCGAGGCCAGCGGTTCATCCATCAGCAGCAGCCGCGGCTGAGCCAGCAGCGCGCGGCCGATCGCGACGCGCTGCTTCTCGCCTCCTGAGAGTGCGTCGGGCAGGCGGTGCAACAATCTCTCCAAACCGAGCAGGTCGATGATGTGCTCCGGTTCGATGACACGTGCCGTCACCGGCGCCCGCCGATATCCGTAGAGGAGATTGGCCTCGACGCTAAGATGCGGGAAGAGGAAATCGTCCTGGAAGACGTAGCCCAGCCGCCGCCGTTCGGGCGGCAGATCGACGCCTCGATCGCTGTCGAAGAGCGTCTCGCCGTTGACGACGATGCGGCCCCGCAGCGGCCGCGCGATTCCAGCCAGCGCGTTCACCAGGCTGGTTTTGCCCGCGCCCGACCGGCCGAACAGGCCGACGATCGGCGCGTCGGCTTGGAACGCGACCTCGAGCCGGAACTCGCCCAGCCGCTGCGCGACATCGACGTCGATCATGTTCGCGGCCGACGCGCGACGGTGGTCTTCCGGCGCGTGATCCACTCGGCGGCGACGAGCGCGACGAGCGACAGGATCACGGCGATCACGCTCAGGCGCAGCGCCTGCGGATCGCCGCTCGGGGTCTGCGTATAAGCGTAGATCGCCAGCGGCAGCGTCTGCGTCTCACCGGGGATGTTCGCTACGAACGTGATCGTCGCGCCGAACTCGCCGAG
>JALYSM010000054.1 GCA_030854785.1 Pseudomonadota bacterium
GCAGTCCCAGGCGCCGGCCGCGCCGCAGTGCCAGCCCACTGCAAGCGGCCGGCAACAACGGAATGCGCCCAAAGCGCCTCCGTCCCTCCGCATACGTGAGAGCAAGCCCGACAGGCTCCTGGCTGCTAGTATATCGTCGATGGGACGATGGACCGCGTAGCAGTCTACCGCAGCGCCCGGAGGAGAACGTGTCTGCTGTGCCACAAGTCGGTCAAGCTGCAAAACCACGCGTACGGGTGAGCTTCGATACGCGCCCCGACACCTATCGACATTGGCAGCTTGCATTCGACGGCGCGGTCGCGACGCTGGCGCTGGACGTGGCGGAAGACGCAGCGCTCCAACCCGGATACAAGCTCAAGCTCAATTCCTACGATCTCGGCGTCGACATCGAGCTCGCCGACGCGCTCGATCGCATCCGCTTCGAGCATCCGGAAGTGCATTGCGTGGTCGTCACCGGCGCCCGCGAGCGGCTTTTCTGTTCCGGCGCCAACATCTACATGCTGGGACTGGCGACGCATGCGTGGAAAGTCAACTTCTGCAAGTTCACCAATGAAACGCGCAACGGCATGGAGGATTCCAGCGCGCACGACGGAATCAGGTTTCTCGCCGCGGTCAACGGCGCGTGCGCGGGCGGCGGCTACGAGCTGGCGCTGGCCTGCGACGAGATCCTGCTGATCGACGATCGCTCCTCCGCGGTGAGCCTGCCGGAGGTGCCGCTGCTCGGCGTGCTGCCCGGCACGGGAGGGCTGACGCGCCTGACCGACAAGCGCAAGGTGCGGCGCGACCTCGCCGATGTTTTTTGCACGACCACCGAAGGCGTGCGCGGCCAGCGCGCGGTCGATTGGCGGCTGGTCGACGCTCTGGCCAAGCCGGCCGATTTCGTGCGTGTTGTGCGCGAACGCGCCCACGCGCTGGCGGCAAGCGTTCCGGTACCGCTGCGGCGTAGCCGCGCGACGAAGGGCATCGCGTTGACACCGCTGGCACGCACGGTCGAGCAGGACGCGTATCGCTACGAGACCTTGGAGATCGAGATCGACCGTGCGGCACGGCTCGCCAACGTTACCGTGCGCGCGCCGGACATGGCGCCGCCTGCCGATACCGGCGCGGCGCAGGCGCAGGGCGCCGCGTGGTATCCGCTCAAGCTTGCGCGCGAGCTCGACGACGCGATCCTGATGTTGCGCACCAACGAAGGCGAGATCGGGACCTGGGTGATTCGCACCCGAGGCGACGCGGAGCAGATGCTCGCGCACGACGCCTTCCTCGCCCGCGAATCGGGACACTGGCTCGTGCGGGCGACGATCGGCGCGCTGCACCGGACGCTTAACCGGCTCGAAGTATCGTCGCGCGGAATGTTCGCGCTCGTCGATCGCGGGTCATGCTTTGCGGGCACATTGTTCGAGCTGGTTCTCGCGGCCGATCGCGCGTACATGCTCGATGCCGAGGACGGCCCGGCGATCGCGCTTTCGGCCACGAACTTCGGTTTCTATCCCACGCTGCAGGGAAGCTCGCGCCTAGTCCAGCGTTATGCCGCCGATGCCGCGCGCCCCGGAGCCTTGCAGGCCATGTGCGGGACACCTCTCGCGGCGGCGCGTGCACTCGAGCTGGGGCTCGTCACCAGTGCCCCGGACGACATCGACTGGAACGACGAGGTGCGAATCGCCATCGAGGAGCGCACTTCGTTCTCGCCCGATGCATTGACCGGCCTCGAACAGAATTTGCGCTTTGGCGGCAGCGAGACCATGGCGACGCGTATTTTCGGCCGTCTCTCCGCCTGGCAGAACTGGATCTTCAGCCGGCCGAACGCGGTCGGCGAGCACGGTGCCCTCAAGGTTTTCGGTACGGGCACGAAGCCCAAGTTCGACTGGACGCGCGTGTGATTCCGAAGAGGGCATGAGCGTGAGCAGCATCGACTACGGCGAACGCATTCCCAACAACGTCGGCCTCGCCGACGACCGCGCTTTGCAACGCGCGCTCGAGCACTGGCAGCCGCGCTTTCGCGACTGGTGGCGGGAGATGGGTCCCGCTGGCACGGCGGGCTTCGACGTCTACCTGCGCACGGCGATCAGCGTCGAGCAGAGCGGCTGGGCGCATTTCGATTACGTGAAGATGCCCGACTACCGCTGGGGCATTTTCCTCAATCCGGCCGAAACCGGACGAAAGATCCATTTCGGCGCACACAAGGGTGAGAACGCGTGGCAGGACGTGCCCGGTGAATACCGCGCCAACCTGCGTCGCATCATCGTGACGCAAGGCGATACCGAGCCGGCGTCGGTCGAGCAACAGCGGCATCTCGGCATGACTGCGCCCTCGCTCTACGATCTGCGCAACCTCTTCCAGATCAACGTCGAGGAAGGCCGCCATCTGTGGGCGATGGTCTATCTGCTGCACCGGTACTTCGGACGCGATGGGCGCGAGGAAGCGGAAGGCCTGCTGCAGCGGCGCTCGGGCGACCGCGACAACCCGCGCATCCTCGGCGCGTTCAACGAAAAGACGACCGACTGGCTGGCGTTCTTCATGTTCACGTTCTTCACCGACCGCGACGGCAAGTTCCAGCTCTGCGCGCTGGCGGAGAGCGCGTTCGACCCGCTGGCGCGCACCACGCGCTTCATGCTGACCGAGGAAGCGCATCACATGTTCGTCGGCGAGTCGGGGATCGCGCGCATCCTGCAGCGGACCGCGGAGGTGATGGCGCAGCACGGAGTCAGCGATCCCGCCGACGTGCGTCGGCGCGGCGTGATCGACCTGCCGACGCTGCAGCGCTATCTGAACTTTCACTACAGCGTGACGCTCGACTTGTTCGGCGCCGACGTTTCGTCGAACGCCGCGATCTTCTACAGCACGGGACTCAAGGGCCGGTTCGACGAAGGCAAGATCGCCGATGATCACGTGCTCGAGAACGCGACCTACCCGGTGCTCGAAGTCGCCGACGGCCGGCTGGTCGAGCGGCAGGTGCCCGCGCTCAACGCGCTGAACGAGCGGCTGCGCGAGAAGTACATCAAGGACACGGTCGCCGGCATCGGCCGCTTGAACCGCGTGCTGCAAAAGCAGGGGATCGAAGCGGCGATCACGCTGCCGCACAAGGCGTTCAACCGCCGGATTGGATCTTTCGCCGGAGCGCGCATCGGGTTCGACGGGCGCATCATCGGTGAGGACGAATGGCATGCGAATGCGTGCAACTGGCTGCCGACTGCCGCCGACCGCGCGTATGTCGCCTCGTTGATGGGCCGCGTCGTCGAGCCGGGCAAGTTCGCCGGCTGGATCGCGCCGCCGGCGGTGGGCATCAACAAGCACCCGATCGACTTCGAGTACGTGCGCTTCGATTGAGCCCGACGCGTCCTGCCGACCCGGCACCCAAGCCGCGAGTCGTATCGCTGACACGCGACGGCGGCGTCGCGGTGATCGCCATCGACAACCCGCCGGTCAATGCGCTGTCGCGGGACGTGCGTGCCGGGCTTGTCGAAGCGCTGGATGAAGCAGTCGCCGACGATTCCGTGCGGACGATCGTCGTCGCCTGTGCCGGCAACACGTTTTGCGCCGGCGCCGATATCCGCGAATTCGACCTGCCGCCGCAGCCACCGCATCTGACTGACGTCATCCAGCGTTTCGAAGACGCCGGAAAACCGGTCGTCGCCGCTCTTCACGGTAACGCGTTGGGCGGCGGCTGCGAGCTTGCCGCCGGCTGCCACTATCGCGTCGCGGCGCGAGGCACGCGCATCGGTCTGCCGGAGGTCAACCTGGGGCTCCTTCCCGGCGCCGGCGGCACGCAGCGCCTGCCGCGGCTCATCGGCTTCGACGCCGCGCTGGCGCTGATGCTGGACGGCAAGCCGCGCGGGATCGATGCGATCGAGGCCGCGGGATTCATCGACGAGATCGTCGATGACGATGTTCGCGCCTGCGCGGTGAGCTTCGCGCGACGATTGGTCACGGCGGGGCTGGGTCCGCGGCGCACCGCCGCGCTGCCGCCACCGGAAGCCGCGCCGGAGGTCTTTCAGCGCCACGAGCAGGCGGCGCGCAAGCGTCGCGGCGAGCCGGCGCCGGAGAAGATCGTCGCGGCCATCCGCAGAGCGATCGACATGCCCTTCGCCGACGCGGTCGCCCGCGCCCGCGCGGACTTTCTCGCGTTGCGCGACTCGCCCGAGTCCAAGGCCTTGCGCCACGCCTTCTTCGCCGAGCGCGAGGTCGGCAAGCCGCCGGCAGGCATGGCAATCGCCGAGCCGCGCGCGCTGGGCCTTGCCGCGGTGATCGGCGCGGGAACGATGGGGCAGGGCATCGCCATCGCGTTGCTCGAGGCGGGCCTCGACGTCATGCTGGTCGAAACCGCCGAGGCAGCACTCGCCCGAGCGCAGGAGCGCATCGCGGCGCATTTCCACGATTCGGTGCGCAAGGGCCGGATGACGATGGATCAGGCGGAGCAGGGCCTCCGGCGCTTGACGGCGGCGAGCGCGATCGATGCGGCCGCCGGCGCCGACGTCGTTATCGAGGCCGTGTTCGAGGACATCGGCGTCAAGCGCGACGTCTTCGGGAAGCTCGATGCGATCGCCAGGCCCGGTGTGCTTCTGGCAACCAACACTTCGTATCTGGACGTTGCCGAGATCGCGGGTTTCACCCGGCGGCCCGAGGACGTCATCGGCCTGCATTTCTTCAGCCCGGCGAACGTGATGCGACTGGTCGAAATCGTGCGGACCGACGTGTCTTCCCCCGATGCGCTCGCCACGGGCATCGCGCTGGTCAGGAGGCTGAAGAAGGTCGGCGTCGTCTGCAAGGGCAAGGACGGCTTCGTCGGCAACCGCATGCTGCTGCCGCGAACGCGCGAGTGCCTGTTCATGCTGGAGGAAGGCGCGTTGCCGGAACAGATCGACGCCGCGCTTACCGACTTCGGCTTCGCGATGGGGCCCCTCGCGGTCGGCGACCTGGCGGGGCTGGACATCGGCTGGCGCAACGCGGGTCTGCGGCGACAGTTGCGCGAGCTCGGGCGCGACTGCGACCTTCTCGACCGGATGGTCGCGGCCAACCGCCTCGGGCAGAAGACCGGCGCGGGGTGGTACCGCTACGAAGAGCGCAGCCGCAAGCCGACGCCCGATCCTGCCATCGAGGCGATGCTGATCGAGCACGCGCGCGAGCGCGGCATCGAGCGGCGCACGATTGCGCCCGCCGAGATCGTCGAGCGCTGCCTCGTCGGGATGATCAACGAGGGCGCGAAGATCATCGACGAAGGAGTGGTTTCCCGCGCTTCCGACGTCGACGTCGTGTGGCTCACCGGGTATGGCTTTCCGCGCTATCGCGGCGGCCCGCTTTACTACGCCGATCGCCTGGAAGCGAACCACGTGCTCGAGAAAATTCGTGCGCTGCGCGAGCGCTTCGGTGCTGCCTACTGGACACCGGCGCCGGCGCTCGAGCGCATGGCCGCTGCGGGTCAAGGTTTCTACTCGGGCTGAGGCGCGGGGCATAATAGGTGTTGGGC
>JALYSM010000055.1 GCA_030854785.1 Pseudomonadota bacterium
CGCTGCCAGAATGCATCGGACACTACCCATGACTCAAGCCTTGCCTTCGCCATCGCTTTCCTCCGTCCCGCGAACCGTCGCGGACGGAGAAACAGTGTACTCCGTTATTTACGGATAAGTTCTTAGCGTCCCTTTACTCAGCTCTTCAGGCTCGTCGCGGCGCGCACGCGTTCCGGCGTGAACGGTACGATACGCAAGCGAGCGCCGGTAGCGTCGAACACGGCGTTGGCGAGCGCCGCAGCGACGGCCGAAGCGGCGGCCTCGCCGGCGCCGAGCGGCGGATCCTTGGGCCGGCTCACCAGGTCGATCGCGATTTCGGGCACGTCGGGAAACGTCAGGATCGGATAGCTCGCCCAATCGACACTCGTGACGCGCGCGCGATCGAAGGTGACTTCCTCGAACAGCGCGCGCGACAGCGTCTGCAGGATGCAGCCCTCGATCTGCGCGCGCAGCGCGTCGGGATTGATGATGAGTCCGCAGTCGTGCCCGCAGGCGACGCGCCGCACACGGATCGCGCCGGTGGAGCGATCGACTTCGGCTTCGAGCGCCATCGCGACGTAGGTTTCGTTGTGCTTGTAATGCACGTAGGCGAAACCGCGGCCGCTGTTGCGCTGTCCGGCCCGCGCAGCGGGCGAAGGGCGCGGTTGCCAGCCAAAGGTCGCCGCGGCGCGCCGGATGACTTCGATGGCGCGCGGATTGGACAACGCCTGCAGGCGGAATTCGACGGGATCGCGCTGCGCGGCGGCGGCGAGCTCGTCGGTGAAGCTCTCGACGGCGAAGGAGTTGGCGATCTTGCCCGGCGCGCGCAAGTTCGACGGCCGCAGAGGCGCGGTCTTGAGCCAGTGCACCTGCACTTCCTGGTGCGGCACGGCGTAGGGCGGGTCGCCGTTCTGGAAGATGAGCCCGGCAGAAAGTCCGCTCGCTTGTGCGATGCCGGCCGCCTCCGGAGCGAGCAACGGCACATTGGGCAGGTTCGCCGTGGCGCGCGGCAGCCACATCTCGGTGCGCCACGCCGCGATCCGGCCACCGGCATCGAGGGCACCTTCGAGCGCGAGCAGTTGCGGCGGGCCCTTCGGATCCCAGCCATGCTCGTCCTCGCGCATCCACTGCACGCGAACCGGCCGCCCTACTGCGCGCGAGAGCAGCGCGGCGTCAGCGGCGGCGTCATCGTGTCCATTCATGCCGTAGCAGCCGGCGCCGTCGAGATAGATCAAGCGCACGCTCGCCTGCGGCAGACCGAGGAAGGCGGCGAAGGCCTCGCGAAACTTGTGCGTGGCCTGCGAAGCCGTCCAGATCGTCGCCTTGCCGCCGCGCACGTCGGCCACGGCGCACGACGGTCCCATCGAGCCGTGCGTCTGCAACGGCCAGTAATATTCGGCGCTCAGGCGCTTCGTCGCGGCAGCGAGCTGCGCTCGCGCCTCGCCCTTGCGCACCAGAAACTCTTCGGCGTCGAACGGGCCGGCGCGCATCCACTCGCGCACGCGCTCGTGGCCGACGAGCGCGTTCCCCTCCGACCAGCGCGCCTTGAGCAGCCGCGCGGCCTGCACCGCGTCCCATTCGTCGTCGGCGACGACGCCCAGGAAGCTGTCGATGCGCACCACGCGCGCGCCCGGAATGTCTTTGATCGAGGCCGCGTCGACTTCGAGCAATTTCGCACCGACCGAGGGTGGACGAAGCGCCCGGCCGTGCAGCATGCCGTCGACTGCGAAGTCCTGCACGAAGACATGGCGGCCCGTCACCTTCGACGGCACGTCGGGCCGCGGCAGCGGCTTGCCGACGGTCACATACGTTTCCGGATCCTTCAGCGGCGCCTTGGGATCGACCTTCATGCCGAAGCGCTTGTCGCCGACGAGCGAACCGATCGCCATGCCCGGTCCTCCCGCTTTCGGCCGGATCATGCCGTCCGCTGCCTCGAGCTCGGCCGCCGGCCGACCACTCTGCGCCGCGGCCATCCGGATCAACGCCTCGCGCGCAGTCGCAGCCGCCTGGCGGATCTGCACTCCGCCCCGCGTCACGCCGCTGCTGCCCGCGGTCGGGCCCTGGTCCGGCGTGAGGGCCGTGTCGCCTTCGATCATGGCGATGCGCTCGACCGTGATACCAAGCTCCTCGGCTGCCATCTGCCGGATGGCGATGCGCAGGCCCTGGCCCAGATCGACCTTGCCGCAGTAGAGCGTGACCGTGCTATCTGCATGGACGGCGAGAAAACCGTCGAGCTCGCCGACGTCGAGCGCCTTGCCAAGCGCGGCGTCGGCGCCCGGCATGCGTTGCGCCGCAGTCGCGCCTGCAAAACCCAGGCCGATGACCAGCGCGCCGCCGGCCTGCAGGAACTCGCGCCGGGAAAGCTGGGCGTTCATGCCGTACTCCTTCCCGCAGCGCGCATCACCGCCCGGAGGATCCGCTGGTGCGTGCCGCAGCGGCAGAGATTCCCCGCGAGCGCGGCCTTGGCATCATCGAGCGTGGCGTTCGGCTTGGCTGCGAGCAGGCCTACCGTGGTTATCACCATGCCGTTGCTGCAGTAACCGCATTGCGCTGCCTGTTCGGTTATGAACGCGGCCTGCACCGGATGCGGCTTGTCGGGCGAGCCGAGCCCCTCGATAGTCGTGATCGCGCGACCCGCCGCCATGGACACCGGCAGGGTGCACGACCGCGCCGGTGCGCCGTCGACGAGCACCGTGCAGGAACCACACTGCGCGAGACCGCAGCCGAACTTGACGCCCGTCAAGCGGAGCTTGTTGCGCAGAACGTAGAGCAATGGCTCGTTCGCATCGCGCACGGTGACGGTATGCGCGGAACCGTTGACACGCAGATCGAAGCTCGGCATGACCGCCTCCGGATTGTCAGCTCGGGGAAAATCATCGCACCGCCACGATGCGGCGTCCAGCGCGCGTTCGGTGTGCGGTTCGGGCATGAATCGTGCACAATAAAGCAAGTAGATATCGACCGCCCGAGCGAGCCATGCTTCTCCCGATTCGCCGCCTTTGCGCATCCGCAGTGATAGCGATCGCACCGATCGCGACCTTCGGCGCCCTCGCTCAAGGCAGCAACGCCGACCAGCTTTTCGAGCCGATCCGCTCGGTGCTGCAACATCCGCGTTGCCAGAACTGCCACATACCTGGCGATGCGCCGCTGCAGTACGACTCCGGTCGCGAGCACGCGCAATTTGTTCAGCGTGGCCCTCGAGGCAAGGGCGCCGTCGCGATGGAATGTGCGGCCTGTCATCACGATGAAAACCTGCCGGCGAGCTATGGCGCGCATGCGCCGCCCGGAGCACCGAATTGGCAGCTGCCGCCACCGGAAACCAAGATGGTATTCATCGGGTTGTCGCCTCGCGCGTTGTGCGAGGCGATCAAGGACAAGCGAGTTACACGCGGGCGGGACCTGAACGCGATGCTCACTCACGTCAGGGACGACAAGCTCGTCGGCTGGGGCTGGAATCCGGGCGGCGAGCGCACCGTGCCTTCCGTTTCGCGCGCCGATTTTGTCGCCGCATTCCAGCAATGGATGCGCGCCGGGGCACCCTGTCCAACGCAGTGAGGGGTGTCGCGCCGATCAGTCTCCGTCCCGGACGAGCGCGGCCGTCTCGAGCTTCATGGCTGCCGCGCCGACGACCAGGCCGTCACGCCGCAGGGCGGTGGTCGGCGCTTACACGAGACGCAGCTAGCGTCCGCACGCCGCGGGAACGTAGGCAGTCGGGATATCGATGGGGACGCACAGCCAGCGCAGTTTCTGCCATGCGTCGACCGCCGGCGCGAGGAGAATCGATCTTCCCTCGAGCTCGGGTACCGCGTTCCCCAGGTCGACGCGCACGCGCCCATTGCGGGGGTTCAGGTCGACGCCATCGACAAGCGCGTACGCCTGGTGAGTCCGGACCGCGCCGTAGTCGGGTCGTTGCGGGATCGAACCCGTGCGTGCCCAATTATCTTCGACCTGACGCTGCAACGGCTTGACCGCAGCCATAACATGCTCGAGTTTCACTCGCATCGTGTGCGCGTGGTGGGCGATCTGCAGGCGCGGCCCGATGAGACTGCCGACAAAAAGCAGAGTGCCGACGCCGAGCAGCAGCGCGAGCACGATGTCGGTCGATCCTCGTTTCAGCAGGCGACTGGCCGCAGTCTCCGCCGACCGGGTGTTCCTCTCGGCCCGAGTCACCAGGCGTTTCACGCAGTTGTAATAGACGGTGTTGGCGCAGGTCGCGGACACGATACCGGGAAGCAGCCAGACACTGAGCGCGGCACCCGCCCACCAGACGAGACTCGAATCGCCGATGTCGAAATCGAAACCGGTGAAGGCGAGCGCCCCGGCAACCGGCAACAGAGCGCAGGCGATCCCGTAAACCCATAGCTTGCGATAGAAGGCCCACACCGTCGGCAGCGCGAACGCCGGCCAATGCCAGCTTGGCGCGCTGCGCCCCGTGCGTTCGTACTTGACGAAGCGGCGGGCGTAATAGTCGGCGTTGTGGCCCACCGCGATGCGAAACAGCACGGCCAGCGCGGGGCGCACCCGCGGCTCGTTCTGCTGCTCGCGGACGGACCAGGGAAACACGATCGAGTCCAGCGTTCTGGATAATGCGCCGCGTTCCTGCGGTTCCACGCCCGCGATTGCGTTGCCTGTCGCTGTTGTGGCGAACATCGTCTCGTCCCCGATCCCGCGGTGAGCTTGCTGCGTGGGCGCTAGTCTAATACTACGCGCCGGTCTTGGGGAATCTGATCGTCCGACGGCGGTTCGCTGCTGGCGCTCAGTCCCGGCATCGAAAAGTCCGTCGACTGCAGCGCCTGCAGGAGCGCGCTCCGCTGGAGCGGCGAAAGCTCGACGAGCGGCGGGCGCACGGTCGCCCATCCCGGATCTGCGGCATGATGCGCGATCGCCGCCTTGAGCGCCGGGATCATCGGGTACTGTTGCAACACGGCACGCACTTTATCGAGCGCCGCCTGCTGCGTATCGGCGTCCGGATCCTGCCAGCTGCGCGCCAACTGCGCGATCCGCCTCGCGTTGACATTGGCGGTTGCGCTAATGCAGCCCGCGCCACCGCCGCGCAGCGTCGCGAGCAGAAAGGTTTCGCTGCCGGCGAAGACGTCGAATCCGGCGGGCTGAAAACGCTCGAGCATCTCTCGCGTGTTGCTCCAGTCGCCCGAGCTGTCCTTGATGCCCGCGATCGTGCCCGGGTACGCCCGCAGCAGTCTCTCGATCAAAGTCAGGCTGATCGGCACCTGCGATACCGGCGGAATGTGATAGAGATAGATGCGCAGATTGGATTCGCCGACGCGCTCGATGATCTGCGCATAATTACGAAACAGGCCGTCGTCAGGCACGCCCTTGTAGTAGAAAGGCGGCAGCATCAACACGCCCGCGCAATGGTGGCGCAGCGCGTGGCGCGTGAGCTCGACCGAGTCGGTGAAGGCGCAGCAGCCCGTCCCCGGCATCATGCGCGCGGCCGGCACGCCGGCGTCGGCCAAGGCGTCGAGGAGCGCCATCTTTTCCGCGACCGACATTGAATTCGCTTCGGAGTTCGTTCCGAAGACCGCGAGTCCTACGCCCTGATCGAGGAGCCACTTGCAATGCCGGACGAATCGCACGCGGTCCGGGCGCAGGTCCGCATCGAAGGGCGTAACCACCGGCGACAAGACGCCGCGCATCCGTGCCAGGCTGCCCACGTAAGGATCACCTCCCGTGCAATGGCGGCATGCTACACGATCGCGTGAGTCACTCCTATGACACGGGCGCGATTCGAATACGCCATCGACGCGTCCCGAAGCGAATGGGAATGCGCGTCTTCTTGAAAGGTAAGCGTGTGGAGTATGACATTGACATATTCCCGCCTGTCGCCGGCCAAATGGAAGCGCGGAGTCACCTGTTGACGTAAATCACAGCTCTCACCATTGGATAGATGTGATGCCTCCAGGGACGACCGCTGAATGGATCGCAGCAGCCAGGATGGAAGCGGAGGAAATCGAGGAGCTGACATGGAGTTCCGACGCCGCGTCAGCTCACGCGCCGTCATGCTTTAGGAGCCTGTCGGGCTTGCTCTCACGTATGCGTTGGCCGCAACCCGGTGGGACAGAGGCGCTTTGGGCGCATTTCGTTGTTGCCGGCCGCTTGCAGTGGGCTGCACTGCGGCGCGACCGGCGCCTAGGACTGCATCCCAAAGCGCGCCTCCGTCGCATACGCGACAGTAAGCCCGACAGGCTCCTAGGCATCGCATGTAAGTCTCGGGACTACAGACTCGGGCCTCTTTACCGCGCACTATTCTGGGTTGCAGGATGTCTAACAACGGCCTCGAGCACAAAAGGAGTCGACTATGAAACGCGCCGTGATCTTTTCGCTGTTCGCTGCCCTGCTGGGCGGCTGCGTGGTGCTTCCCTACGGCTATCGCGATTACGATGACGGATATCGTTCCCGCGGTTACTCCGGTTCCTATTATCGGCATGGCTATCCGGCTTATCCCGGGTACTATGGCTACGGCTACCCGGGATACTACGGATACGGTGGCTTTCGTTATCGCGACCGCGGCGGGTGATAGCCGCGCGAGCCCGCGGCGCCGCCGGTCGCCCTCGCGCTAGCGTTCGCATAGCGGTCGCCTGTAAGCCGCGGTGTCGGTGATGACCGCAAACCGGGCGGTCATCGCTTACGCGAAGCGCAGCGCACCTGACTTGACACCGGTCGAGTACCGTCTATAATCCGGGCACCGCATATCCAATGGGTATCTGCAGATGCCTGATCGTCCACGCCGTCCATTCGCGCATCTGCACCGCGCGCGGGACGACGTCGCGCTGTCGCGGCTGACGTCGCGCCAGCGCCAGGTTCTGGAGTGGATTCGAAGTTTCATCGAAACCAATGGAATGCCGCCTACGCGCGCGGAGATCGCGGCCGGTCTGGGGTTCTCGACGCCCAGCTCGGCGGAGGATCACGTGCAGGCGCTGGCCAAGAAGGGCGTGCTCGAGATCGTTGCGGGTGCATCACGCGGCATTCGGCTGAAACAAATTCCCGGCGTGCCGGTCCAGGGCACGCTACCACTCATCGGACATGTGGCGGCGGGCAGCCCGATCCTCGCGGTCGAAAATGTCGAGGCGCACTATCGGATCGACTCGGACCTCTTCGCGTCCCGCGCGGACTACCTTTTGCGCGTGCGCGGCACGAGCATGCGCGACGCGGGCATCCTCGACGGCGATTTGCTGGCGGTGCGCAAGACAGGCGACGCCCGCCCCGGCCAGATTGTCGTGGCGCGCGTCGGGGACGAGGTGACGGTCAAGCGCTTCAGGCGCCGTGGGCGCGAAATCATCCTCGAGCCCGAGAATCCGGAATTCGAGCCGATCGTCGTCGACCCGAAGAAGTCCGCATTCGCGATCGAGGGCGTCGGTGTGGGCCTGGTGCGAGGAAACAAGCCAGGATAGCCGCAAAGCGCAAATCAAACGCGACGACAGAGCGTGGCTGAATTGGCGGCTCTCGAAGATATGCCAAACGTCGGCGAGGGCCCGCGCAAGCGAGGATCGACCTCACCGGCGTGCCGCATCGTAGCGCACTACCCCGGGGGCCGCGGAGACAAGCGAAGGTCATTCCGGCCTCTTTTTGCTGTTTCACTGCAGAGGAGTTTCTGTCATGGTCCAAGCGATTCCGACCGGATATGCCGGCGTCACGCCCTACCTCATCATTCGCGATGCGGCGCGCGCGCTGGAGTTCTACAAAAAAGCCTTCGGCGCCACGGAGCTGATGCGGTTCCCCGCACCGGGAGGCAAGATCGGCCATGCCGAAATGAAGATCGGCGACGGCGTCGTGATGCTTGCGGACGAGTCGCCCGAGATGGGCCACAAGAGTCCGCAGGCGATCGGCGGCACTGCGATCACGCTGATGTTCTATGTTACCGACGTCGACGCGCAATTCGCGAAGGCTGTAGCTGCGGGAGGCACGGTCAAACAAGCACTCAAGGATCAGTTCTACGGCGATCGCAGCGGAACGATCACCGATCCGTTCGGGCACATCTGGACCATCGCCACGCACAAGGAAGACGTGTCGCCGGCAGAGATGCAGCGGCGGATGGCGGCGCTGCCGTCGGGCGGTTAAAGCAGGCGATGCAGCGATGAGGACTCGATAGGGAGCAGCCAATGGCGGAACCTGCGGCCATCGTCGCGCTCGAGATCAAGCCCGAATCCGGCGGCGGCTATCCCGAGCCTTTCACCTCGCGGATGGGCGACGCCGACTGGCGCCGGCTGGGCAACGTTTTCGGGCTCACGCAGTTCGGCATCAACCTCGAGACGTTGCAACCCGGCGCGCAGTCGTCGCTGCGGCACTGGCACACCCTGACCGACGAATTCGTCTACATCCTCGAAGGCGAGATGGTGCTGCGGACCGACGCGGGGGATACGATCATGCGGGCGGGGATGTGC
>JALYSM010000071.1 GCA_030854785.1 Pseudomonadota bacterium
CCTCCGGGTTGCGGCCAAAAGGCGCGCTTGCGGTGTTGCGCATAGGCCGAGCTATTCGCTGCGCCGCGCGCCTTGCAATCATCGCCTTTTGGCCAGCAACGCATACGTGAGAGCAAGCCCGACAGGCTCCTAGCGTGGCGATTCGGAACGCGTTCATCGAACGAAAACTTCGCACCGATCTATTACCGTCGCATCCTGTTTCTCGCGCATTTCAACGCTGGCGCGGGCGATCGACGTTCGCGATCCATACCACCCGCGTGAGGTCGCGTATTTCATCCCGCCGGTGACCGCGAAGACCGAACCGCGGCGCGTCAAGGTCGGTGGGGCCGACCACTGCAAGGTGGTCATGCAGACCAACAACGTCGAGGTCGACGATCGCGGTTACATCTACGTGGTCGATCGGGCCAATACCGGCTTGCACATCCTCGAGCTGACGGGCGAAGCGCGGAAGACTGCGGCCTGCGCTGAGCGGCGCACGGCGGCCTGCGCGCCGCCACCGCGTTGATTGCGGCATGCGGCTTGCTTATGGTGTTCAAGAGACGAAGCGGCACGCGGCGGATTCGTCGTGTGCCGTTACCATAGAGGTCAAAACAGGCGTCCGTGACCGGACGGCCCGGGTCGTGACCCCGAGGAGAGGGGCTGGATGAAGTGCCGGATTTGCGCCAGGGAGTGCCCGCCAGGGGCAAAGATCTGCCGGGACTGCGCGGCGGCGCGTAAGCGTGCGTTCGCGGCCACCGTCACGCAGCCGCTGCTCGCTACCGCGGGCGCCCCGAGCGTCGGCGAGCCGCGGTTTGCGCCGCGCCCCGCTCAACCCCGACCCGCACGCCGGCCGGCTTCACCGTCAGCGCGATCGGAAGCCGTGATGGCGGCGTCGGCCGTGGATGGCATCACCGTAGCGCCCGGGCACCTCAGCCTCAAGTGGCTCCTCCTTGGCGTCGCGGTCGCAACGACGATCGTGTTCATGGTCATCAAAATTCTTGCGTCTGGCAGCGGACACGCGCCCGACGCGGTCGTCGCGCTGGACGAGGCGGCGGGTGAGACCGCGTCGTCGGTCGCTCCGCGCGATCCCGCGCCCGCCGTCATAGCGGCACGCGACTCTGCACCTAACCTGCGTGGCGCGACGGACGTCGTTGGCGCCCCACCGGACGTAAGGACCGATACGCGCGCCGGACTGAAGAATGCTGCAACCAAGGCGGGAGGACGCAAGACTGCGGGTAAGCTCGAGGCCGCGAAGGGTGCGTCGGCCGAGTCTCCAGCGGTGCCAAAGGCTGAGCCGGTGGCGGCTGCGCCGCGGAGCGCGCCGCCGCGCGTTGCCGATGTACCGCGAGATCCATGGCAAGCTATGAACGAGGGTCTGTCGCGTTGCGCCCGGGAGGATTTCCTGAGCCGCTTCGCCTGCGAGCAGCGGCTACGCGCGCAATACTGTCCGAACCATTGGGGCGCGGTCCCGCAATGTGCTATTGGCCCGGCGACCGACCACGGCCAATAGCAGGCTGATGCATAACTGCTGCGCGGGCCGGCTGCTTTGTTGTGCTCATTTGGCAACTGAGCGCTGGGCGGTCGCCGTACTTCTTCTGTAGGCCCCTCGCCGCCGGCTCGCGCCGCTAGCCGCGGCCGACAAAAGGCATCTTGGTTGCCATCACCGTCATGAACTGCACGTTTACATCGAGCGGTAGACTCGCCATATAGCACACCGCGCTCGCGACGTGTTCCACGTCCATCAGCGGCTCGATCGCGATCGTGCCGTTGGCCTGCGGTACGCCCTTCGCCATTCTCGCGGCCAGATCCGTCGCAGCGTTGCCGATGTCGATCTGCCCGCAGGCGATGTCGTACTTGCGGCCGTCGAGCGAGGCCGACTTCGTGATTCCGGTGATTGCGTGTTTGGTCGCCGTATAAGGTATGGAATTGGGCCGGGGCGCATGCGCCGAAATCGAGCCGTTGTTGATGATGCGGCCGCCGCGCGGATCCTGGCTCTTCATCAGGCGGAATGCCTCTTGCACGCACAGAAACGTGCCGGTCAGGTTGATGTCGACCACGGTCTTCCATTGCTCGTAGGTGAGATCTTCGAGGTTGATACCTGGTGCGCCGACGCCCGCGTTGTTGAAAAGCAGATCGAGGCGCCCGAACGTTTCCTTCGTGTGCGCGAATAATGCGCGAACCGAGAGCGCATCGCTGACATCGGTCGCGACTGCGATCGCGCTGCCCGGTCCCGCGCCGGCCTCGACTACGACTTGCTCCAGCGGTTCCTTGCGCCGTCCCGCGAGCGCGACGCGAAAACCCTCTCGCAGCAGCCCGAGCGCGACAGCCTTGCCGATGCCGCTACCCGCTCCCGTGACGATGGCGATCTTGTCGTGTGTGGCCATGGATGATCACTCCTCTATGCAGTGGAAAATCGGTTGTCGCCCGCGCTTGCGGCGGACGATGATGGGTAGGTGCCGCGTGCTCGTCGGGAGCGCCATCCTTGGAGAACAGGTGTCAGCGCAGGAGGAAACCGTGCTTGCCGAACTGCCGCAGGTATTCATCGACGCGCTGCTCGCGAGCAGCAGCGCCCGACGCAGGCAGGACGTCCGCCATCGCGGCGGCGATCTCGGTGCGCGTGCGACTGCCATCGAGCAGTGTGAGCAGGCGCAGCGCGGTCTGATCGTGCACCTGGATCGTCTCGTGCCACCGGTTGGTCACCCGCACTCCGCGCCCTGCTTGCCACCGGGAGACAACGCTCGCCACCGGCCGCTCACCCGCGAGCGATACGAGCGCAGGCGGATGCAGCTGTAGCATGAGCGACCCGTTCAGGCAAGCGTCGGCGATGATCGCTTCGAGCGAGCGCGGCGAAGCGGCGCCGGTGGAGGGCGCAGGCCAAAGCAATCGCTCCTCGATCTCGGCCAACGACACCGTCTGCGGCGCGATGGTGATAAGCCATTCGAACAGGGCCCGCAACGCTTGCGCCTCGGCACCCGTCGCCGCGTCCGGCTGACGGGGATCTATAAGCGGTTTACCATCGGCCGCGGCGCGCAACAGCGCGGTGGATGCCGCAATACGCATCGCGGCGAGACGCTCCGGCGCAAGCTGGAAACCCGTCGTCGATTCGGCCCGGCTAAGCAGACTTTGTCGAAACCGTCGCAGGTGCGCGAAATCGAGATACTGCTCGCGCTCGAGGCGCTCGAGCCCGGCGAACAGCCGCTGCATCGATGGCGCAACGCCGACAGGGACGCTCACCCGTAGCTGAGCCTCGGATACGAACTTGAGGCCGTGGCAGGCGGCATGCGCAGCGAATTCCCGGAAATAGACCGGGTCATTGGGTTCGGCGAGATCGTCGTGGTAGAGCGCGCTGTCGGTAACCTGTGCGACCCGTTTGAACTCGGCGCGAAGCAGCGCATCGGTCTTGTTTTGCGTTATGCCGGGCTCAGCGAGCGCGGCGGCAAGCTCGCGCGCGCGATCCAGCCGCGCCTGGGCACCACCGACGCGTTCGGTGTGCAGGCGCAAGATCTCCCAGACCGCCTGCCGCACGTGACATCCGGGGTAGACGTTATAGCTGACAAACATTACCCCGTTCGGCTTGAGCCGCCGCCCTGCCACCGCGAACATCGCCTCGCGCACCCGCGGCGGAACCCACGAATAGACGCCGTGCGCGATCATGTAGTCGAATTCACCCAGCGCGTCCGGCAGCTCGCTCAAGTCTGCCGCTACAAGCGTGACGTTGGCGAGCCCCAGCTCGTCTGCAGCCTGCCGCGCCGCGGCGATGGCGCGCGGCGAGAGATCGCAACCGACGAATTGGCCATCGGGCAGGCTTGCCGCGATCGGCAGCAGATTGGCTCCGTCACTGCAGCCGAACTCGAGGACGCGGCAGGTTGCGACGCTGGGAGGTGCGAGACCGAACAACGTGGCGACGACGGCCATGTGATCCGGATGCGACAACGCGTTCGACTGCGCTTCGTACGCGACGGCGTCGTACTTCTCGACCAACGCCGTATTGGTCGTGCGATCGCTCAAGCGCATTGCGGGGAAGTGCTCACCGCAGTCATCCACGGCGAAAATCGTGCGCCCGCCGGCGCTTCGTCTCCGGCGGAGCCGTGCCGCCGCCAAGTGCCTTCGGCGGACGATCGCTCGCGGCGCCGTCGTCGGCGAGATCCGGTGCATGGAATGCGCGCAGCACCGCGTTGGGGTAGAGCTCAAAGCATATCGTCGCGGCGACGTACGCGAGAATAAGCACGAACCCGGCGGCGCGCGGGCCGAGAAGCCCAGCGATTTCCAGGGCCATGAAAACGATGATCCAGCGCAGAAACAAATAGGCGAAACGGCGCTTGAGCCGGAGGTCGGGATTGCGGTCGGCCTGGAGAACCTTGTAGTCCTGCACGGCCATCCCCAACGCGCCGATGAATTGCACAGCGACCGCGACCCAGAGTGCGCGATCGGCAATCGCCTCGCTCCACGAAAAGGTCTGCGCGCCGAGCATGATGACCAGCCAGATCACGAAGACCGTGGCGATTATGCCGGTCGGAAGGAGCGCCGAGCTGAAGAGCTGCAGGCCGTAGTTGATGCGTCGCCACCACATGGGCCCGTTTCCGGCGTCGATGCCGAGGACGCGATCGCAGACCAGCATCATCAGCGCGAGCAGCGACGCGATCGTATCTGCGCAGTAGACGATGAGGAGCTTCCCGGGCGACCAGCCGAGCAGAGCAATCCCGAACAGCGGGATCAGGCTGCGCGCGACGACGTTTGCGGCGTGCAGCAAGGGGATCGGCGCGGGCATCGATCGACGACTATCGTCTTCCGGCGAGATGGTCCGGCCCGAAGGCACCGGGCAGAAGCTCGGCCAGCGTGTACCGGCGTTCTGCACGCGCGTCGTCGGCGCAGCAAACGATCAACGCATCGGGCCCGAACTCGTGGATCACCTGCCGACACGCGCCGCAAGGCGAAGTCGCGGCGGGGGTCGGCGTATAGACTACGACCACGTCGATCCTGCGCGCGCCAAGGGCCACGGCTTGAAAGATCGCGTTGCGTTCCGCACAGATCGTGAGCCCGAACGAAGCGTTCTCGACGTTGGCGCCGGCGCAGATCTCGCCGGTCGCCGCGAGGATTGCGGCGCCTACGGGAAAGCCGCTGTATGGCGCATAGGCGCGTTGCGACGCCTCCCGGGCGCGACGTTTGAGTTCATCGAGCATTGGCGTGGGGATCGTCATGGCCGTCGCGGGTCGCGGCGCCATTGTACCGGCAGCCGGTTTCTCGCCGTGGCGCCTGATCGCGGCGTGGTGTCGGACAAATTCCGAGTGCGTTGTAAGACGCCGTCTCTTTTCTTCGCCGAGACCGGCGGCAGAGCAATTGATCGCGCAGGCGGTGGTAAAATTGATGCGCAACGCGCAATGCTAATGGCAGCATTCGCTGCCTGCGATCGGTTCTGCGCGTCAATTTCCATGAGGAGGCACAATGAATAGGCGCAATGCACTCGTTGGTGGGATGCTTGCGATCGCAGCGATGACGATGCCCGCCGCAGTTCACGCGGCAAAGGTGATCATCATCAACGCCGGTCCGCCACCCGAGCGCGTGGAAGTCGTGCCCGCAGCGCGCACCGGCTATGTCTGGGTGCCGGGATATTGGCGCTGGGATCGCGGCCGTCACGTCTGGGTAAAAGGCCATTGGATACGCGAGCGGCGCGGGTACCACTGGACTCCGCATCGCTGGCACGAACGAGGCAAGCGTTGGCATTTTGAAGCCGGGCATTGGGACAGGGGCTAAGAGCTTCGCGTCATTAGCGTAATCAGCGTCGTTGCGGAGTGGTTCATGAAGGCCGCCCGACCAGGCTGGTCGCGGCGGCCTTCTACGTCTCCGGTTCGATTGACCTGGAGTGCGACGGTCTGCGCCGAGCGTGAATAATCACAGCCCGCACGATTGATTTTCCGCGCCTTCTCTTGTTTACTACAGCGGCACGCATTCAGAGAAAGCTCCATGCCCGCAGGCTCACGCAAGCCGCGCCGCATTGCGCTCAAGGACAGTAAGAAGGCGCCATTCACCGCTGGCAAGCGGGTCGGTCCTGCGCGCAAAGGGGAAGAAGTCACCGTGACCCTGCGCCTGCGGCGCAGGTCGCCGCTGGCGTCGCCCTGCGACACGCTCGATTTTAGGACACTCGCCTACGACGAGTTCCGGGCGCTCCACGGCGCTGACCCCCGCGACGTTGCCAAGGTGGAGGCGTTCGCGCACGCGCACGGCCTCGACGTGCCGCGGGTGAGTCTCGCGCAGCGCGCGGTCGATCTCTCGGGAACCGTCGCTGCGATGGAACAGGCGTTCGGTGTCAAGCTCGAGCGCTACACGCAACGCCGGCGTTCATTCCGAATTCGCATCGGCGAGATCAGCATTCCCGCCGATCTGGCCGGCATCGTAGAGGGCGTATTCGGACTCGACAACCGGCCGCAGGTGGAGCCGCATTTCCGCATCGCCAAGGGCACGAGCGGGAGCAAGGTCAAGGCGCGCGCGACGGTCAAGGGATTCACGCCGCTCGAGGTCGCGGCGTTGTATGCGTTTCCCAAGGGCGTCGACGGCAAGGGCCAGACGATTGCGATCCTCGAGTTCGGCGGCGGGTACCGCGTCGCCGACTTGAACACATACTTTGCGAAGGTCGGCATCAAGCCGCCCAAGGTCATCGCGGTTTCGGTCGGCGCCGCGCACAATGCGCCGACCGGCAACCCGGACAGCGCCGACGCCGAAGTTGCGCTCGATATCGAAGTCGCGGGGGCCGTGGCGCCGGCGGCGCAGATCGTCTGGTATTTCGCGCCAAACACCGACGACGGCTTCGCCAACGCCCTTTACGCCTCGATCCACGACAACCTGCGCCGGCCGTCGGTGGTGTCGATCAGCTGGGGCGCGCCGGAAAAGCAATCGACGCTGCAGTCGCTCAAGGACTATGACGCCGCCTGCGTCGACGCCGCCGCGCTCGGCATCACGATCTGCGCCGCCGCGGGCGATCACGGGTCGAGTGATACCAGTCCTCCGGACAAGCGCGCCAACGTCGACTTTCCCGCATCGAGTCCGCATGTGCTCGCGTGCGGCGGCACGCATCTCGAGGCCAGGAACGGCGCGATCACCCTCGAGACGGTATGGAACGCACACGACGGCTGGGCGACCGGGGGGCGGCGTGAGCGAGAGGTTCAAGCTACCCGCCTATCAAGTCCGAGCAGGCGTGCCGAAGTCGGCGAATCCCGGCGGCAAGCCCGGCCGCGGCGTGCCCGACGTCGCGGGCAATGGGGACAGCGAGACCGGTTACCGGATCCTCGTCGACGGTGTCGCGGCGGTCGTCGGTGGCACCAGCGCGGTTGCACCCTTGTGGGCGGGGCTGATCGCGCGACTCAACGAGGCGAAGCGAACGCGGCTCGGATTTGTGCACACCAGGCTGTATGCCGCCGGCGCGCGAAAGGGCTTTCGCGACATCGTGCAGGGCGACAACGGTGCCTACGAGGCCAAAGCCGGCTGGGATGCCTGCACTGGGCTCGGAAGCCCGGACGGCGAAGGTCTGCGCAAGGCTCTCTAGATTCAGCTTCGCCAAGCAGCACGCGACCGACGGCAGACAAGACACCGGACCCGAATTCTCCGAGCTGGTTCGACGCGCCCTGAACACCGAGTTGACTGCCGACACGCCTGCGCGCAACGCGTGCGGCGTGCGCGTGGACAAGAGATTGCCGGACGACGACTCTGATCACTTCGGACGCCGAGCACGACGAGCGCCGCCACCGACGGCACGAACGACTGCGGCAATCCGAACACGATGGTCGAGCCGCGCAAGGAGCTCGGGAGATGGCAACGAACGCGGACCGGGGCGTCGACCCTCGCAGTATAATCATCGATTGGCCGCTCTCGCCCGCGTTCGGTCCTTCGTCCCGGCGGGCGCATAACCCGCGCGGGGCAGGGAATTTGCCGGGAGACTGGTTTGCCGCCGTTGTTGTCGACGCTGCTCGCGCCCAAGTTCATCTTCGTGTACGTGTTCGTCGCGGCCGCGCTGTACGTGCATTTTCGCGGCCGCGTGCGCCACACGTTCGTGCGGCAGCTCAAGGATCACTCGACGATCATGGCGCCGTACAACACGCTCATGTACCTGTTCTCGGCCGTGCCGTCGAAGCCCTTCGTCGATGTGCAGAGGCTTCCGGAGCTCGCCCGGCTGCGCGAGAACTGGCAGATGATCCGAGACGAAGCGCTCGCGCTCATGGGCGAGGGACAGATTCGCGCCGCGACCGGCCACAACGATCTCGGCTTCAACTCCTTTTTCAAGGAGGGCTGGAAGCGTTTCTATCTCAAGTGGTACGGTGCGCCGCAGCCCTCGGCACTGGCGCTGTGCCCGAAGACGGTAGCGCTGCTCGAGTCGCTGCCATCGGTCAACGCGGCGATGTTCGCGCTGCTGCCGCCGGGCGGGAAGCTCAACCGCCACCGCGATCCGTTCGCCGGATCGCTGCGCTACCACCTGGGCCTGGTCACGCCGAACTCCGACGAGTGCCGGATCTACATCGACGGCGAGCCGTACTCCTGGCGCGACGGTCAGGACGTGCTCTTCGACGAGACGTTCATCCACTCCGCGGAAAACAAGACCGACGTCACCCGCATCATCCTTTTCTGCGACGTCGAGCGACCTCTCAGAACGCGGTGGATGACCGCGCTCAACCGCTGGGTGTCACGAAACATCATTCGAGCATCGGCGACCCAGAACGTCGAGACCGAGCAGGTCGGTGCGTTCAACCGCATCTACGCTATTTTCGGCCGCGGCAGCGACTTCCTCACACGGCTCAAGCGCAAGAACCGGACGGCGTTCCGCGCCGTGAAGTACGCGTTGATCGCGGGGCTGGTGTACTGGATTTTTGTCGCGTAACGGCCGGCTAGAGTTTCTGCGTCGGCACCGTCGATGCTGCAAACGCGCCGATGCCGGTGAATAGCGCCAGCACCACGAACACGATCCGGAACGCGCTGTCGAGGTGACCGGCGATCGCCTGACGCTGCGCATCGGGCAGCGTCGCGAGAAGCGTCCCGCCGGACTCGGCGATCTGCGGCAGGACCGACGCCAGCAACGCGTCCTCGCCGCCGACCAGCACGAAGAGCACCGCGCCGACGATCGCGACGCCCAGCGCGCCGCCGATGGAGCGCGAGACCGACACCGAAGCGACTGCCGCGCCCAGCGATGCGGTGCCGCCTGCGCTTTGCACGATGATCTGTGTCGGCGGCATCGTCGTGCCGAGTCCGGCACCGGCGAGCAGCGTCAGCGCCAGCACGATAGGCGTGGGAGCGAAGGTGACCGTTGCCGCCAGAGCGGCGAACGCGACGGTCGACACCGCCATGCCGCGCTTCGGATACGCCGTCAGCTTGCCGGTGCGCGCGATGCGCCGTCCGGTGAGCGCCGAGGACGCGGCGAGCGACAAGGTGATCGGCAGCAACAGCAACCCCGACGCGCCGATCCCGAATCCGCGCCCGAGTTGAAGGTAGAGCGGCAGATAGAGCACGGCGCCAAACAGCGCCGCAGCAAAGCAAGCGACGACGATATTCGGGCGCCAGATCACCGGTAAGGCGAGGAGGCGCACCGGAATGAGCGGGTCCGGCGTCCGCGCTTCCCAGACGGCAAGCGCGACGAGGCAGCCGACCGCAAATGCCAGCACGGCGTAGAGGCGCCAATCCGTCCAGCCGAAGCGATTGCCTGCGGAGGAGAGCGCGAACAGCAGCGAGAGCGTGCCGATGGCGAACAGGAGCGTGCCGAGCACGTCGGCGCGGAAGCGCGTTCCGGGAAGCGGCCGATGATACGGGATGCGCAGCGCGAGCACCGCGGCAAGCACGCCGAGCGGCAGATTGATGAAGAACACCGCCCGCCAGCTCAAGTGCTCGGTCAGGAGCGCGCCGAGCAGCGGGCCCAGGGTGCTCGAAGCCGCGAATAGGCCGGCGAAGTAGCCCTGGAACTGCGCGCGCTGGCGCGGCGGCACGTTCTCGCTGATCAACGCCTGCGACAGCGTCATCAAGCCGCCGCCGCCGAGGCCCTGCAGCGCGCGCGCAAGAATGAGCGCCCACAGCGTCGGTGCGAGCGCGCAGGCGAGCGAGGCGATCGTGAATACGATCAGCGCGGCCAGCAGCGTCGCGCGCCGCCCGAACCGATCGCCGATGTGACCGTACAACGGCGCCGCCACCGTCGCCGCCAGCAGGTACGCGACGACAACCCAGGACAGATCCGCGAATCCGCCCAGCGAAGCGACGATCGCGGGTAGCGCGCTCGCGAGGATCGTCTGGTCGACTGCGGCCAGGAACATCGCGAACATCACGCCGGGAAAGACGCGCCGGAACGCTGCGCGCAGCTCGTCGGGACCGAGTGGCGCAGGCGTCATGCCCGTCTTGGAACGTTCGTCCACAGGGTTGCAAACTCGGGCAACGCCCTCGCGCGTTACGCGCAGCGCCGCGGCAACGTCGCGGCGGATTCGCCGAGATCCCAGAACAATCCCGTCATCATCTGCAGGCCTTCGCGGGCGAGAGGTGCCAGAAGGTGTTCGTCGGGCGCGTGTTGCGAGCAGCCGGGGTAGGAATGCGGGATCCAGATCGTCGGCAATCCCAGCACGTCCGCGAACGCGTCGTTGGGCAGTGTGCCGCCGAGGTTGGGCAAGAGAGCGACGCGCTTCCCGCTCGTGCGCTCAAGCGACGCGATCACCCACCGCACCCACGGATCGTCGGGAGACAGTCGCGTCGCGGCGTTGCCGTGCTCGACGTCGATTGCGATCATCGACAAGGCGCGTTCGTCGAGATGTTTGCGCAGGTGGTCGCCGACGTGCGTCCAGTCGGTGCCGACGACGAAGCGCAGCTGGCAATGGGCGACCGCCGACGGCGGGATCGCATTGACGGGGTGCTCGGGGTTGCCCGCCTTGAACGCGAGCACCTCGAGCGTGTTCCAACCGAACACGC
Organism: Pseudomonadota bacterium; assembly: GCA_030854785.1. Classification (GTDB taxonomy): domain Bacteria; phylum Pseudomonadota; class Gammaproteobacteria; order Burkholderiales; family Casimicrobiaceae; genus PALSA-1003. The sequence continues at coordinate 10,903 of JALYSM010000071.1, forward strand.
GTTCCGCCGGCGTGAGCCCGGGCTCGCCCCAGCGTGCGTCGATCGCGGGATCGTCCGGATCGCCGCCGACCGAGATGTCGGCCAGCGCTTGTCGAACTGCGTCGGGGACGGGCGGGGGACGCAAACCCTCCACGAGAACGACGCCATCCTTGCTCACGAGGGTCGCGATTGCGTGTGCCAGAATTATTGCGGGGTTGGCGAGCAGACCGCCCCAGTTGCCGGAGTGATGACTGCCGTCGCGCAGGCGCAACGCGAGCTTGAAGTTCACCGAGCCGCGCGAGCCGAGAAATACGGTGGGCCGTTCGGCGTTGACGCGCGGCCCGTCCGAAGAAATCAAAACGTCGGCGGCGAGCTCGTCGCGCAATGCAGCGCAGAGGGAATGCAATCCCGGCGAGCCTACTTCCTCTCCCGTTTCGAAGAGCAGCGTGATATTGAATCCGAGCCTGCCGCCGCGGACCGCGAGCACGCTCGCGAGCGCACCGAGATTGATCGAATGCTGGCCCTTGTTGTCGGCGGTGCCGCGGCCGTACCAGCGGTCGGCCTCGATCGTGATCGACCAGGGCTCGCGCGGCTTGCGCCATTGCGCGTCGTAGCCGCGGACGACATCGCCGTGGCCGTACATGAGAACGGTTGGCAGGTCGGCGCCTTCGCGGCGCCGCGCCAGCAGAAACGGTCCGCAACCGGCCACGGAATTGTCGACCACGCGTCCGCTGAAGGCCAGGCGCTCCGCGCAGGGCAGCAATTCGTCGGAGAGATAGCGACGAAGCTCTGCGCCTCTCTCCGGCTCCTGGCTCTCGGTCCGATAGGCGACGCGACGGCCGAGGTCGGCGCGAAACGCGCCCGAGTCGAAATAGTCCGCCGCATGCGCGAGAGCTTGCGAACGCGTCAACGCTCGCCTCGTCGTATCGTGCTCATGGACCCGGAATCGTATCGTAGCGTACGCATAGACTATACTGAAGCTTGTGCGTAGGTCATTGCGTTCGAGGTTTACGGGAAAGGCGGCATCGATGGCGACTGCCAGGGGACTGACGTCCGCGCTGCTCGCGTTCGCGGTCGCCGCGGCATCGATTACCTGCGCCGTAGCTGCGCCGAGCTATTTCGATGTGTCGCGCGGAGCCCACCCGCACGACGTCGCCGCGGCGCCCGGATCCGGCGCGCCTGTGTATTACACGGCGCAGAGCACAGGCAAGCTCGGCCTTCTCGATCCGAAAACCGGCAAGTACGAGGAGATCGCGCTCGGACCACAGTCCGCGCCGCACGGCGTGATCGTCGGGCCCGATGGCGCGCCGTGGATCACCGATGGCGGCCAGAACGCGATCGTGCGTGTCGATCCGAAAACGCGCGAGGTGAAAGTATGGGCGCTGCCTGCCGATACCGGTTACGCCAACCTCAACACGCTGAGCTTCGACAAGAAGGGCCGCGTCTGGTTTACCGGTCAGGGCGGCTATTACGGCCGGCTCGACGCCGCGACATCCGACATGAAAGTGTGGAAGGCGCCGCGCGGCAGGGGACCTTACGGCATCGCCACGACGCCCTCGGGCGAAGTGTATTACGCATCGCTGGCCGGAAATCACATTGCGCACATCGACGTCGACACCGGCGTCGCGACGGTGATTGAGCCGCCGACCAAGGGGCAGGGCGCGCGCCGGGTGTGGTCCGACTCGCGCGGTCGCATCTGGGTCAGCTACTGGAATACGGGACAGGTCGGCATGTACGATCCGGCCAGCAAAGCGTGGCGCGAATGGAAGCTGCCCGGCAACGCGCACGCCTACTCGGTGTGGGTCGACGATCAGGACAAGGTCTGGCTGACCGACTGGTCGATCAATGCTATCGTCAAGTTCGATCCGGTGACCGAGAAGTTCGAGACCTTTCCGTCGGATCGCCGGGGCGCGGACGTGCGGCAGATGCTCGGCCGTGCGGGGGAAGCCTGGGGCGCGGAATCCGGCAACGACCGCCTGGTAATGGTGCCGGCGAAATAGCCGCAGGCAGAGCAACGCGTGGGAGAGAAGATGACGAACTGGCTGCGGTGGTTCGCTGCGGTTGCGTGCATGCTAATCGCGACCGCCGCATCGGCGGCGTTCCAGATCGACGAGATCTATTCGAACGCCGACGGGAGCGTGCAGTATGTCGTGCTGCGCGAGACCGCTGGTGCAAACGGCCAACAGGCGTTCAACGGCCGGCAGCTCGTGATGGCGCACGGCAACGTCGTCAAAACCTTCACTTTCGCCGGCGACCTCCCGAGCAGCGCGACGGCGAACAGGCATGTGCTCATCGCCTCCGCGGGCTTCGTTGCGCTGGGCCTTGTGGCGCCGGACTATGTGTTTTCCGACCGCTTTCTCGCTACCGATGGCGGGACGCTCAATTTCGCCGGCGTCGATCAAGTCACTTATGCGGCGCTGCCGACCGACGGCGTCAACGCGATCAATCGCGCCGGCGCGACGCAGCCGAACGTCGCTACCAACTTCGCCGGCGCGACCGCGACCGTGCCTCCGCTGCCGGTGACCGTGGTCGAGTACTACGATGCTGTACGCGCCCATTTCTTCATCAGCTCACTCGCGCCGGATATCGACGCACTGGACAGCGGGCGGATTCCCGGATGGCAAAGGACCGGGCTGACGTTCCTGGCGTATCCGAGTCAAGAGAGCGGCGGGCCCGGCGCGCAGCCGGTATGCCGGTTCTACATCCCGCCGCAGAGCGGTGATTCGCACTTCCTCTCCGCTTCGCTGGCCGAATGCGCGGCGGTCCTGCAAAAGCAGATGTTCGATCCCGCCTATGCAGGTTATGTCTACGAGACGCCGAGCGCATTCTTCATCAGCTTGCCCGACACGGCGAGTGGCGTGTGCCCGCCGGCAACGATACCCGTCTACAGATTGTGGAATCAGCGCGTCGACTCGAATCACCGCTACACGATCGACCCGGCGATCAAGGCGCAGATGCTCGCGCTGGGATTCGTCGCCGAAGGCTACGGTCCGGACGCCGTGGCGATGTGCGCGCCGACGACGCAACCGATCGACTTGAGTCACGTGAACATCAACGGCATCGTCTGGACCGGAACACTGTTCGTCGCGGTCGCGGCGGGTCCGAGTGGCAACGGGCTGATCTTCACATCGACCGATGGCCTGAATTGGAGCGTGCGCAGCTCGGGCACGCCGAGCCTGCGCGGCATCGTCTGGACGGGAAGCGAGATCGTGGCGGTCGGCAGCGGCGGCACGATCGTCACTTCGCCCGACGGTTACCGCTGGAGCGCGCAGACATCGGGCACAACGGGGGCTCTGAATGGCGTCGCGTGGTCCGGTACGGAATTCCGCGTCGTGGGCGACGGCGGCGCGATGCTCGTATCGCCCGACGGCGTCGCTTGGTCGCCGCGCGTGTCGAAGACGACCGTGAACCTGCACGGCATCGCTTGGACCGGCGCCAGGTTCTTCTTGGTCGGCGACAACGGGACCATTCTAACGGTGCTCCTCACGGGGGTACCGACACCGCGGGCCTCCGGCACCACGAACAATCTGGCCGCGATCGATGTGACTCCAAACGGCAGGCTGATAGCGGTCGGCGCGCAGGGAACGATTCTCGTCTCGAACGACGGCATCACCTGGAGCACGACGAACTCGGGAAGCAACTCGTCGTTCCAGGGCATCACCGCGGCCGGCACGCAAATCGTCGTCGTCGGCACCGGCGGGCGCATCCTCACCTCGACCAACGGCACCGTTTGGGCCGCTCAACAGTCGAAAACGGCGATCAATCTCGCCGGCGTTGCTTGGTCCGGAACGCTTTACGTGGCGGTGGGGGCGACCGGCATCATCGATACTTCGCCGGATGGGATAACCTGGACCATGGCGCCGTGATCTTCCGGAGAGCCGCGTGCGCCGCGGCGCCGCGTTGAAACGTGCCTGCCGAATGAGTTGCCCGACCGCCTGATCGCCGCACGGATCGAGGTCAGGTCGTCGCCGGCGCCCCGCGCCACACGTCGCGCAGCACTGTGCGCATCGCTTCGAGCAGCGGATCGGCCTCGCGCCGTGCGTCGAAGATGAACCACAGCTGAGCGGTCAGCTCCGCTTCGGGCCAGATCGCGATGCGTTGTTCCTGCGCGGAGACGAGTGCAGGCTCCTCCCGCGCGATGCTGGCCCCGACACCGGATTCGACCAGGTTCAGGATTACCGCTTCGTTATCGGCTTCGATCACCTGCACCGGCGCTACGCCGCGCGCATGGAAGAGTTGCATCGCCATGTGCCGGTGCGAGCTCGTCGGCGGGGCAAGGATCCACGGCCGGGCCGCGATTGTGTTCCAGTCAGTGTTCCCCATATCCCATACCCTCGGCAGCGCGACACGGTAGACGAGCGGCCGCAGCAGTTCGCCACGCAAGTCGTCCGCGTCGATCGCGCCGAAGAAAAAACTCGCGTCGAGCGTACCTTCCCGCACACCTTCGAGCGCAGCGCCCGAGAACACCTGATGCAACTCGATATCGATCAACGGGTGACTCTCGATCGCGCTGGTGAGGAAATCCCCCAGCCTTAGCGTCACCGGATCGAGGACCGTTCCGAGGCGAAGCCTCCCCGCCGGTCGGCCCTGCAGGTGCTGTGCCGCCTGTTCGAGTCGCTGGATCGCCGAGAGAATGCGCTCGGTTTCGCCGAGCAGTGTCCGGCCCCCGGGCGTCAGGGCCATTCCGCTCGAGGAACGGTCGAACAGGCGGATGCTCAACGTTTCCTCCAGTGCCTTGATCTGGCCGCTCAGCGCCGGCTGGCTCAAGTGCAGCGTTTCGGCGGCGCGCGTCAGCTGGCCGATTTTCGCGATCGCCACAAAGGCGCGCAGTTGACTAAGCTCCATGAGCCTGCCGTCCCCCGTTTTTGGTGCATTGCAGCGTGCAACGCATCTCCCATAGGCGGGCCTGATTTCCTTCATCGCAACATGCGATTGGACTCCTTGGAAGCCCTCGACTATCGTTTGGACATGGCCAGAAAAAGGTCATCATATTGAAACTCTTATCGAGGCACCCTCAATGAAGTCACCAGCCATGAACACCCTGAATCCGGCAGCGGCTGCGGAGCAGCTTTCGCCCCAGAGGCCTCGCCAACGTTCTCGCGATATGACTCATGGTAGCCCAGAATTGTTGCAATGCACACCGAGCGCCGCCAACGACGAGGTCCCCGACTCGCAGTACTGGACGACCTATGACCATTACATGATCGAGCGCGAGGCGCGCGCGATGCGGCGCGACTATGTCTACCGGCTGATCGCAGAGGGATGGCGTCGCTTGCGCGACCGGTTAGCGGCGTCGTCGCCCATGCGATCCGGCGGTTTGCACCGCTAGATTCCGCAAACGCATCAACATGCGCGCGCACTGGCGCACGCGCGCACTCGCGCATTCGCTCCCGCATCGCAGGGACCGGTCTCCACGATTGCATGGCAAGCTTCTTGCTGAATCTCTCTCGGTCGGCCGTGACGCCAAGCGACCCGCGATAAGGAGGATTCGAGAATGCCTGCCAACCAGGGAAAAGCGAGTACGGCTTCGTCGACAAAATGTGCCCACGCCGGCTGCAAATGCATGGTCAAGGCGGGTCAGCGTTATTGCAGCGACTATTGCGAGAGTAACGCGAAGGCTGACAAGCCGATGGCCAGCAAGTGCGGCTGCGGCCATCCTCCTTGTGCCGGTGGCCGCTAGTCGCCTGTCGGAAGTCGCTCGACCGGCAATAATTTCCTCAAGCGTGTAAGCGTTACCGGGGCGCGGACCGAACAATCTTCCGCGCGCCGCGGTGAAGCGGGCGCCGGTCGCGGCGACAAATCGCCGCAGATAACGGGAGCTACGCCATGCCAGACAGGAAAACCATTGAACGAGCCGCCGAGGATAAGCGTGAAGGCAAGGCGCCGACGACGCAGGCGGGAGAATTCGTGCGCGAAGAAATCCATCACATCCGCGAAGGAAAGCACGGTGCGCGATCGACCAAACAGGCGATCGCAATCGGTCTGTCCAAGGCGCGCCGCGCCGGGGTGAAGTTGCCGGCACCGAAAAAAGGCACCGTCTCTGCGGAAACGCGGAAGAGCGCTGCGCGAGAAACTGCCGCCGGTGCCCGCGGCGCGAAGCCGGTATCGCGGCGCCGCTCGCGCGCAATAACGGCAGCGCTCAAACGCGAAGGGCACGCGGCCGCTTCGAAGAGCGCTCTTGCGCGGCAGGCCAAGTCAGCCGCGCAGAAACGGACCGCCGGTTCGCGGTCCGCGGCCGCACGCAAAGCGGCCAAGGCCAAGGGTCGCGGCGCTGCGGCGCGCAAAACCGCGCGGACGCGCACACGTTCGACCCGTTGAGCGTTGCTTTAGCTACGGTACCGCGCTCGCGTCGCGTGCGGATTGCTACAAGCTGGTGTCGTGGCCGCGCCCGCCACGCGCTGTCACGGGCGCAATCGAACCCGCCGCCAGGTCACAAGCGTATCGCGCCGCTGACGCCGAGGCTCATGCGGGCGGTATCTGCAGCTTGCGCCGTGTCAACCCTCGTATTTGAACGACAGCTGGACGCGCGCTCGGTACGCGACGACCTTGCCGCCCTCGACCTTCATGTCGAGCTTCGAGACTTCGGCGATGCGCAGATCGCGCAGCGATTTGCTCGCAGTGGACACGGCGCTTCTGGCCGCATCCTCCCAAGACGTCGCGCTGGTGCCGATAACATCGATGACGCGGTACACGCCGTCGCCCGCACTTTTCTTGGCCATGGTGCTGTCTCCTTTCGAGTCCGCCACCGCGGGTTTGAGCCGGTCTACCCGGGGGCTATACGATCGCGCGCGTGAGGCGCGGCCGGCGCGTAAATAACGTTACCTCGGCATCGACCGGATCGAGACCGGCCCTGCCGCGAGGGGAATGCGCGTTCCGGTATCGACGAGCTTGCCGTTGCGGATCGCGTAGACGCCGAGCGCGCGCTCGACATCCATCTGCAGCAGGATATGCTTGCCGTCCTGGCTGAATACGATCCCTTGCGCGGCTTCGCCTCCGGCGACCTCATGGACCTTGGCTGCCCAACCGCTCTTGATCCTGAACAGCGTGACCTTGCCGCGCTTATTGCGACCGGGGTTATCGGCGAGCAGGTTCGATCCGGCCATCGACGACACGACGATCCAGCGGCCGTCGGGCGAGATTGCGACGCCTTCGGGCGACGAGGGCACGGAAATCTGCTGCACCGCACGGAAAGGACGCTTCGAGACGTCGATCAGGGTCACTACGTCGGCATCGTCGACGATCCGCCCGCCGACGCCGGTGTTTCCGATCACCGCCCACTTGCCGTCGCTCGACACGTCGACTGCGTAAGGGTTGACGCCGGTCGCGAGCTTTTCCTTGGTCAGCTTCACCGTGGTGCCGTCGACGGAGAGGACGGCCGCTCCGTTCTCGTCGCGCAGCGAAACGATCGCGGCCTTTCCGTCATGAGTGAACGAGATGCCGGACAGGCGTTTTTCGCCGACTTTTACCTGATCGGTAAGCTTCACGTCCTTGCCCGCGATCGTCAGCACCTTGACCGTGCCGTCGTGCGCGGCCGCAAGCAGCAGCGTGCCGTCGCGATTGATCGTCAAGCCGTTCGGGTGCCCGCCGACGTCGACCTTGCCAAGGAGCACGGGCGGCGATGCCTCGATGTCGACGATCTGCAGAAAGTTGTCGAACAGTTCTTTCTTGGCTTCGTAATCGTACCGCGTCGGTGCCGCAACGACGGCGAGCTTGCCGTCGGGCGTCACGGCGACCGCCTGCGGCGGCCCCTGCACGGTGTGCTCGAGGCCCTCGAGCGTTCCCTTGATCACCGGGGGTGAGACCGAGGCGTCGATCACTACCAGGCTGTCTGCAGGCGCCGGTTGCGGAAACGTCGCGCGACCTTCGACGCGGACTAACTTCCCGTCCTGCGCGGACACGATAATGTCGGCCGCAAGCGAGGTATCGGCGAGCAGCGCGCTCGCGACGAACAGCGCGACACCGAAGCCTCGTTCGACC
>JALYSM010000081.1 GCA_030854785.1 Pseudomonadota bacterium
AAAGGGCCCCGCTTCACACGGGGCCTGTCGCTGCCGTTTTAATCGCCCTCAGGTGCTGCGATGGAACCTCCGCCGACGCAACAAGACCTATGCGCGTCTCATTGCTCGACGTTGTAGCGCTCACGGAGTTGTTCGATCACTGCGCTGAGCTGCGAGCGGCAGGGTTCCATCGCCGCCGCGCGCAGCGTCGGCCACTCGGCCTGCCAATTGCAGCCCGACGCGTCGGGTTCAATGACCGTAATACGACGGATCTGTACTCCGTGGCACTCGGTGCGGACGTTGAGCTCGATATTAACCAATGCGCGAAGCGACTCGAGCGTCAGCACTTGCCTTCGGGCGAGCGTGTCATGCGCCTGCATCAACACATCCTTTGCTTGCCGGAGGGCGCGACAATGTTCGCCGGCCCTCCGCGTGCTCCGCGCCTCCGTGCGCGGCTTCTTCCCCTTTATTCGCTAATGTTTCTTGAAATATTGAACCTCGCGTTCATGTTTCTCCGCAGCCTCGCGCGTCGCGAATGTTCCAAGGTTCGCACGTTGCCGGTCGCAGGATTCCTCTTGCGGGAGTACAGCCGGTATTGTCCATTCTCGAGTTTGCGAATCATCGCGCTTCTCCCCTTCAACCCAAGGTACCGCCATCGGCTGGGGTGCGCACGGGTAGCGATGGGACGTCGGCACTATGAAAGGCGGTCGCGACGCGTACGTCTTCGCTGACTGCCGAGCGGAGAACATGGGTTCCGCCCCAGCCGAAAATCCCGATCAAGCCGATCACGATCAGGTAGATGGCGACGATGTAGTTCAACAAACGGGGGACGATCAGGATGAGGACACCCGCGATCAATGACACTACCGGCGCGACGGCTAGATTGATGGTCACGATACCTCCGTTGTAGTGCGTTACACCGCCGGCGCCCGAAACATCGCGCACGGTCGATCCGTCTCTCGAATGTAGGCGGCTCGCACCGAACCCGAAATCGGCGTAACGCTGATTCGGTTGTAGGAATGGCTGGCACGACCGTAAGGCGGGTTCTTAGCCTCGCGGTCGTGCCCCTGTCTCCCAGCAGAAGGCGTTGCTAGCGCCTCGCCGGGACAGCGTATATTAATCCCAGTACGGAGTTGGTCTTGTAATACGTATGCAGCTCCCTGGCCCATCGCTCGCCGTACGGCTGCTCGCCTGGCACGGGTTCGCGCACTGCGCGGCGGGCTTCGTCGCTCGTGGGGGTCTCGAGCGGTATCGCCTCAGCGCCCAGCGTCGTGCCGAGCGTGGTCGTCAACGGTTGTTGCCTATTATCGTACTTGCGTGGTTCCATGGTCTACCTCCAGTAGTGCCATCGGTCGGCGTCACTGCCGTGAATACGATCCGGCAGTTCCCGCATTGCGCTCCGGCGCCCGGCGAAGCGCGCTTTGATTGCGATGCCTACGTGCTGCTGAACAAATTTCCCGATTCGACACCGCGTCGCGTTGCCACGAGCAACCAGCATGCCACGCAAAATGCGTAAATCGGCAGCTCCTCTCGCTCGGCCCCATGCAATTTGGCTGCGTCGGCATCAGACGAAGACTATTTCATACGGGCGCGCGCAGCGCGCCCGTCGGGTGCGTGCTCTTAGCGCGGCATCGAGAAAAATGCGCCGCGTACGCTTCCATGGGATGCGCCGATCGCCAGGGAAGCTCCATTGCCAAGCCCAGAGGGGGACCTCGACCAAGTGTACGAGCAGCGCCGCGCAGGCGCGTGCGCTAAGACGACCGACCGCCTCGTGATCGGGATGTCCATCGTGGCGCCAGGTGGCGAAGACGACATCGGATGGCAGCAGGAACCCGCGCAGGCGCCACTCGAGGTCCCGCTCGACACGCGCAACTTCGCCGTCATCCACCCCGGCGCGAAGAATCGTCGTGCGTCCTGCGCCCAGGCGCTGCACGGCGCGCCACGTTTCCAGACTCCGCGCCTCGACCGCACGTCCGGGCGCCCTCGAGCCATAGCCGGCGCGTCTCGCAGTCCCATCGGTCGCGGCGATCAGCAGAATCGACCGCTTTTGCGCGGCGAGGCGCGAGATCAGTCCGCCCACGCCGAGGCTGTCGTCGTCGGGATGCGGCGCAACGACAACCGCGCGATAACCTTTCGGCACCAGAATCTCCGGCGCGATTACCGGCAATGCATCAACGCCCGGCCAGCCAGGCCAGGCGCGCCCAGATGTGCCCAGCCCGACGTTCCTCTGGATCATGGTTTTCCGCCGCACGCCGCGACCCGAGCCTGGTTGCGCGCCGATTCGCGCCATTGCGTGAGCATGGCCCTCGGCAAACCCTGGATTCTCGAACTGAAAGATGCGTGCATTGCGCTTGCGCTTTGCGTTACGACGGCAGGCGCTGCAGCGAAGTACCCGCGCCCCTGCGGTCGCCATCAAGCAGTTTTCATGCCGTCGCTTGCCGGTCGTAAGGACGGTCGGCATCGGCAGCTCCGCGGCCGAATGGCGCGCGTCAAACCCTCGCTCTGCCGCAGCGCTGTAACAGTTGCACTGTGCGTGCAATTCCTACCGCGATATCGAGCGCTCGTCGAAATGCAATTGCCTGAGATTCAGACGTCTGCGGCCGGCATGGATATTGCCCCGTCACGGGCGCTGGATCGAGTCCAGTCCATTCCTATTGCGGCCTCGCACACTAGGAGCTCTCCATGGCACAATCGAAACGCAGACGCACGCGTTCCCCCGCGCCCGCCGGACAGGCGAAGCGCCCCCGTCGAACCAAGAACGCCGTCGCAACGGGTCACGATTCCAAACAACGACGTTCTGGAAAAACGCCGTCGACGCAAAAGCAACGACGCGGCGGTGCCCCCCTCCCGCAGGACCAATCGACTCCGCGTCGCTCACCAAGCCCGCCCTATCCCGCCGGCTCGACTGTCGAGTCGGCCGGCAAAGAGCGGCGCGGCGGTAGCTCGGACGACAATAGCGACGAGGAAACGGGCGCCGGCTCGAGGCAGCCCGGCGGCACCGGAGATGCGCTCTTCGGCAGCGACGACGAAGGCATGGAAGGTCCGGTGCGGTGAACGGAGAAGGCTCATCCATGAACCCACGTACGGCCCGCGACTTGCACGCCCCGCAGCGACCACCCGTGCCGCCCCGGCCGGGCGCCGATCCGCACGAGTACCCGACCGACCCGCCTGTCGAAGCACCGGTCGAGCCGCGGTCTCCGCGCCCCGGGTCGGACCCGGTCGAGGTTCCGACCGAGCCCCGGCCGGAGCATCCGTCGCGGCGGATGAACAGATACACCGCGGTAAACTGCCCTTAGCCATTGCAGGACCGCCGAGCGCGGCCGGGGCGTGCGATCTGACCGTGGCGCGCCATCTACGGCGCGCGACGGCCAAGGATCAAACGATCATGCCGAAAGATGCCGCTGAAGCATCGTCTGCGGCGCAAAGCCTGCGCGACGAAGCGCAAATGACGCTCGATGAAGCCTGGATGGTTTTGGACCCGCGGCCGGCATTTCTATCGCCGTGGCGCTTTTGTCGCACTTTGGTTCGCGCTGCCGTGGGTTACGCCGGAAGCGGATATCGGCATGACTTCGTGTCTCGGTCGAGCAGCGTCCTCGTGCGTTGCGCCCAGGCCGGTGACTGACAACGAGCGTCGGCTTAGGCGCAACGCGCGAGCGAAGCCTCAGATGCGACCCATCAGCAACAGGACGATCAGTATCAGTAGAACCAGGCCGAGCCCGCCGCTCGGCCAGTAACCCCATCCCGAGCTGTAGGGCCAAGCGGGCAGAGCGCCGACCAGCAGCAGGACCAGAACGATGAGCAGAATGAGCAAAATCGACATTGCGTTTCTCCATTTTTGAGCGCAAGGCGTCGCTGCACCAGCACGCCGCGTGCCAGGTTCGCGCAGCGGGTACATGGCGGGCGGACGCGGTGCCGGGCCGCGTAACTCTTACCGATTTCGTGCAATTAAGGCGGTGCCCGGGAGAAGGTCGCATCGAGCGCCGCTCCTTGCGGTGCAGTGAGGTCGACGGAGCGCAAGCATTGCCGCCCGCGCGGATGTCCGCCAGAATCGCACAATGATGTATTTGCTACGGACGCTATTCTGCCTTCTGTTCGCTACGGCCGCGCCGGTCGTGCACGCGGATATCAAGGCCGCCGCGAGCGACGGATTTCTCATCGTGCATAGCGCACGGATCGATGCCGGCCCGGCACAGACCTATGCACTATTGCCTGCAATCGGGCGATGGTGGAGCAGCAGCCATACCTATTCGGGGGATGCGGCCAATCTCACGCTCGATCCTCAAGCGGGGGGATGTTTCTGCGAGCGCTGGAAGGATGGCGCGGTCGTGCACGGCCGCGTGATCCTGACAATGCGCGACCAGATGATGCGCATCGAGACCGCCCTGGGACCGCTGCAGAGCAAGGCAGTCACGGGCGTGCTCACCTTTCAGCTCGTCCCGGACGGCAACGCGACGGTGCTGACGCTCGCCTATCGCGTCAACGGCGCAAGCGGCAGCGCGCTCGACAAGGATGCACCCGCGGTCGAGCGCGTGCTGGGCGAGCAGCTCGCGCGCCTGGTGCGTCTCGCGGAAACGGGAAAAGCCGACGCCTCCGCGCCTTGACATGCGGCGGACCGCGTCAAGCCAGAGGCGCGACCTTCATCACCTCTTCGAGCGTCGACAACCCGGCGGCGATCTTGCTCGCGCCGGAGACGCGCAGCGGTTTCATTCCTTCGCGATAGGCTTGCTCGCGGATTTTCGAATCCTCTGATTCGGCGTGGATCAGCCGGCGCAGCGACGGCGTCACCGCCATGATTTCGTACAGTCCCATACGGCCGTAATAGCCTGTCATCCGACATTCCAGGCAGCCCACGGGCATATGGACCTGCGCGGGGACGTCGGCGCGGAACGGCGCGGTCAGCATCCGCCAGGCCTCCTCATCCGGCGCGTCGCCGAGCCTTTTGCAATGTGGGCAGAGCGTGCGCACCAGCCGCTGCGCCATGACGCCGAGCAGCGTCGATGTGATCAGATAGGGTGGCACGCCGAGGTCGAGCAATCGCGTGACCGCGCTCGGCGCATCGTTGGTATGCAACGACGATAATACGAGGTGGCCGGTGAGGGCCGCCTGCACCGCCATGTCCGCGGTATCGCGGTCGCGAATCTCGCCGACCATGATGATGTCGGGGTCCTGCCGCAGCAGCGTGCGCACGCCGTTGGCGAAGTCGACGTTGAGTGTCGGCTGCACCTGCATCTGGTTGAACTCGGGCGCGATCATCTCGATAGGATCCTCGACCGAGCAGACATTGACCTCCGGCGTGGCGAGTTGCTTCATCGTCGAGTACAGCGTCGTCGTCTTCCCCGAGCCCGTTGGGCCGGTGACGAGAATGATACCGTTGGGCTCGTGGATCATCTTGTCCCAGCGCGTGTAGTCGTCCGCGGTAAAGCCCAGCTCCTGAAAATCGCGGATCATCACCTCGGGAGTGAAGATCCGCATCACGATCTTCTCGCCGAAGGCGGTCGGCATGGTCGAGATGCGCAGCTCGATCTCCTGGCCCTCCGGCGATACCGTCTTGATGCGACCATCCTGCGGCCGCCGCTTCTCGACGATTTCCATGCGCGCGAGCAGCTTGATCCGGCTGGTCATCGCGAGCAGCACCGGATTGGGGATCGCATAGACCTGATGCAGCACGCCGTCGATGCGGAAGCGCACGATCCCCGCGTCACGCCGCGGCTCGATGTGGATGTCGGACGCGCGCTGCTCGAATGCGTATTGCCACAGCCAGTCGACGATGTGCACGACGTGCTGATCGTTGGCATCGAGTAGCCCGTGTTTGCCCAGCTCGACCAGTTGCTCGAAGTTGCGTACGAGGGACACCTCGCCGCGAGTCGTCTCCGACGCCTTCTTGATCGACCGCGCGAGGGTGAAGAACTCGCCCAGGTAGCGCTTGATGTCCAGTGGATTGGCAAAGACGAGCTTGATCTTGAGGTGCAGGATCTTCTCGAGCTCCTCGGCCCAGGCGCGCACGAAAGGCTCGCTCGTTGCGACCTTCAGCTCGCCGTGGACAACCGAGACGGGCAGAATGCGGTAGCGCTCGGCATAGGCGTTGGACATTGTGCTGGTGACGGCGACCAGATCTATTTTCAGCGGATCGATGTGGTGGTAGGGAACGCCGAGCTTGCCGGCCAACCATTCGACCAGCCAATCCAGCGTCATCAGCGCACGTGGCGGCAACAACGACCGCCATTTCTGATCGGCGATCATCTCCAGGGGATGCTCGAATCGATGCGTGCGCGAGCGGGAAAGTCGGTCGGCATCGGCCGCGGTCACCAAGCCTTCGGCGACCATCAACTTGAGGATGTCTTCGAGCCGCAGGCGGCGGTCCTGAGTGCGCGTCGGCCGCGCCGCGGTGCCGTCCGCCGGCGGGGGCGGAGCTGCAGGCGGCGCGTTGACGGGGTTCACGGAGGCCATCGCAGTACTATAACCCCAAGCGCCGTATGGCGACAGCGGCCGCGCGTAACGAACAATCTCGTAGCCCGGGATAAACAAAGTGAATCCCGGGACGACGTCCCCGGGTTTCGCTACCGCTCAACCCGGGCTACGCTGACGGCCACTTCAGTCGCAGTAAATCGATGGCCGTAGCGCTTCTTGCCGTCCACGCCGACATCACCAAACTCGACGTCGATGCCATCGTTAATGCGGCGAACAACTCGCTGCTCGGCGGCGGCGGCGTCGATGGCGCAATCCATCGTGCCGCAGGACCCGCGCTTCTCGCCGAATGCGCCATGCTCGGCGGCTGCGCGACGGGCGACGCGAAGATCACGCGCGGATATCGTTTGCCAGCTCGCCATGTGATCCACACCGTCGGGCCCGTGTGGCACGGCGGCCGCGCCGGCGAAGCGGAACTGCTCGCTTCCTGCTATCGGCGCTCCCTCGAGCTTGCTCTCGTCCAACGCCTGAAGTCGATCGCGTTTCCCGCGATCAGCTGCGGCGCGTATGGTTATCCTCTGGAAGCGGCGATTCCCATCGCCATCGGGACGGTACGGGCGTTCGAGCGAGTCGATGCGCTGGAGCGGGTTCTTTTCGCATGTGCGCAGACCGACGTGTTGGCTGCGTACGAGCGCGTCCTCACCGCAACCGCATAGCCGGGGCCCCGCGCCGGCAACCGCCAGTGCTCAGTCGGCGTCGAGGCTCTCGGTTTCGCGTGGCGCGGGCACCTCGGGCACCTGGAAGACATCCCGCAGGTACGCAACGTACGACGGATCGTAGTCCATCGACTTCGAGGGCTCGTCGCTGATCTTCGCCACCGGCTGGCTGTTGCAGCGGGTCATCTTGATCACGATCTGCAACGCTTCGTAGCCGAGATCGTTGGTGAGGTTCGTGCCGATGCCGAAGGCGGTCTGGCTGCGGCCCTTGAAGTACTCGAACAGGCGGATGGCCAGCGGCACATTGAGCGAATCGGAGAAAACCATCGTCTTCGTGCGCGGGTCGATGCGCATCCGCTGATAGTGCGCGATGAGCTTCTCACCCCATTCGAACGGATCGCCCGAATCGTGGCGCACGCCGTCGAACAACTTGCAGAAAAACAGGTCGAAATCGCGCAGGAATGCGTCCATGCCGCAAACGTCGGACAGTGCGATCCCGAGGTCGCCGCGATACTCGCGAGCCCAGGTGTTGAACGCGAACACCTGCGAGTCGCGCAGGCGAGGGCCGACCGCCTGGCACGCCTGCAGATATTCGTGCGCCATCGTCCCCAGAGGTGTGAGCCCGTGCTCGAGCGCGAAGTAGACATTGCTCGTGCCGACGAACTTGGGGCCGACGCCCTGCTTGAGCGCAAGGATGACCTCCTCCTGCCAGCGCCCGGAGAAGCGCCGGCGGGTGCCGTAGTCCGCGATACGAAACTCGGGATCCGGCACCGCGTTGATCTTGGCGATCTTGTCGGCGAGGCGTCGCCTGCCCTGGCTGAAGTCCGGACGCGGCCGCGTATTCCGGAAATAGACCTCGCTGACGACGGCCAGAGCCGGCACTTCGAACAGGATGGTGTGCAGCCACGGGCCCTTGATCGCGATGTCGATCTCGCCCGGCGCGACCGCGGAGGGCCGGATCGTAATGAAGCGCTCGTCCATGTGGAACAGGCCGAGCAGGTCGACGAAGTCGCTCTTGAAAAAGCGCCACGAGCGCAGGTAGTCGAGTTCGCGGCGCGTGAACGACAGGCCGCACAGGGCCGAAATCTCGCGCTCGATCTGGCCGATGTACGGCGTCAGGTCGACATCCGGAGTACGGCACTTGAAGCGATACTCGACTTCCGCGCCAGGAAAATGATGCAGCACGACCTGCATCATGGTGAACTTGTACAGATCGGTATCGAGCAGCGACTCGATGATCATGCGGCAGGCAGCGCGGGGTGACGATCCGTCGGGGTTGCCATGTTACGCGCAGGTGCCACACACGGCCAGCCGCCCATGCAGGAGCGCGCTGCGGCAAGGCGTCGGAAACCACGCGGATTCTGCGCACGAGCATAATGCAAAGCAGCGTGCAGCTGCGGCCAGGCAGCCGACGGTACCGCAGTAGGGC
>JALYSM010000124.1 GCA_030854785.1 Pseudomonadota bacterium
CGAATTCCTGACGCTTTTCCCCGCGACGATCGAGCTCGCGTTTTTCGCGATGCTGTTTGCGGTAGCCCTTGGTCTGCCCGCGGGCATCCTCGCCGCACTCAAGCGCAACACGGTCGCCGACTACGCGGTGATGGGAGTGTCGCTCACCGGCTATTCGATGCCGATCTTCTGGTGGGCGTTACTGCTGATCCTCTTCTTTTCGGTGCAGCTCGGCTGGACACCGGTATCGGGCCGCATCGCTGTCGAGTACGACGTACCCGCGGCGACGGGATTCATGCTGATCGATACGCTCAAGGCGCGCGATTGGGCGGCGTTGCGTTCAGCTGTTTCGCACTTGATCCTGCCCGCGATCGCGCTGGGCACGATCCCGCTGGCGGTCATCGCCCGCATGACACGGTCGGCGATGCTCGAGGTGCTGCGCGAGGACTACGTGCGCACCGCGCGGGCGAAGGGACTGCCGCGGTGGCAGGTAATCCTGATCCACGCGCTGCGTAACGCCCTGATACCGGTGATCACGGTCATCGGCCTGCAGGTGGGCCTGCTGTTATCCGGCGCGATCCTGACCGAGACGATTTTCTCCTGGCCGGGCGTGGGCAATTGGCTCATTCACGGCGTGCAATCGCGCGACTATCCGGTAGTCCAGGGCGGCATCCTGCTGATCGCGACCATCGTCATCAGCGTCAATCTCATCGTCGATCTGCTCTACGGCGTCGTGAACCCGCGGATTCGGCACGCGTGATGCGACACCCCTCACCCCAGCCCTCTCCCCGCTGGGCGGGGAGAGGGAGCAATACTGTTTCCGTCCCCCCCGGATGAGCGAAGCTACGGCGCATGTCACGGCAGATCGGGACATTGCCCCCGGCCCGTGGCGCGAGTTCTGGCACGCGTATGCGCAAAGCCGCGGCGCATTGCTGGGCCTGGGCCTCACCGTTGCATTGGTCCTGCTCGCGATTTTCGCGGGTGTCGTCGCACCGCATCCGCCCTACGAGCAATACCGCGATTTCACGCTGACGCCGCCCGTCTGGCAGGCGGCAGGCAACGCCGATTTCATCCTCGGCACCGATCCGGTGGGGCGCGACATCCTGTCGCGATTGATCTACGGCACGCGGCTGTCGCTCCTGATCGGGCTTATTTCGGTCGTGATCTCGCTTTCGCTCGGCGTGGTCCTCGGCATGATCGCCGGCTACGTGCGCGGCTGGGTCGAGACGACGATCATGCGCTTGATGGACGTCATGCTGTCGCTGCCGAGCCTGCTCCTGGCGATCGCTGTGGTCGCGATCCTCGGTCCCGGGCTGATCAACGCCATGTACGCGATCGCCATCGTTTTGCTGCCGCATTACGTGAGGCTCGCGCGCGCCGCGGTGATCGCCGAAGCCGGCAAGGAGTACGTGCAATCGTCGAAGATCGCCGGCGCGGGCGCGCTAAGGCTGATGTTCAACACCATCCTGCCTAATTGCCTCGCGCCGCTGATCGTGCAGGCGACGCTGGGCTTCTCGTCGGCGATCCTCGACGCCGCCGCGCTCGGCTTCCTCGGCCTGGGGGCGCAGCCGCCGACGCCCGAGTGGGGCTCGATGCTCGCCGACGCGCTCGAGTTCATCCAGCGTGCGTCGTGGGTCGTGACTTTCCCGGGTCTGGCGATTCTCGTCACCGTGCTCGCTTTCAACCTCATGGGCGACGGGTTGCGCGACGCGCTGGATCCGAGACTCAAACGCTGAGGATCGACGCATGGCCTTGGTCGAAATCGAGGATCTGCGCGTCGAATTCGGCGCCGAGGCCGCCCCCGCCGTCGCGGTCGACGGCATCGATCTCGCGCTCGACGTGGGCGAGGTCGTCGGCTGCGTCGGCGAGTCGGGATCCGGCAAGAGCGTCACCGCGCTGGCCCTGATGGGTCTGGTCGAATTCCCCGGGCGCGTGCGCGCCCGGCGCCTCGCCTTTGGCGGTCGCGATCTCCTTGCCCTTTCGGATGCGCAGCGCCGCACGCTCGTCGGCAAGGACATGGCGATGATCTTCCAGGACCCTCTCGCGAGCCTGAACCCGTGCTTCAGCGTCGCCTTCCAGTTGATGGAGACATTGCGCATTCACGGCAC
This sequence comes from Pseudomonadota bacterium, assembly GCA_030854785.1. GTDB lineage: Bacteria > Pseudomonadota > Gammaproteobacteria > Burkholderiales > Casimicrobiaceae > PALSA-1003. The sequence continues at coordinate 2,088 of JALYSM010000124.1, forward strand.
CAATGCCGAGCGCGCCAGCGCCAGGTTGCGACGTGCGCGTGCGCTCGAGCTGTTGCAGCAGGTCGAGATTCCGGATGCGCAGGCGAGACTGGCGGCGTTTCCCCATCAGCTTTCCGGCGGCATGGCGCAGCGGGTGATGATCGCGATGGCAATCGCGTGCAACCCGAAGCTCCTGATCGCCGACGAGCCCACGACCGCACTCGACGTCACCGTGCAGGCACAGGTGCTGGAGCTGCTGCTGCGGCTGCAGCGCGAGCGCGGTATGGCGCTGCTCCTGATCACTCACGATCTCGCGGTTGTCGCGGAAACGGCGCGACGCGTATTCGTCATGTACGCCGGTCAGGTTGTCGAAACCGGCTCGGTACCGCAGATCTTCGAAACGCCCGAGCATCCATACACACAGGCGCTGCTGGCGGCGCTGCCGGAGCACAACCGCGACCGCGCGCGCCTGAAAGCGATTCCGGGCGTGGTCCCCGGCCAGCATGACCGGCCGATCGGCTGCCTGCTGCACCCGCGCTGCGACTACGCGGTCGCGCGCTGCCGAGCGGAGCGGCCGCCGCTCGCGGGGCCGATCGGCCGGCAGGCGCGCTGCCATTTTCCGCTCGATGCGGCGGGGCGGCCGACGCACGGCTGGCGGCCGGAGCCGAAGACCGTGCCGGTCGAGGAGTGAAGCGATGACAACCGCCGCTCACCTGCTCGAAGCGAGTTCGCTCACCCGCCACTATGCGGTGTCGCGCGGGCTGTTCCGGCCCAAAGGGCTCGTGCGCGCGCTCGACGGCGTTTCGTTCTCGATCGACGAGGGCAGAACGCTCGCGGTGGTCGGCGAATCCGGGTGCGGCAAGTCGACGCTCGCGAGGGCCGTGACCATGATCGAAAAGCCGACGGCGGGCGAGTTGCGCATCGCCGGCGAGGATGTGGTGTCGGCTGCGCCGGGGACGCTGAAGCGGCTGCGCCCACTGGTGCAGATGGTGTTCCAGAATCCGTATGCCTCGCTCAATCCGCGCAAGAAGGTCGGCACGCTGCTCGAGGAGCCGCTCGCGATCAGCGGAAAGCTCAGTAGGACGGCGCGTCGCGACGCCGCGCGCGCGATGATGGCGCGCGTCGGCCTCAGACCCGAGCACTACCGCCGCTATCCGCACATGTTCTCGGGGGGACAGCGGCAGCGCATCGCGGTGGCGAGGGCGCTGATGCTGCACCCGCGGCTGCTCGTCGCTGACGAGCCTGTTTCCGCGCTCGACGTGTCGATTCAGGCGCAGGTGCTGAACCTCCTCATGAATCTGCAGGAAGAGCTGGGGATAGCGTACCTCTTCATTTCCCACAATCTGCAGGTCGTGCGTCATATCGCCGATGCGGTGGCGGTGATGTATCTGGGGAAGATCGTCGAATATGGCGCGAAGGACGCCGTGTTCGGCCGTCCTGCGCATCCCTACACGCAAGCGCTGCTCGCGAGCACACCGACGCTCGACGCGCGGGCGCGGCGGCAACGCATCGCGCTAAAGGGCGAGTTGCCGTCGCCGCTCGATCCGCCGGCGGGCTGCCCCTTCCATACGCGCTGCCCGCATGCGATAGAGCGCTGCCGCGTCGAGGTGCCTCCGTTGGAGCCATTCGGCGCGATCCGGGTTGCGTGCCATCGCGCGGCGGAATTGTCGTAGCCCGGGCTGAGTCGTAGCCCGGGATGAGCGCCGCGAATCCCGGGACCACAGGGACGTGGCGGTGCCCCGGGTTTCACTTCGTTCAACCCGGGCTACGCGCCTGCGCTTACATTGACGCTCCCCGTCCCTTTGGGCATCATCGCAGCGCGTCACGAAACCGTCACGAGCGCGTTTCTCAGCGCTGAAGCAGCCACCCCTTGCTCGCGTTCATCCTTCGCCGCATCCTGCAGTCCCTCGTCGTCATGGCGGTGGTCGCGTTCATCGCGTTCGCCCTGTTCAACTTCACAGGCGACCCGGTGACGTTCATGGTCGGCCAGGATGCGACGCAGGAGCAGCGGGCGCAGTTGCGTTCCGACCTCGGCCTCGACCAGCCTTTTTATGTGCAGTTCGGACGCTTCGTCGGTCGCGCGCTGCAGGGCGAGTTCGGACTATCGCTGCGGCAGGGTCGGCCCGTGTCCACGCTGCTCAAGGAGCGCCTGCCGGCAACGCTGGAGCTCGCCGCGGCCGCAGCGCTGCTGGCGCTGATACTGGGGATTCCGGCGGGCGTATATACGGCGCTCAAGCGCCACTCCTGGCTGTCGCAGGTGCTGCTGACCATATCGCTCGTCGGCGTGTCGCTGCCCACGTTCCTGATCGGCATCCTGCTCATCCTGATTTTCGCCGTGATCCTGGGCTGGCTGCCGTCGTTCGGCCGCGGCGAGACAGTGACCCTCGGCTGGTGGACGACGGGCCTCCTGACCAAGGGCGGGCTGAAGGCGCTGATCCTGCCCTCGATCACCCTGTCGCTGTTCCAGATGACGCTGATCATGCGGCTGGTGCGTGCCGAAATGCTCGAGGTGCTGCGCACCGACTACATCAAGTTCGCGCGGGCGCGCGGGCTCACCGACCGCGCGGTCCATTTCGGGCACGCGTTGAAGAACACGCTGGTGCCGGTGATCACGATCACGGGCTTGCAGCTCGGCTCGATCATCGCCTTCGCGATCATCACCGAGACGGTCTTTCAATGGCCGGGAATGGGACTCCTGTTCATCCAGGCGGTGAGCTTCGCCGACGTGCCGGTGATGGCGGCGTATCTGTGCTTCATCGCGCTCATCTTCGTGACGATCAATCTCGCCGTCGACCTGCTCTATTACGCCGTCGACCCCCGCTTGCGCATCGAGCGCCTGGTGCCGGCGCACTGAACCGGCGCGCTGATTCGCAGCAGCCACCGCCATGGGCCCCCTCGAGTATCTGCGCACCCAGCACACCGAGCTGACCGCGCTGCGCCGCGACCTGCACGCGCATCCGGAGCTCGGTTTCGAGGAGCATCGCACCGCGGAAGTCGTGACGGGCGAGCTCGGCCGGCTGGGGCTGGAGTACCACGCCGGCGTTGGCAAGACTGGTGTGGTGGCGGTCATCCCCGGTCGGCGTCAGGACAGCGGCCGGGCCGTCGGTCTTCGCGCGGACATGGACGCGCTGCCGATGCACGAGGAGAACGACTTTCCGCACGTCTCGCGGTTCAAGGGCCGCATGCACGGTTGCGGGCACGACGGGCATACGGTGATGCTCCTCGGCGCGGCGCGCTACCTCACCGGCACTCGGAATTTCGATGGTACCGTGTATCTGATTTTTCAGCCGGGCGAGGAAGGCTTCGGCGGCGGGAAGGCGATGGTCGACGACGGCCTGTTCGAGCGTTTCCCCGCCGACGAGATCTATGCGCTGCACAACTGGCCAGCGCTGCCCCCGGGGACGATTGCAGTGCGGCCGGGCCCCATGATGGCCGCGTCTGACCGGATCGAGATCCACATCGAGGGCCGCGGCGGCCACGGCGCGCATCCGCACTTGTCGGTCGATCCGGTGCTGGTGGCAGGGCACATCATCACCGCGACGCAGTCGATCATCGCGCGCAACGTCAGCCCGATCGACACGGCCGTCATAAGCCTGTGTGCGATGCACGCAGGCAATCTCGCGGCGATGAGCGTGATCCCACGTGACGCGCGGCTCGTCGGCACAGTGCGTACTTTCCGCCCGCAGACGCAAGACGCGATCGAGCGGAGGCTCTCCGAGCTGGTGCACTCGATTGCCGCGGCGTTCGGCGCCTCGGCAACGCTCAAGTACGAGCGCGCGTATCCGGCGACGATCAACAGCGAGCGTGAGGCGGAATTCGCTGCGGCGGTCGCCGATGCGATCGTCGGCCCGGAAAACGTCGTGCGTGATCTCGAACCCAGCATGGGGTCGGAGGATTTTTCCTTCATGCTGCAGCGCCGCCCGGGTGCGTACGCGCGGCTGGGGCAGGGCGGAGCCGAAGGCGGCTGCTTCCTTCACAACAGCCGCTACGATTTCAACGACGACGTGATCCCCGTGGGCGCAAGCTATATGGCGGCACTGGCCGAGCGGGCTCTGCCGTTCACGGAATAGACGCCTTGACGATGAACGCAGCGCCGCATTTCGCGCAGAGCTACGCCGAGGCGCGCGACAAGTTTCTCGCCGCGGGAGCTGCGCGCGCGGCGCGCATGTTCCGGGATGTGCACCCGAGCGAGCGCGGCGCGCAAGGGGAGGAGCTGTCGATCGACCTGGCGCAGATCGGCGACGACCAGGCGCCGGCGCTGTTGTTGCTCAGCTCGGGCACTCACGGTG
>JALYSM010000158.1 GCA_030854785.1 Pseudomonadota bacterium
CCGTACACGCGGTCCTTGCCGATTGCGAGCTGCGTATCATCGTAGTCGTCGGCGTGGATCGAGGCTCCATTCGCAAATGCCGCGAAGCGCGCGGGCAGAAGCGAATTGCCGCCGATGACGGTGCTCCCCGAATCCGAAGCGATGCCGAGCGAGTCGAGGTAGCGGCGGATGATCCGGCCGGTCTCCGACGCGGCGCCTGCCAGCGCAAGGCCGAGCCCATCGAGGATCGAGCGCTTGCCGAGGTGCGCAACGTCGGGAGGAATGTCGCTTGCGTCGGTCGTGACGATAAAGTCGGCGACATACGCGGTCAGCGACGCGTCACCGGGATCAGCGCCAGCATGAGCAGTCTTCATGAGCGTTCCGATATCACGCCGGGGCAGGAGCAGCCCTGACTTGCTGTCGCGCCCTTGCAAGCCGCGCGGCAAGGCGCACCGCCTGCTCCAATGCGCCGGTATTGGCGCAGCCCTTACCGACGATGTCGAACGCAGTCCCGTGCGCAGGCGTGGTGAACACGGTGCTCAAGCCGCCGGTGACCGTCACCCCGCGGTTGAAGCCCTTGAGCTTGGTCGCGATCTGTCCTTGATCGTGATACATGGTCAGCACGCCGTCGTACTCGCCGGCAAAGGCTTTCAGAAAGACCGTGTCGGCCGGAAAAGGGCCGCGGCACGCGACGCCGCGTTCGGCAGCGCGCGCCACCGCCGGCGCGATGATGTCGAGCTCTTCGCGCCCGAACAGCCCGTTTTCGCCGGCATGGGGGTTGAGCGCCGCGACCGCGATGCGCGGCTTTGCGAACCCCGCGCTGCGCATGGTTGCATCGGTCAGCGTCAGCGCCTGCCCGATGCGCTCGGCCGTGATCTGCTCGAGCGCGGCTCGCAGCGCTAGATGCGATGTCACGCGCGACATCCATACGCTGTCGAGCACGTTCATCTCGCCAAAAAAGCCGCTATGCCCGGTGAGGTGGGCAAACATCTGGTGCTCGTCGTTGAAGCGCCAGCCGCCTGCGTGGAGCGCCGCCTTGTTGAGCGGAGCGAAGACGATGCCATCGATGCGGCCGTCCCGGGCCGATTCGATCATGTACGCCAGCGTCTCGCCGCTGACGCGGCCGGACTCCGCCGATACCCAGCCGCGCGCGATCCGCGACGGATCCAGGTTCCCCAGATCGACGACGGGAATGCCGGGTTGCGACCAGTCGACCGCTTCGGGCGCGGCGTAGCTGCGCATGGAGAGCTCGACGCCGGCGTCACGCGCGCCTTGTTGCAGGACTCGTTTATCGCCGACGACGAGCACGTGCGCCGCGTCGTTCAGCCGACCGTCCGAAAGGATGCGCGCGCACTGCTCGGGGCCGATGCCGGTGCAGTCGCCGAGCATAAGCCCCAGCACAGGTGGCGCGCAGGCAATCGAATCCATCACGCAATTCTCCGGCGGGTAAAACGATCTATGAGCGAGACCAGCGCGAATGTTATGACCAGCATGGTAATCGCCAGCACCGCGATCGGTCCCCAATCATTGCTTTCACGCAGATCGAACATCGTAACCGAAACGGTCTTGGTGCGCGCGGTAAACAACAGGATCGTCGCCGACAACTCCCGGATCGAACCGATGAAGATCAATATCCATGTCGTGACCACGCCATTGCGGATCAGCGGCGCGGTGATGTCGACGAGCGCGCGCATCCGTGTCGCGCCGAAAATGCGGCTTGCGTCCTCGAGCTCGGGGTGCACGGCCTTGAGCGCGGCACCGATCTGCTGGTAGCCGACGGGTAACTCTTTGGTCACGTAGGCGAGAAAAATGATGGCCAGCGTTCCGTACAGCACCAGCGGCGGATGCGTGTAGCTCAGAAAAAGACCAACGGCCAAGACAATGCCCGGAATCGCGACCGGCGCGGTCGCGAGGAACGACAGCAGGCGATGTCCCCGGACGAGCCGGCGCACGCTGAGATAGGCGACTACGGCCACGAGTACCGTTCCCGCGGTGGCGGCAGCCAGGCCGAGCTCGAAAGTGTTCTGAAGGGCGAGCCGTGTCTGGCTGAACTCGAGAAAGACGAAGCGCCAGTTTTCCAGGGTGAGGTTCTCGAGTCCCATCGGGCCGGACCAGTTCTTCACGAATGCCGTCCTCAACAGCACGCCGTAGGGCAACACGATCGAGCAGCCGAGAACGAACGCAAACAGCGCCAGCGCTGGAAGCTTCCACGGACCGAGCCGCAACAGACGCGTGGCGGTCGCCTTGCCCCCGATGACGGCGTAACCGCGCCGCCCCATGATCGTCGACTGTGCCTTCAAAAGCACGACGGTGATTGCGAGCAACGGCAAAGAGACCGCCGCGGCGAGTCCCAGCCTCGGCGGAAACTGGAACAGGCTCCAGATCTTCGTGGTCATCGTATCGATGCCCGCCGGAAGCGCCAGAATCGCGGGGGTACCGAATAGCGTCATCGACTGCAGAAAGGCGACGAGAAAACCGGCCAGCAACGCGGGTGTCACGAGTGGCAGCGTCACATCGAGCGCGGTTCGCCACGCGGGTACGCCCAGAATCGCGGACGCTTCCTCGAGCTCTCCGGGGACGAGGTCAAGGCCGTTGGCGACGAAGGTAAAGACGTAGGGAAAAGTGTAGAGCATCATCACGAACACCATTCCGCCCGCGGAAAAGATGTTGAGGAGCGGCGCGGCCTCGAACGGCTTGAGTCCGAACAATGCGTAGTACCACTGATTGATCAAGCCCGCGTTGGGTCCTCCGAGCAGCACCCATGCGAATGCTCCGAGGAAGGGCGGCGTAACGAACGACGCGAGGATCAGGATGCGCAGAAGCCGCTTGCCCGGCAGATCGGTGCGCGCCACCAGCCAGCCCATCGGCGCGGCGACGGCGATGCATAGAAGACCCACCGCAGCCGACGTCCATAGCGTCGTGAAGAGCGGCTGCAGAAACGACGCATCGGTAAAGAACTGCCGATAATGGTCGAGCGTGAAATGGCTGGCATCGTCGCGGAAGCTCGTCACCACCAGCCAGAACATCGGCAGCAGCACCAGCGTCGCAAGCAGCAGCACAAACGCCAGCGACAGCGGCGTCGTCGGATCGAACGAGGCGACGCGCAGGGCCAGCGACCGGGGCAGGGCGCCCGCCACCCTGGGCGAGGCAGGGTTGTCGCGCTCCACCGCGGTGATTTCTAGTTGCCGAAAAGTGCGGTGTAGCGCTTCTTGATGTCGGCGATTTGCGGAAGCATCGCTGTCGGATCGTCGGGCAGCACCTTGATTGCGCTAAGCGGCGTGCGTCCCGGAGGGTCCTTGACGTCGGGATGGAGCGATCGCGTGCCGCCTTCGCTCACGGTCAACTGCTGGATCTTCGCGGTAAAAAGAAAATTTTCGAACACGCGCGCCGCGTTGGGATGTGGCGCTTCGGCGAAGATCGCACTCGGAGACGTGACGAACGGCGTTCCCTCCTTCGGATAAATGATCTTGACCGGGCTCTTTGCGTCGATTTCGATGAACATGTTGTATTCGTTGCCGTCGACCATGACCACGCGCTCCCCGCTGGCGATGCTCTTGGGCGTCGCCGTCGTCGACTGCAATTGCAAGACACCCTGTTTGGAGAGCTTCTCCAAATAATCCCAGCCGAGAAGCTTGACGATCGCGAACGTGCCGGTGAGGCTCGTGCCGCTGTAGCCTGGATGCGACTTGACGAGCTTTGCCTTCCATTTCGGGTCCAGAAGGTCCATGTAGCCCGTCGGTGCATCCTTGGCGTCGATCAGTTTGGTGTTGTAGCCCATCACGCTCAGCGTCGCACGCCAGGTCGCGAAGTAGCCTTCGGGATCCTTGAATTGCGCCGGAAAGCGCATCACGTCGGGCGGCGTATGCGGCGCGAGCCATTTCTGTTGCTTCCAATAGATGAAGTGGGAAGCATCCGAAGAGTTGACGACATCGACGTTATGAATTGCGGAAGAGTACTCCTGATTGATGCGCTGAAAAACGCGCTCGGAGCCCGCTCGCTCGACTTCGACGTCGATCGCCGGATACTGGGCGCGAAAGGCTTTGGCTACGACTTCGGCGACTTTGACGTCCACCGACGTGTACCAGACCACCTTGCCTTCTTTGGAGGCCGCCGTCAGCATTTCCTGCGTTGTCTCCTGCGCGGCGGCCGGTCCGGCGACCTCCAACATCGCGGCCGTCGCCAACGAGATTGCTGCAATGAATCGCTTCACGACGATCCTCCTGTTGTTGATGGGCCGCGCCCATATGCCCGGATTCCGGTTCATGCTTCACCGGGACAGCCCGCGGCAGCGCTGTGCTTCGAAGCGCACCGCAGCCTGAGAGCCCGTCGCTACTTCCAGGTCGGCAGGAGTCGAAATCAGGACCTCTTGGCCTACATCCACGATGTAGTCGCGGTGACTGCCGAGATACGCCTGGCTTCGAACGACCCCGGGAAGGATATTGTTGCCGCGCGCGCCCGCGGACGACACCGGCAACAGCTCGAGATCGTGCGTCTTCACGCA
>JALYSM010000038.1 GCA_030854785.1 Pseudomonadota bacterium
ACGAAATCGTCGATCCCCGCCCCTACGCGGAGTTGTTCCGGCAGTGGTCGACGTTTCATCCCGAGTTCGCGTATTTGCCGCGCAAATTCAAGATCGCGGTAAGCGGGTCTCCCAACGATCGTGCCGCCACCCTGGTGCACGACATCGGCGTCCACGCGGTGCGAAATGCCGCGGGCGAGGTCGGATTCCGCGTCCTGGTCGGCGGCGGCATGGGGCGCACGCCCATCATTGGCCACGTGATCCGCGAGTTCGTTCCCCGGCAGGAGGTCCTCAACTACTTCGATGCGATCCTGCGCGTCTATAACCGATTCGGCCGGCGCGACAACATCTACAAGGCGCGGATCAAGATTCTGGTCAAGGAAATGACCCTGCCGGTTTTCGCCGCGCATGTCGAGGCCGAATGGGAGCGCTTGCAAGGCGGCCCGGCGACCGTGCCGGACGAGGAGATCGCGCGGCTGGCGTCGTTCTTTGAGCCGCCGCCCTACGAGAAGTTTTCCAGTGACGACGCCGGATTCCGCTCCGCGATTGCGGACAACCGCGGGTTCGGCAACTGGGTCAAGCGCAATGTCTTCCCACACAAGGTGCCCGGCTACGCCGTGGTGACTCTTTCGCTTAAAAAGACCGGCGTGCCGCCCGGCGATGCGACATCCGATCAGATGGACGCGGTTGCGGACCTGGCCGATGCGTACAGCTTCGGAGAGCTCCGCGTCTCGCACGAGCAGAACCTCATTTTCAGCGACGTCAGGCAGAAGGAATTGCCGGCCCTGTGGAGCGAGCTCAAGGCACTCGGCTTCGCGACGCCGAACATAGGCCTCCTGACCGACATCATCTGCTGTCCCGGCGGCGACTTCTGCTCGCTGGCCAACGCCAAGTCGATTCCGATCGCCGAAGCCGTACAGCGCCGCTTCGATGACCTCGACTATCTGTACGACATCGGCGAGCTCAATCTCAACATCTCCGGTTGCATGAACGCGTGCGGGCACCACCACGTCGGCAACATCGGCGTGCTCGGCGTCGATAAGAATGGCGAGGAGTGGTATCAGGTCTCGATCGGCGGCGATCAGGGCCAGGCCGCGTCCCTGGGCAAGGTGATAGGGCCCTCCTTCGCCGCGCAGGAAATGCCGGACGTCGTCTCCCGCCTGATCCATGTCTACGTGGAAAAACGCCACGAGGACGAGCGCTTCATCGATACCGTCCGCCGTCTGGGTATCGAACCCTTCAAGGAGCGCGTCTATGCCTCTGCTCATTAAGGGCCGCGCAATCGTCGAGGACCGCTGGACGCTGCTGCGCGAGGCGGCTTCGCTTGCCGATATACCCGCCAATACGCCGGTGATCGTGCCGCTAGCGCTGTGGCAATCCGACCACGACGCTCTTGCCGCCCGCGACGACGTCGGTGTCTGGCTCAAGCCGAGCGACGATCCCGACGCGCTTGCCGGCGACGCGGCGCACCTGCCGCTGATCGCCATCGATTTTCCGAAATTCGTCGACGGCCGCGGGTATTCCAGCGCGCGGCTGCTGCGCGACAAGCATCGCTTCGGCGGCGAATTGCGCGCGATCGGCGACGTCCTGCGCGATCAGCTCTACTACTTGCGGCAATGCGGCTTTGATGCGTTCGCGGTGCGGGCAGATCGCAACCCGGCCGACGCGATCGGCGGCTTGGATGACTTCTCCGACAACTACCAGAGTACCTTCGCGCGACCGGTTCCGCTGTTCCGCCGCCGCAAGGACAAGGACGCGACGGTGAGCGACATCGGTTCGCTTCCGGAATGATACCGGTCGGCATGACGCTCGAAGGTCGCGTAACCGAGGCGCTTGCCCTGCTCCACCGGATCGGACGCCAGTACCGGTCGGCGGCGCTTGCCAGCAGCTTCGGGGCCGAGGACATGGTTCTGACCGACCTGATCGCGCGCAACCGGCTGCCGATTGCCATCTTCACGCTCGATACCGGCCGCCTGCCCGGCGAAACCCATGACTTGATCGACCGCGTGCGCGAGCACTATGGGGTTCCGATCGAGGCGTACTACCCCGATACGCAAGCGATCGAAGCCTACGTGCGCGACAACGGTGTCAACGCTTTCTACCATGGCGTCGAGCTGCGACAGAGCTGCTGCGCGATCCGCAAGACCGAGCCGCTGGCGCGGGCGCTTACCGGAAGAGGTGCCTGGATCACGGGCCAGCGCCGCGCACAGTCGGTGACGCGCAGCGCGGTCGAAAGGGAGGAGATCGACCCGGCGCACGCGATACGCAAGTTCAATCCGCTGGCCGATTGGAGCGAGGACGAGGTCTGGACCTACGTTCGCGATAACGCAGTTCCATACAACCCGCTGCACGATCGCGGTTATCCCAGCATCGGCTGCGCGCCGTGCACGCGCGCGATCCTTCCGGGTGAGGACATTCGTGCGGGGCGCTGGTGGTGGGAAAGCGCGGTTCACAAGGAATGCGGGCTGCATCGACACCCTCTGGACGTGATCGTGCGCGCCGCAGGAGTTCCGGCATGACCGATGCAGCGTTCCTCGAGCCCTTGTTAGTGACAGACCAGGCTGCGCAGCCGCGCCCGGCCGATGCCGATCATCTCGGCTGGCTCGAATCCGAGGCCATTCATATCCTGCGCGAAGTTGCGGGGCAATGCCGCAACCCCGCCCTGCTCTTCTCCGGCGGCAAGGACTCACTGGTGCTGCTGCGCCTGGCGGAAAAGGCTTTCCGCCCGGGCGCGTTTCCTTTCCCGCTGCTGCACATCGATACCGGGCACAACTTTCCCGAGGTCATCGCATTTCGCGACCATCGCGCCGCGGAGCTCGGCGAGCGCTTGATCGTGCGCTCGGTCGAAGATTCGATTACCCAGGGACGTGTCGTTCTGCGCGATGCCGAGGAGAGCCGCAATCGCCACCAATCCGTGACGCTACTCGACGCGATCGCCGAATTCGGCTTCGACGCGTGCATCGGCGGCGCGCGGCGCGACGAGGAAAAGGCCCGCGCCAAGGAGCGCATCTTCTCGTTTCGAGACGCGTTCGGCCAATGGGACCCGAAAAACCAGCGGCCCGAGCTTTGGAGCCTTTTCAATGCCCGCGTCTCCCCCGGCGAGCACGTGCGCGTGTTTCCGATCAGCAACTGGACCGAGCTCGACGTGTGGCAGTACATCGGCCGTGAGCGGCTGCTTGTTCCCTCGATCTATCTCGCGCACACCAGGTCCGTCGTGCGTCGCGGCGACGCGCTGGTCTGCGTGACGCCGCTCACGCCGCCGCGCGATGGCGACGTCGTGGAAGAGATTTCGGTGCGCTTTCGCACCGTGGGGGACATCACTTGCACCGCGCCGGTCGCGTCCGATGCTGCAAGCGTCGAGGCGATCATCGCCGAGACCGCGATAACGACGATTACCGAGCGCGGCGCAACACGCCTCGACGACCAGACCAGCGATGCGTCGATGGAGTTGCGCAAGAAGGAAGGCTATTTCTGATGTCGGCCATCGAACGCTACGACCTGCTAGAACACGGGGTGCTGCGGTTTCTGACCGCGGGCAGCGTCGATGACGGCAAGAGCACGCTCATCGGCCGCCTGCTCTACGACACCAAGGCGATCCTGGCCGACCAGCTTGCCGCCATCGAGCGCACCTCGCAAAAGCGCGGCACGGCGCTGGACCTGTCGCTCCTGACCGACGGCCTCGTCGCCGAGCGCGAGCAAGGCATCACCATCGACGTCGCGTATCGCTATTTCGCGACCGCACTTCGCAAGTTCATCATCGCCGACGCGCCCGGGCACGAGCAGTACACGCGCAACATGGTGACCGCCGCAAGCACGGCGCAGCTTGCCGTTCTGCTCGTCGATGCGCGGCACGGCGTCGTGACGCAGACGCGGCGGCATGCGACGCTCGTCCACTTGCTGGGAATCCCGCACCTCATCGTCGCCGTCAACAAGATGGATCTGGTCGACTACAGCGAGAGCGCATTCGCCGGCATCGTCGCGGACTTCCTCGCGTTTGCGGAACGTAACGGCATCGACGACGTGCGTTTCGTGCCGATGTCCGCCCTGACCGGCGAAATGGTGGTCGAGCGCGGCGAAAACCTTGACTGGTACGAAGGTCCGACGCTGCTGCAGATTCTCGAGACGGTGGACGTGCAGCAGGCGCTTGCCGACGCTCCGTTCCGTTTTCCGGTCCAGTACGTCTCTCGCGCGACCGCCACGCTGCCTCGCGGGTACATGGGACGCGTGGAATCGGGATCGATCGCAGTCGGAGATGCGGTCACCGTGCTTCCTTCGGGGATTTCGAGCCGCGTGCGCGAGATCCGCGGATCCGACACGCAAAAACGCGCCGGACTGCACGCCGCGGTCACCTTGGTGCTCGATGACGCGATCGACATCTCGCGCGGCGACATGCTCGTGCACGGCAACGCGTCACCGGTCACCAGGCGCGATCTCGACGCAACGCTGTGCTGGCTTTCGGAAACGCCGCTCGATCCGCGCCGCAGTTACCTCCTGCGTCACACTACGCGGGAAGTACGCGCACGCATCAGCGGCATCGACCACCTTTGGGACATCGCCACGCAGGCGAGGCAGCCGGCGCCCGACACCTTGCGCATGAACGATATCGGTCGCGCCGGGCTGGCGCTGGCGCAGCCCGTATTCGTCGACCGCTATGCGGATAATCGCGCCACGGGCAGCTTCATCCTCATCGACGAAGCGACCCACAACACCGTCGCGGCGGGGTTGATCCAGTGAGCGGCACCGTCTATCTCGTCGGTGCCGGCCCCGGCGCACCGGACCTCCTGACATTGCGGGCGGCAAGGCTCTTGGAGCGCGCCGACATCGTGTTCCACGATGCGCTGGTTCATCCGGAGATCGTCGCGCTCGCCACGCGCGCGGCAAAAGTCGCCGTCGGCAAGCGCTGCGGCAAGCACTCTACCGCACAGAACTTCATCAACAAGCGTCTTGTCGATGCCGCGGCGGTGTACGACGTCGTCGTGCGTCTCAAGGGCGGCGACCCGATGCTCTTCGGTCGGGCGCAGGAAGAGATCGACGCCCTCGAAGGTGCTGGAATTCGATACGAAGTCGTGCCGGGCGTTACCGCCGCCCTGGCCGCGTGCGCGGAGCTCGGCATTTCACTGACGCGGCGCGGCTCGGTGCGAAGCGTCGCACTGGTGACCCCGCGCGTGGCGGAAGGCGAGGAAGCCAGCGACTGGGCGACGAGCGTCGCAGCTGCGGATTGTGGCGCAATCTACATGGGAACCGGACAGGCGGAGGTGATCGCGAGCGCATTGATCGCTGCGGGCAGCGCTCCGACGCTGCCGGTGGCGGTCGTGGAGCGCGCGTCGCTGCCCGATGCGCGCATTGTTTTCACCACACTCGCCGCGTTGGGAAAATTCGAGAATGTCGCCGCGGGCGGCCCGGCGTTGATCTTCGTCGGGCCGCAATTTCGGGCTCGCGCCCACGCCGCGCTGCTTGCGACCGACAGCAGTGCCGCCGCCGCGCGCGGCGGTCGCTAGCAGGTGGGGGGTGACAGGCTTCGGCGACTTTGGCCTGCTTGCCGCCACGGGTCTTGGCGTCGGCATAGTCGTCGGCCTCACGGGCGTCGGAGGCGGCTCGATCATGACGCCGTTGCTCATCACGGTTTTCGGCGTCCCGGCGCCCATCGCGGTGGGAACCGATCTCGCCTGCGCCGCGGTGACCAAGACGGCCGGAACATTTGCCCATCGCGCGGCCGACAACATCAAGTACCGCATCGTGGCGCTCCTCGCATTGGGGAGCGTGCCCGCGGCGATTGCAACGCTTGCGATCGTCGCTCTGGCGCACCTTGCGCCGCACGAGCTCAACCGGCTGATCAGAGAGAGTGTCGGCATCGCGCTTCTACTAAGCATTGCGGTGCTCCTGCTGCGCAGTCCTCTCAAACGGTGGGGTGCGCGTTCGGAAAGATTGCGTGCGATGCGGCGACACCGGCCGGTCTTGACGGTGTTCGTCGGATGCGTGATCGGAACCGCCGTCGCGCTGACTTCGCTGGGTGCGGGTGCGATCGGCGCCGCGTGCCTTGCGCTGCTCTACCCGGAGCTCGAGCCCTCCGAGATTGCAGGCAGCGATATCGCGCACGCGGTTCCTCTGACCGCCGTTGCCGCGGCAGGACACGCCTGGCTCGGCACCATCGACTTCGGCCTGCTTCTGGCACTGCTTGCCGGTGGCATTCCAGGCATCGTGCTGGGCAGTTTCGGATCGCGACGCGTGCCGGTGCGCACGCTGCGCATGATGCTTGTCGCGACGCTGACCATCGCGGGCGTTAAGCTTCTCGCCTGATTGTCACCAGAGGACGCCACTTCGGTTTATCGCAAAACCGATAATCGGCTTACGGTATGATCGGCGCGGCTGCAGGTGGATTTGGCGGCCGCCCGCCTCGCCGCTCATGGATCTTCCGTTGTTCAAGCTCTCCCCTCAGGCTCAACGCGAGTGGCTTGTCGAACGGCTGTCGCGTCCGCCACCTCCCGCGGCGCTCCATTTGTCCGATGGCTATCGGCTGCCCGGGCGCGAAGGCGAGCCGCGCTCGGCTGCAGTGCTCGTGCCGATCGTCAATCGGCCCGAGGGCCTGGCGGTCTTGTTCACCGAGCGCAGCGCGGACCTTCCCGACCATGCCGGGCAGATCAGCTTTCCCGGAGGCCGTGTCGAGCCCGGTGACCTCGACGTCGACGCTGCGGCGCTCCGAGAAACCGAGGAGGAGATCGGGCTTCCGCGCGATCGGGTAACGGTCTTGGGACGGCTCGCTGACTATGAAACGGTGACCGGCTATCGCGTAACTCCCGTCGTGGGATGGGTCGAGCCGCCTTTTCCGGTCATACCCGACCCAGTCGAAGTTGCCGATGTGTTCGAAGTCCCGCTCGCATTCCTCCTCGAGCCCGTCAACCAACAGCGGCATTTCCGCATGCTGGGCGAGATTCGCCGCGATTATTTCGCCATTCCTTATCGCGAACGCTACATCTGGGGCGCGACGGCGGCGATGCTGATGATTCTCGATCGTACCTTGCGCGCCGAGCGGGACCTCACCGCGTGACGCGCGCACCGTACGAAACGGGTGTCGTCCTTTCCGGCGGCGGCGCACGTGCGGCCTATCAAATCGGCGTGCTGCACGCCATCGCACACTTGCTGGGCCGGACGTCGACCACGCCGTTCCGGGTGATCTGCGGGACGTCGGCCGGAGCCGTCAACGCAGCGCTCCTAGCCGCCAACGCGGACAGTTTTCGCCGCGGCGTCGCGCGACTCCTGCGTCTGTGGCGCAACATCGAGGTCCGCCATGTCTACAAGGCCGACTTCGGCGCGGTGTCGGCCCACGGCATGCGCTGGCTCGCGTCGGTGCTGGTCGGCAGGCGCGGCCCGACGCGTACCGCATCCATGCTCGACAGTTCTCCACTGCGTTCGCTGATTCGGCGCGAGCTCGACCTCGACCGCGTCGCGGGGCAGATCGCGGCCGGGCGCCTGCATGCGCTTTCGATCAACGCGACGAGCTATACCACCGGCCACGCCGTGACCTTCTTCCAAGGCGCGTCGACGATAGAGCCGTGGCAAAGAACCCGACGGCGCGGAGAAC
>JALYSM010000047.1 GCA_030854785.1 Pseudomonadota bacterium
CGGTTTCCATGTACGCGGCCTGCTCGGCCTCGACGAACTCGCGCTCGAAGAGCGCGATGTCCTCAGGATAGTAGAACTCGACGACATTGGTCGTATGGTCGACGGCGCGCGGGAGCAGCGTGCTTACGATCAGCACATGCGCGTACCACTCGAGCATGACGTTCGGGTAGATCGTCACCCAGATCGCGCCGTGCTTCGGCGGCTCGCCGCGGTAGTACTCGAGCACCGCCCTGTGCCAGCGCTCGTAGGCGCGGGTGCCAGGTTTCGCCAGCGCGTTGTTGACGCCGACCGTCTGCACCGAATAACGCTCGGCGAATTGCCAACGCAAATTGTCGGTGGTGACGAACTGGCCCAGGCCCGGGTGGAACGGGCCGACATGGTAGTCCTCGAGATAGACCTCGATGAAGGTCTTCCAGTTGTACCGGCATTCGTGGATCTCGACCCGGTCGAACATGTAGCCCGAAAAATCGAAGTCCTTGGCAACGCCTATGTTCGCGAGCTCGCTCGCGATGTCGCGGGGCCCGTCGAACAGCAGCCCGTGCCAGTTGGCGAGCGGAGTGCTGTCGAGCTTGACGCAGGGCTGCTCGTCGAAGTGTGGTGCGCCGAGCAGCGTGCCTTTGAGGTCGTAAGTCCAGCGGTGCACCGGGCAGACGATGTTCTCGGCATTGCCGCGGCCCTTGAGCATCACCGCCTGACGGTGGCGGCAGACGTTCGACAGCAGCTCGACCCCACCGGAGTTGCGAATGAGTACTTGGGCGTTGTTGCGCCAAGCCAGCGCGTAGTAATCGCCGGGGTTGGGCACCATCAACTCGTGCCCGACGTAGCCGGGACCGGGATCGAACAGGCACTTCTGCTCGAGCGCGAACAGCGCGGGATCGCAGTACCACGAAACGGGCAGCTGCGACGTGGCTTGTCGCAGCCTATCCGCAGTAGCGAGATTGGACATCGGCCTATCCTTTACGTACCAACCCAACAATAAGGGGCGAGAATCCCACCCCTCAACCGCTTTGCTAAGTCAGCCCGCCACGGGAGAATCCGTGCACAAGGCCGCGTCGTCAAATACTGCCAGTCATTATAGCCGCGGACTGATCGCGGGTCCATGTCGAAATGCTGACTGCGCGAACGCTGACTGCGAGCGTTGACTGGTGTCGACTAAATGCGGTACTTTGATCCGCTTTTCAATAGGTTGGTTCCGCGCCGGTCGTGCGTAGCACGCGCACTGCAAATCGATTGCGCAATAACCACCGCCGTTGCCGATGGCCAAAGCACCCGATCCGACCCCCCAGACGTTCGAAGCCGCGCTCGCCGAGCTCGAAACGCTCGTCGCGACCATGGAGGACGGCCGGTTGCCGCTGGCCGAGGCTCTGGCGGCGTACAAGCGTGGTGCCGAGCTGCTGCAATATTGCCAGGCGGCGCTCAAGGACGCGCAGCAGAAGGTGCAAGTCCTGGAGCATGGCGTTCTCATCGCCTTTGCGCCCGAAGAACCAGAAGGCGAATCCAACACTTCCGGTCGGCCCAGTACTGGCGAGGCCAATGCATCCTGACGTCGCCTGGGCCGTCTGGTCGGGCGAGCGCGCGCGGCGGGTCGAAAGCGTCATCGACAGGCTTCTGCCGCCGGCGAACGAGCCGCCGCAGCGCCTGCACGAAGCGATGCGCTACGCCGTGCTGGGCGGCAAACGCGTGCGTGCGCTGCTCGCTTACGCCGCAGGTGAACTCACCGCAGCGGACCCGGCCGTCGTCGACCGGCCGGCGGCCGCGGTCGAGCTGATTCATGCGTACTCGCTCGTACATGATGACCTGCCGTGCATGGACGACGACGTGCTCCGGCGCGGCAAGCCGACCTGTCACGTCGCGTTCGGCGAGGCGACGGCGCTCCTCGCCGGCGACGCCCTGCAGGCCTGCGCCTTCGAAGCGCTGGCGGCTGGGGACTCGCGCGATCCCGGACACGCTGTACTGCTGCTCGCACGGGCCGTCGGTTCGCGCGGCATGGCGGGCGGACAGGAAATCGACCTCGCGGCCGCGGGCCAATCGCTAGACTTGGCTGAACTCGAGCACATGCATCGACTCAAAACAGGCGCGCTGATCCGGGCGGCGGTTCGCCTCGGCGCGGATTGCGGCCGGCCGGTGACCGCCGACGAGAACGACGCACTTCACCGTTACGCGTCGGCCATCGGGCTGGCCTTCCAGGTCGTCGACGACGTCCTCGACGTCGAAGGCACGGCGCAGAGCCTGGGCAAGACCGCGGGCAAGGACGCGGCGCAGCGTAAGTCGACATACGCAACGCTGATGGGCCTGACCGCTGCCCGGCAGCGCATCGAAACGCTGCGCATCGACGCGCGGAGCGCGCTGTCGGGCTTCGGGGCCGGAGCGCGCAGGCTGGGCGAACTGGCCGACTGGATCGCGGAGCGGACGCACTGATGAAACGCCTGCTAGAGCAGATCAACGATCCGGCCGATTTGCGCGGGCTCGATGCGGATGAGCTTCCGCAGGTCGCGCGCGAGCTGCGCGAATTCATCATTAATTCGGTCAGCCAGACCGGCGGGCATCTGTCTTCCAACCTCGGTACGGTGGAGTTGGCGATCGCGCTGCATTACGTCTTCGACACGCCGCGCGACCGCCTGATCTGGGACGTCGGTCACCAGACCTACCCGCACAAGATCCTTACCGGCCGACGCGAGGGTATGGCCAAGCTCCGGCAATGGGGCGGCATCGCAGGCTTTCCGCGTCGCGTCGAAAGCGATTACGACACGTTCGGCACCGCGCACTCGTCGACGTCGATCTCCGCGGCGCTCGGTATGGCTATCGCGGCCAAGCGCAAGGGGGAGAAACGTTCGGTCGTTGCGGTGATCGGCGACGGCGCGATGAGCGCGGGCATGGCCTTCGAGGCGCTGAACAACGCCGGCGCGGCCGAAGTCGATTTGCTGGTCATTCTCAACGACAACGACATGTCGATCTCGGAGCCGGTCGGCGCGTTCAACAACTACCTCGCGCGACTGCTGTCGGGCCGCGTGTACAACACCGTGCGCCGCGGCGGCAAGGAGGTGTTGTCCAAGCTGCCGCCGGTGAAGGAATTGGCCAAGCGCTGGGAAGAGCACATGAAAGGGATGGTGCTACCCGGCACATTGTTCGAGGAATTCGGCTTCAACTACATCGGCCCGATCGACGGCCACGATCTCGGCACGCTGGTCAAGACTCTGTCCAACGTCAAACAACTTGCAGGTCCCCAACTGCTGCACGTGATGACGGGCAAGGGTCACGGCTATGCGCGCGCCGAAGACGATCCGATCCTCTATCACAGCGTGACCAAATTCGATCCCGCCGTCGGCATCGTGCCCAAGCCACCCGGCAAGCCGAGTTACACGCAGATCTTCGGCGACTGGCTGTGCGACATGGCGGCGCGCGATGTACGGCTCATCGGCATCACGCCGGCGATGCGCGAAGGCTCCGGACTCGTGCGCTTCTCGCAGGAATACCCCGACCGCTACTTCGACGTCGGCATCGCGGAGCAGCACGCGGTGACGTTTGCGGCCGGACTCGCCTGCGAGGGCATGAAGCCGGTAGTGGCGATCTACTCGACGTTCCTGCAGCGCGCCTACGACCAGCTCATCCACGACGTTGCGCTGCAGAACCTGCCGGTCGTGTTCGCCATCGACCGCGGCGGCATCGTCGGCGCCGACGGTCCCACGCACGCGGGGAGCTTCGATCTCACCTATCTGCGCTGTCTGCCCAACACTACGGTCATGGCGCCCGCCGATGAGAACGAATGCCGGCAGATGCTCACCACTGCTTTCTCGCTCGATACGCTCGCCGCTGTGCGCTACCCGCGCGGCAGCGGGCCGGGCGTCGCCGTCGAGCGCGAGCTCAAACCGCTCCCCGTCGGCAAGGGCGAAATCCGTCGCGACTCGCGGCGCCGGACCCGCCGCGTCGGCATCCTGGCCTTCGGCAGCATGCTGCATCCCGCGCTGGCCGCAGCGGAGGAGATCGACGCGACGGTTGCCAACATGCGCTTCGTCAAGCCGATCGACACCGAGTTGATCGCGTATCTCGCGCGCACGCACGAAGCGCTGGTAACGGTAGAAGAAAACGTCGTCGCTGGCGGCGCCGGCAGCGCGGTCGCCGAGGTGCTGGCGGCGGAAGGCTTCGCGGTGCCGATTCTGCACCTCGGGCTGCCGGATGAATTCATCGACCACGGCGAGCCTGCGCTATTGCTGAGACACTGCGGGCTCGACGCGAAGGGGATCGCCGCGTCGATTATCGAACGCTTCGGCGCAATGCACGGCGACGCCGTCGCGCCCGCGGTCGTGGTCAATATCGCCAAGCCGGCGGCGTAGCCAGCGGATATTGAACCAGCTTTGCCGCCTCGCGCTCGAAACTGTCGCGGCGCGACAGCAAACGCGCTTGGCTGCCGGAAACAAGCGAGTAGCCCCGGAGTCCCGTCAGCCGATCATTGGCTTCCTGACAAGCGCTTTCGCTCGTCACCCAAAGCTTCGGGTCGATGCGGCGCAGATCGAACGCTCCGGAATAGCTGCGCAGCGTCTTGCGTCCTCGCTTGTTGAAATACTCGTGAAAGTACGACATCGCGAGCTCGCGCAGGCTGCGGTAGATCGGATCGCGATAGCGCAACTGCGGGCCATTGTGCTTGGAGATCGCGCCCCAGTGCCGCCCACGGCGGAACAGCGCGAGGACATGGGGGTAATCGTTCGCATCGCAGTCCATGTACATCACGAGCGGCGGCTCGCCGTGGATCCACAGCGCGCAGGCGGCGACAAATGCACCCTCGATGCAATGCGCGCGCCGTTGTCGCAACACCTGGCGCACCGACAGAATCGTCTCGCCACCGATTTCGTGATTGGCTGGGATCGCGTTGATGAAAAGCTGCATCTTCTGCGGCGTGTCGAGTCGCCTCAGGAGCGCAAATTCGGCGCGCGTGAGCCCTAGATCCTCGCGGCGGGCGCTCTTCCTGCGCGTGCTCAGAGCCATGCGTCGATATCATACGCCCAGGCTCGCATACGGCGCTTGCGACCCTGTGACAAAGCTGGGTACGATGTACTAGTGCAGGACGCCTGATAAGGGCGGCCTTCGCAAACAAGATTCGAACGCCGGAAGCGCGCGAGTGAGGTTCTTGAAGCGCCGACGCTGTTAGCCATAAGGAGGATTAGGAATGAACGAGTTCGTCAAGACTGCGGCCGCACTGGCGATCATGCTGGCGGGCGCGCCCGCCGTCGCGTGGGAGCCCACAAAGCCGATCGAGATCGTCGTTGCCGCCGGCGCTGGCGGCGCTTCCGACCAGATGGCGCGGATGATCCAGGCCGCGATCCAGAAAAACAAACTCATGAGCCAGCCGATGGTCGTCTCGCTCAAAGGCGGTGCGTCGGGCGCCGAAGCGCTCATGTACATGAAGGCGAGCGAAGGCGACCCCAATAAGGTCCTCATCGCCTATTCGCTCATCTACATGCTGCCGCTCGCCGCCAAGATTCCGTTCAACTGGCGTGACCTGACGCCGGTCTCCGTCATCGCCATGGATCAGTTCGTGCTGTGGGACAACACGACGCTGCCCTACAAGAACGTGAAGGAGTTCGTGGCGGCGGCCAAGGCCGCGGACCCGCCGTTCAAGATGGGTGGGACCGGCTCGAAGCGCGAGGATCATGTCCTCACCGTGTTCATGGAGAAAAAGACCGGCGCCAAGTTCGCCTACCTTCCCTATAAATCGGGCGGCGAGGCCGCAACGCAGCTCGTCGGCAATCACACGGCCGCCAATGTCAACAACCCGTCGGAGAATCTCGAAGTGTGGCGCGCCGGCCAGGTGCGCGCGCTCTGCGTGTTCGACAAGGAACGGATCGGCTACAAGACCAAGGTCACCGAGACCATGTCGTGGAACGACATCCCCACGTGCAAGGAGGAAGGGCTCGACGTTCAGTATCTGATGCTGCGCGCCATGTTCCTCCCCGGCAAGGTGACGCCCGACCAGACCTCGTTCTACGTCGATCTGTTCAAGAAGCTAACGCAGACCGCCGAATACAAGGATTACATGGAAAAGCAGGCGCTGAAGCCCGTGTTTCTCTCCGGCAAGGAAATGGTGACGTTCCTCGAAGAGGACGACACGCTGAACAAGGGCCTCATGACCGAGGCCGGCTTCGTCGAGAAATAGCCCGCAGGAAAGCGGCACGGCCTCCATCGGATCCTTCTTCCCCGGAAGAGGGCGTCCGGGCGCTGCCTGCCCATTCGTGAGAATCGCAATGCCGGAAACCGACACCGAAATCGTCGTCGATGATCCCACTGCACCGGAGGACGATTCACCTGCGGTAACCACTATCCGCACGGTCGAGGTGGCCGTATACCTGCTGCTGATCGGGCTCTCGCTGCTGCTGGGGTTCGACAATTGGCGCAGCGGAATGGGGTGGGCCCGGGATGGCCCGCAGTCCGGATATCTGCCGTTCTATCTGTGTGTCATCCTCGGCGGAGCGTCACTGTACGGCCTCTGCCTCGTGTATATGAGGCGCAGGGACGAGGAAAGGACGTTCGTCACGCGCGCCCAGCTTCGGCGCGTCCTGCAGGTGTTCGTGCCGACGTTTCTGTTTTGCCTGTTCGTGCAATGGCTCGGCATCTATGTCGCGAGCTTCCTCCTGGTCGCGGGCTTCATGCGGATCATCGGGCGCATCGCGCTGTGGAAGTCGCTGCTCACGAGCTTCCTGTTCGCGCTCGTCATGTTCGCCACGTTCGAGCTCGCGTTCGACGTCATCATGCCCAAGGGCCCTCTTGAAGCGGCGTTCGGTTTCTAACGATGGAGGCGATCACCCTCCTGATGCACGGTTTCGCCGTCCTGCTGACATGGAAGACGCTGGCGCTGATGCTGGTCGGCCTGGTGCTCGGCATTTTCGTCGGCGTGCTGCCGGGATTGGGCGGACCGAACGGCGTCGCGATCCTTTTGCCGCTCACGTTCACGATGGACCCGACGTCGGCGATTGTGATGCTTTCGTGCATTTACTGGGGCGCCCTATTCGGCGGAGCGATCACCTCGATCCTGTTCAACATTCCCGGCGAGGCGTGGTCGGTGGCGACCACGTTCGACGGCTATCCGATGGCACAGCAGGGAAAGGCGGCGGAAGCGCTTACGGCAGCGTTCACCTCGTCGTTCATCGGCTCGCTGGTAGCCGTGCTGCTGATAACGTTTCTCGCCCCGCGAATCGCGAGCTTCGCGCTGCGGTTCGGTCCACCGGAATTCTTCGCTGTCTATTTGCTTACCTTCTGCTCATTCGTCGGCCTGGGGCGCGAGGAAAAGCAGAAAACGATCATCTCCATGGCGCTCGGCCTGCTGCTCGCCGCCATCGGCATGGATACCGTCTCCGGGAAGCTCCGCATGACCTTTGGATTCGACCCGTTGCTGCGCGGCGTCAACTTCCTGGTCGCGGTCATCGGGCTGTTCGGGATCAGCGAGATCCTGCTGACCATGGAAGAGCGGCTCGCGCTGCGCGGTCATTCAGCGGTGATCAGCCTGCGCGTTGTCCTCAACGTGTGGAAGGAGCTGCCGCGTTATTGGGTGACGCTGTTGCGCTCGTCGGCCATCGGGTGCTGGCTCGGCATCACCCCCGGCGGTGCGATCGCGGCCTCGTTCATGGGCTACAACCTGGCCAAGCGGTTCGCGAAGGATCCGTCGACGTTCGGCAAGGGACGCATCGAGGGCGTGTTCGCACCCGAGACAGCGGCGCACGCGTCCGGGACTGCGGCGTTGCTGCCGATGCTGGCCTTGGGGATTCCCGGCTCCGGTACGGCCGCGATCCTCCTGGGGGGCCTCATGGTCTGGGGACTCAATCCGGGTCCGTTGCTGTTCGTCGAGCACAAGGACTTCGTATGGGGTCTCATCGCCTCGATGTACCTCGGCAACGTCGTCGGGCTCGTAATCGTGCTGACCACGGTGCCGATCTTCGCCGCCATCCTGCGCGTTCCGTTCTCCGCCATCGCGCCGATGATAGTGGTGTCCTGTGCCATCGGCGCCTACGCGATCCAGAACGCAATGTTCGACGTTTGGCTGATGCTGCTGTTCGGCGTCGTCGGCTACGTGTTCAAGAAGATCGGCGTCCCGCTGGCGCCATTCACGCTCGCGCTCGTGCTCGGAAACCGCAGCGAGGACGCGTTCCGCCTGTCGATGATCGGGGCGGGCGGCGATTTGCGTGTGTTCTGGTCGAATGGTCTGGTCGGGTCGATCACGACGCTGGCCTTCATCCTGCTGCTCTGGCCGTTGATCGGCAAGGTCATCGAAAGTGCTGGACGCTTCCGGCGTCCGGCCAAGAACTGATGTCGATCCGCTACGGTCAGGTTCACCCTCGTCGAGCGGTTCTGCCGCTGATCGATTTCCCGGCGACCTATGTCAATCACTGATCCGATCGCAGTGACGCGCGACGGCCCGATCGCGACCGTCGTTCTCAACCGTCCCGACAAGCTCAACGCGCTGACCAAGGCGATGTGGCGCGAGCTTGGCGAGACGATCGGCGCACTGTCCTCCGACGAGGACCTGCGCTGCATCATCCTGCGCGGCGCGGGCGAAAAGGCGTTCTCGCCCGGCAACGATATCGCCGAGTTCGCAACCGACCGCGCCAACAAGGCGCAGGCGATCGCCTACGGGCATGTTATGCACGCGACGCTCGATGCGCTCGGCCGGTGCCGCCACCCGCTCGTCGCTCAGATTCACGGCGTCTGCGTCGGCGGCGGGCTCGAGATTGCGGCGCTGTGCGATCTGCGTATCTGTGGCGAGTCTTCCCGCTTCGGCGCGCCGATCAAGAACCTGGGACTCACGATGGCGTACGCGGAGATGGCGGCGCTCGTTCGCTTGGTGGGCACCGCGGTTGCGCTCGAAATACTGCTCGAAGGTCGCATCTTCGATGCAGCCGAGGCGAAAGAGAAACGCCTGGTCACGCGCGTCGTGCCCGACGCTGGAGTCATGACCGAGGCGCGCGCGACCGCCGAGCGTATCGCCGAAGGCGCGCCGCTGGTTGCGCGCTGGCACAAGAAATTCGCGCGTCGCTTCGCCGATTCACGGCCGCTTACCGCAGCCGACGCCGACGAATGCTTCGACTGTTTCGACACCGAGGACTTCCGCATCGGCTACGCCGCGTTTCTGGCGAAAAAGAAACCTGTATTTGTTGGACGATGAGCGCGCCGGGCAAAGCCAGGCCCGCAGGGCGCGTCGGCGCGCGAGTCGCCGTAGGCCGACGCGCGGGCCTCGTGATGTTCGATCCTGACAAGGAGGCCGGACGATGAGCGGCGCGACGGTGCAATCGCAACTCGCTCCGCATCCCGGCCCGCTCGCAGGCATGCGCGTGCTCGAGCTGGCGCAGATCATGGCCGGGCCCACCTGCGGGTTGATGCTCGCCGACATGGGCGCCGATGTAGTCAAGGTCGAGAAGCTGCCCGGCGGCGACGACGCTCGCGGCTATCGCGAGCCGCGCGTCAACGGCGTGTCCGCGCCGTTCTTGATCATGAACCGCAACAAGCGCGGCATGGCGCTCGACCTCAAGCGCCCGCGGGGACGCGAGATCCTCCTGAGGCTGGTCGAAACGGCGGATGTTCTGACCGAAAACTATCGCCGCGGTACGCTGGAAAAATTCGGCCTCGGCTACGACGTTCTGTCGCAGGTCAATCCAGGCCTGATCTACTGCGCAGTTTCGGGCTACGGCCGCGACGGTCCGCTGGGCGACAAGGGCGGGTTCGACCTGATCGCGCAGGGTTTCGCCGGGCTGATGTCGATCACGGGCGAGCCCGGCCGGGCGCCGGTCAAGACCGGCAATCCGGTCGCCGACATCAACGCGGGGATCCTCGCCGTGGGTGGCGTCGTCGCCGCCTATGTGCACAAGCTCAAGACCGGAAAAGGACAGTTCGTCGACACGTCGCTGATGGAAGCCGCGTTGCAGCAGACGTTCTGGCATTCCGCCATGTACTTCGCGACCGGCGAGTCGCCCGGCCCGACCGGATCGGCGCATCTTCTCACCGCGCCCTATCAGGCGTTTCGCGCGCGCGACGGGTGGATCAACATCGGCGGTGCCAACCAGGCGAACTGGGAGCGCATCGCCGCGGTGCTCGGCCATCCCGAATGGTGCAGCGATCCGCGCTTCGAAGCCAATTCGGCGCGAATGCGCAACGTCGATGCGCTTGTGGAGTTGATGGACGCGGTGCTCGTGACGCGCACCAAAGCCGAGTGGATCGTAGCCTTTGACACCGCCGGCGTGCCCGTCGGGCCGGTACACAGTCTGGGCGAGGCTCTGACGCATCCGCAGACGCTCGCTCGCGACATGATCGTCGAGCTCGTTCACCCTGAAGCCGGCCAAACTCGCGCGCTCGGTTGCCCGATTCATTTCTCGGCAACGCCGACGCGCATCGACCGCGCGGCGCCAGTGCTCGGCGAGCATACGCGCGAGGTGTTGCGCGAGTGTGGTTATACCGAGAAAGAGATCGAGAGCTTCATCGCGGAAGGCGTCGTCGAGGCCGCGCGGACCGGCACCGGCTCGCAGCCGTCCATCAACGGTTGACGGCGCGCGAGCGGCGGCGGCACTCGCGGCGAGTCACCTCATTGCGGCACGCAGGCAAACACCTTCGTGTTTCCATTCCCTTCGAATACCCATCCGGCCGCGATCATTTCAACGAGGGTGGATATGCTCGTCGTATAGCGATGGTTGGGTGCGCCGCCCATGCCGTTGTTGTACAGGCGATAGAGAGCAATCGTACCCGGCGCGCAGATGCCGCTGGCATTGGCCAACTGAACATAAAATGCGATTCCCTCGTAGCTCCACGCCGGGTTGGTCTTTAGCGCGCTGCATTCCGAGACAAAAGGCGTGTAGACGTGCGTGCTCCTGGGCGCAAACACCGCACTGAAGAAGCGGCAAGTCGCGACCGAACCGACGATGGGCAGCGGCCAAACCGAGAAGCTCTCGCCCGTGCGCTGCCAGGCCCCGTTGAAAGCTCCGTTATCGAGCGCGGAAATTTCCTCAGGAAAGGACGTCAGAAAGTAAAAGCCCCAGTCGGCGTTGTAATACTCGACAGCGGCCGCGGTCGGTGGCGGGAGCGGCGGCGACGGAGCTGGGGTGCCGACCGTGATCGTCGCGGGCAAGTTTCTCCAATCGACAATGCTGAATCCGCCGTTTGCTGTCGCGCCCGTGAATTCCGTCAAGAACATGACGTAATACCAGGTTCCATCGGGCGGCGTGCCTAGCTGGAGCGAGGGGGAACTTACATTGACGTACTGGCCGCCGACTGGAAGGACGCCAAGCTGAAACTGCGCGAGCTTGAACTCGCCGAGGTCGCCGCCACCGAAGGGCTGGCTTGCCGCCCAAAGCTCCAATCGAAGCGTTCCGGTGCTGTGGGCCGAAGAATTCTGGATACGGCCGGCGAAGAGCACGACAGTGCCTCCGGAAACCACGGCCTTGACATTGCCCCCCAACGCGACCTTCGATGCGACCGCGGGCATGGTCCACAACAACACGACCGCGCCGAAGAAAGCGAGGAACGCGCGCCCAAAGCCGGATCCATCGTTGCCAATGCCTCGCCGGAAACGGGAGTTGTGGGATCGGACGACCCGAGGGTCTCTCAAGAGGCGTGCTGCGATCGACGGCGGCGTCACGTGGCTATCCTTCACATTGGCGAACGTTGCACGCGGTGGAATCAGGTGAACGGCACCCGAGTCCACCTCCGAGCGCGAGTAGTGCTTCGCGACTGCGCGTGGCTTGGATAGATGGACGCTACACCGATTGCGCGAGCGTTGTCACCTATGGCTTTCTCCGCGCGCGCGACGGCTGACAATGGATAGAGTTGACAGTTCAATTACTTGGCGTGCAAATCCCCGTGATGGGTCGCCCGCTCGCCCATCGCGATGTTGCGGCCGAGCAACATGCACTACCAGCGTGCCTGCTTCGGACAGGTGCATCGCGGTACAATTGTCGATGTCGACGCAGTATCCGGCGTGATGCGCGGCGACGGTAATCGATGCAACCTGTCGCCATCTTCCGCTTCTCGCCGACTGAAGGTCCCGGCCATTTCGACGAATGGCTGGCCGCGCAAGGGCTGCCGCGCCGGCTGATCGCTCTCGACGAGGGCGAGCCGGTCCCCGCCGATCCGCGTACCTTTTCCGGCATCGCGATGATGGGCGGACCGATGAGCGCGAACGACGACCTGCCGTGGAACGCGCCGCTGCTCGACCTGTTGCGCGGCGCGGTCGCAGCCGACGTGCCCGTCCTCGGTCATTGCCTTGGCGGGCAGCTCTTCGCCAAGGCGCTCGGCGCGCCGGTCACGCGCACTCGCGTGCCCGAGATCGGCTGGGGCGAGGTGATGGTGCTCGCTGCCGACAGCGCGGATAAATGGTTCGGCGGGCGCGATAATTTTTCGACGTTCCAGTGGCACTACGACATCTTCGGATTGCCGGCGGGTGCGGCGCGCGTGCTGACCAACGCCTATAACCCCGATCAGGCGTACACGCTGGGCAAGCATATCGGCTTCCAGTGTCACATCGAGATGACCCGGCCGATGGCCGAGACCTGGTGTCGCACCGGCGCCGCGGAATTGCCCGCGCAATCGACCGGCCCGACGCAGAGCAGGGCTGACATCTTCGCCGATCTCGATCGACGGCTCGCGGCGCTGTCGCGTGTCGCCGACGATGTCTATGCCCATTGGGCAAAGGGGCTCCTCGGCAGATGACGTCGATCCGTCCGCTTTCGGATCATCTCATCAACCAGATCGCCGCCGGCGAGGTGATCGAGCGACCCGCGGCGGCGCTGAAGGAGTTGCTGGAGAACAGCCTCGACGCCGGCGCGCGCTCGGTCGATATCGATCTGGCGGGCGGCGGCACCAAGCTCATCCGCGTCGCCGACGACGGCGCCGGCATCGAGCGCGAGGATCTCGCGCTCGCGCTCGCGCGGCACGCAACGTCCAAGATCGCGACCCCGGTCGATCTCGAGGCGATCGCGACGCTCGGCTTTCGCGGCGAAGCGCTCGCGTCGATCGCCGCGGTGTCGCGGTTGAGCCTCACTTCGCGCTCGCAGGACAAGCCGCATGCATGGCGCATCGAGGTCGACGGCGGTGAAATCGGCGTGCCGCAGCCTGCCGCGCTGGCGACGGGAACGACGGTGACTGTACAGGAGATCTACTTCAACACGCCGGCACGGCGCAAGTTCCTGCGCACCGACGGCACCGAATACGGCCACTGCGAGGAAGCGTTCCGCCGCATCGCGCTCTCGCATCCGGCCGTCGGCTTCACGTTGAGCCATAACGGCAACGTGCGCTACCGGGTGCAGGGCGGCGGCCGTCGCGCGCGCGTCGATGCGCTGCTGGGCGATGCCTTCGGGCCGCAGGCCGCGACGGTCGACGTGGTAGGCCCTGGCCTGGCACTCGCCGGCTGGGCGGTACGACCGGCGTACGCGACTGCCGCGCGAGACGCGCAGTATCTGTTCGTCAACGGGCGCTTCGTGCGCGACCGCGTGCTGACGCATGCGCTGCGCGAGGCTTATCGCGATGTTTTGCACAACGACCGTCAGCCTACTTATGCGCTCTGGCTCGTCATCGAGCCCAGGCAGGTCGACGTCAACGTGCATCCGACCAAGATCGAGGTGCGCTTCCGCGAAAGCGGCGCGGTGCATCAGTTCGTGCGTCACGCCGTCGAAAAGGCGCTCGCGATGACCGCAGCCGACCAGCCTGCCGTTTCCGCAGCAGAGCGCCTCGGCGTCGCCGCGGCACGGACGCCGCCGCTCATGCCGGAGCGCGAAGCGCGCGCGCCGTTCGCTGCTTCCCCGGCGCAAACGGCAATGGCGCTCGCGGCCGCCGAGCCTGCAGCCTTTTACGCGCTGCTGTTCGGCGAGCGCGCACCGTTCCCGCCCGACGGCGGCCCCGATCTTCCCAATGAGGACGGGCATCCGCTGGGTTTCGCGCTGGCACAGCTCCACGGCGTCTACGTCCTCGCGCAAAACCGCGATGGGCTCGTGCTTATCGATATGCATGCCGCGCACGAACGCATCCTGTACGAGCGTCTGAAAACCGCGCTCGACCATGCCCTGCCGATGCAACCGTTGCTGGTGCCGGTGACCTTTGCCGCCGATCCGCTCGACGTCGCCACCGCGGAGGAAAACTCCGGCGTGCTGGCAGCGCTCGGTTTCTCGGTCTCCGCACTCGGGCCGGGAACGATTGCGGTGCGTGGCATTCCCGCGCTGCTGCGCGACGCCGATGCGGTCGTCCTCGCCCGTGCCGTGCTCGCCGACGTGCGCGAATACGGCGCCAGCCGCGTGTTGACCGCCCGGCGCGATGAGCTCCTTTCGACCATGGCCTGCCACGGCGCGGTGCGCGCGCACCGCAGC
>JALYSM010000092.1 GCA_030854785.1 Pseudomonadota bacterium
GGTCAGCTGCACCTCGAAGGGGCGAGGGTCGATCTGGGCAAGCAGGTCGCCCGCCTTTACGTTCTGGCCTTCGCGGAAGGCGACGCTCAAGAGCTGCCCATCGACGCGCGCACGCACGACGACCATGTTGCGCGGCGTCACGGTGCCGAGTCCATCGATGTAGACCTCGATATTGCCTTTGCGGGCGGGCGCCGCGACGACGGGCATCGGCCGCGCATTGGGATCGAATCCGCCGCGGCCCTTCGACGCGGGCGCAGTCGCAGGCGCGCGCAACACCACCCATGCGATGCCGCCTGCGATCACAGCGACGACGAGCACGACCGCAAGCCAGACGCGCCAGCGGGCGCGCCGTGTCGCCTTTAGACGCGAATCATGCGGCGCATCGACCGGCGGTGGCAGCGTGTCGTTCATGGCAGAAGGGGCGATTGTTTAGTCTGATTCTAGGGCTAACGTTCGCGGTCAGTTGTAAGCAATTATTATTGCCCGCTCTGCTTCCCGCCGCTACCGGACGCCATCCTACGCCACTGCACAGTCGGCCCGGCCCACGCAGCGGCAGCCCGGGCTCGGCTACTTCCCGATGCAGAAGCGGCTGAATATGGCACCGAGCAAGTCGTCGGCGGTGAACTCGCCGGTGATCGCAGAGAGCGCCTCCTGTGCCGCGCGCAGCTCCTCGGCGAAGAGCTCCAGCGGCGGCGATGCGGCCTCGAGATGTGCTGCGGCTGCCGCCAGGTGCAAATCGGCAGCGCGAAGCGCCTGCAGGTGGCGTTCGCGCGCGAGAAAGGTTCCCTCCATGTTCTCATGCACCCCAACCGCGGCGAGTATCGCCTCGCGCAGCAGCTCGACACCGGCGCCGCTCTTCGCCGAGAGCCATACTTCGCTTGCCTGATCATTGCGCCCGGAGCTTGCTTCGATGTCCGCCAAGTCGATCTTGTTCCGCACGATGATCCGTGGCAGAAACGGTGGAAGGCGCGCGGCGATCGCGGCGTCGGCCGGGTGCTCCGGCTCCCGCGCATCGGTAACGATGAGCGCCAGGTCCGCGCGTTCGATTGCGGCGAGCGTGCGCTCGATGCCGAGCTTTTCGACCGCGTCGCCCGTCGGCCGCAATCCGGCGGTGTCGATGACGTGCAGCGGAATACCGCCGATCTCGATCGTGCTGCGAATCGCATCGCGCGTCGTCCCCGGCACCGGCGTCACGATCGCCACGTCTTCGCCGACGAGTTGATTGAGAAGGCTCGACTTGCCCACGTTGGGCTGCCCGATCAGCACGACGCCGAGTCCCTCACGCAGCAAGCTTCCCTGCCGGGCCCGGCTGACGATCGTCACGAGCCGGTTCCGCAGCGCGGCGAGCTT
Source organism: Pseudomonadota bacterium (assembly GCA_030854785.1). Lineage (GTDB taxonomy): Bacteria > Pseudomonadota > Gammaproteobacteria > Burkholderiales > Casimicrobiaceae > PALSA-1003. Next base: position 1,351 of record JALYSM010000092.1, read on the forward strand.
GCCCGCCGCGTCCGCCGCGCGAATGAACTCCACGTCTTCCTCGGGAAAATCGAGCGTGGCTTCGGTGAATATGCGCAACTCGACCAATGCGTCAACGGTCGTGTTGATCTCGCGCGAAAAGGCGCCGGTGAGACTGCGCGCGGCCGCGCGCGCCGCGGTCGTTGTCGCCGCCTCGATCAGGTCGGCGACGCCTTCTGCCTGGGCCAAGTCGAGCTTGCCATTGAGAAACGCGCGCTTGGTGAATTCGCCCGGCTCGGCCAGTCGCGCGCCGAGATCGAGGCAGCGATTGAGCAGGAGCGCAAGCACCGCGGGGCCGCCATGCCCCTGCAATTCCAGTACCGTCTCGCCGGTGTATGACGCCGGTGCTGGGAACAGCACTGCCAGCCCTTGATCGAGTGCCTCGCCTTGCGAGCCGAGGAAAGTCGCGAACGTCGCTACGCGCGGCGAAAGCGGTCGGTCGACGATTGCCGCAGCGATCCGCCCGAGGTCGGGTCCCGACACGCGGATGACGCCGATGGCGCCGCGCCCGGCCGGCGTGGCGACCGCCGCAATGATTTCAGCCGGCGCGGGCACTGCCGCGTTTCCAAGATCGCGTAAGCGCGCTTTAGCGGCGCTTTGCCGCCGCGGCAGCCGTCTCGCGCTCGATCACCCGGTTCATATGCCACTGCTGGAAGATCTGCAGCGAATTATTGACCAACCAGTACAGCACCAGACCCGACGGAAAGAAGATGAATAGCACCGAAAAGGCGATCGGCATGATCTGCATGACCTTCGCCTGCACCGGGTCCTGGATCGGCGTCGGTGAAAGCTTCACCTGCAGGTACGCGGTGATCGCATAGACCACGGGGAGCACGAAGTAAGGGTCGGGCGCGGACAGATCGTGGATCCAGGCTATCCAGGGCGCGTGCCGCAGCTCGACGGCCGCCAGCAGGACCCAATAGAGCGCGATGAATACGGGAATCTGTACCAGAATCGGCAGGCAACCGCCGAGAGGATTGATTTTCTCGGTCTTGTAGAGCTCCATCATCTTCATCTGCAGCTGCTGCTTGTCGTTGGCGTATTGTTCCTGCAGCGCCTTCATCTTGGGCGCGACGACTTTCATCTTCGCCATCGATCGCGCGCTGGCGTGATTGAGCGGATAGAACGCGCTCTTGATGATGATCGTCATCGCGATGATCGCCCACCCCCAGTTGCCGAGCAGTGAATGCAGCCACTTCAGCAGCCAGAACAGCGGCGCCGCGATGACGGTGAAGATGCCGTAATCGACGACCAGATCGAGTCCGGCCGCGAGCGACTTCAGCGTGTCCTGCTCCTGCGGTCCGACGTAAAGCGGCACGGAGACCCGCGCGGTTGCGCCCGGCGCGACCGCGCCGAGCGGAATCTTGACGCCGGCGTAGTACAGGTTGTCGACCTTGTTGACGTAGAACTCGCGATTGACCTTGGTTGCGTCGGAGGGAAGCCACGCCGCCACGAAGTAGTGTTCGACCATCCCGATCCAACCGTTGTCGGTCTTGTCGGTGAACTTAGCCTTCCCTTTGTCGATATCGGAAAATTCAAGCTTCTTGTACTTGTCGGATTCGTTGTAAAGCACGGGCCCGGTGTAGGCCGCAGGCGCACCCCAGCTCTGAATTCCCGTCGGCTTGCTGTCGCGCGCGAGCTGAAAATACGCGGCCGGAGCGATCGGTGACGTGCCGGCATTGGTAAGCTCGTAGCTCACGTCGATCACATAGCTGCCGCGATGAAACGTCAGCGTCTGCGTCACCGTCGCGCCGGTGGGGGTCGTCGCGACCAGCTTGAGTTCGAGCTTGTCCATTCCGGGGCCCAGCTCGCGCGGGCCGGGGAGCGCCCGCCAGAGCGTGTGGTGGTTCGGCAAGCCCTCGCCGATCAAGCCGCTTTGGGCGAAGAAGGTCCGGTTCTCGTTCTTTTGCAGCAGCAGATAAGGTTTGTTCGCGTTGTCCGTGTCCCGATGCTGGGTTAGCGCTACCTGCGTGATGACCCCGCCCAGAGTGTCGACGTCGGCGACATACCAGTCGGTCTTGATCTCGATCTTTTCAGCCGCCTGCGGCGCAGGCGTCGTCGTGCCCGTTGTGCCGGGCGCAATCGCAGCCGGAACCGTACCGGGCACCGCGCTCGGCGTGTCGATGCTCGGCTTGGCCGCGCTCGGGGCCGGCGAAGGCAACGGCGGCCGATGTTCGGCCTGCCAGCGCTCCCATAGGAATAACGCCGAGAACGAAAAGATGACGAACAGGATCAGGCGTTGCGTATCCATGGACGCGGGCGCAAGGTTGGGGACGGGCGGCGAACGTTGAGGTTAGGGCACCGGATCGCAGCCACCCGGATGATAGGGGTGGCAGCGCAGGACGCGCCGCAGCGCAAGCCAGCATCCTTTGGCCGCTCCGTGGCGGTCGATGGCTTCGCGCGCGTAATCGGAGCAACTCGGGTAGAAGCGGCAGTTCGCGCCCAGCAGCGGTCGAATCGCGTACTGGTAGCCGCGCAGCACAACGACCAGCGCCGCTCTCATCGAAACGTCTCTGGCGCACTAGACGCGAGGGTGTCGAGCAGCGCGGTCGCTTCGGCCGCGACGCTCGCGACCTCGGCCGCGGGACAGGGCTGCCGCAATCTTACGATGAGGTCGAACGCATCGATCGCCGGCCGGCGCCCGCGAATCGCTTCGCGCAGCATGCGCTTGAGGCGATTACGGTCGACCGCGCGTCCGAGAAGCTTTTTCCCGATCACGTATCCGGCGCGACCCGTCGCGCGCGAGGTCGGGACGGCCAGGAGCTGCAGCCGGTTCCCTTCGAAGCGGCGGCCGCTGCGGAACACCGCGGCAAATGCCGCTGTGCCGCGCAGCCGATGGCGGTGGGTCAAGCCGAACGGGCGCGCCGGAGCCGCTAGACGGCGAGCCGGGCGCGGCCTTTGGCACGGCGTGCGCGCAGAACTTTGCGGCCGCCAACGGACTTCATCCGGGCGCGGAACCCATGGGTCCGCTTCCGCCGGACCACGGAGGGCTGGTAAGTACGCTTCATGATTCTGCCTTGCTGGGAAAAAAAGCTTTGTATTAGAGCGTTTAGCGCGCCGCGCTGTCAAGGTAAATTCGCGCTACACCGCGACGCATTATCCGACGCTGCGCGCTGTGGATAACTGCCGCCGCCGCGCGTACAATTCAGTTTCAACGGGCTCCTTCGCGGCGCCCGCGTTTTTTCCTTAAGTCTCGGACTCCCGCCTCATGTCGACTGCCTCGTTCTGGCCGAGTTGCCTGGAAGCTTTCAGGCGCGAGCTCACCCCGCAACAATTCAACACCTGGATCCGGCCGTTGCGGCTCGAGCACGCGGGCGACGGACTGGTCTTGATCGCACCGAATCGATTTGTGCTCCAGTGGGTCAAGGAGCGGTTTGCCGGACGCATCGAAGAACTGGCCACCGTCGCGCTCGGGCGCGCGCCGCGTATGGCACTCGTGGTCGCGGAGGATCAGAATCGGCCGGCGACTGTTCCGGCGGCGGCTGTCGCGACTCCTGCGCCTGCTCAAGTCGGAAAGCGCAGCGAACAGGCTAGTCTCAATCCCGGGTTTTCCTTTGCCGCTTTCGTCGCCGGCAAGGCCAACCAGCTCGCGCGCGCGGCCGGCCTCCAGGTTGCCGAGCATCCGACATCCTATAACCCGTTGTTCGTCTACGGCGGCGTGGGCCTGGGCAAGACGCACTTGATCCAGGCGATAGGCAATCACATCCTCGATACGGGCGCGGATGCGAAGATTCGCTACATCCACGCCGAGACCTACGTGTCCGACGTCGTCCGCGCTTATCAGCACAAGGCCTTCGACGACTTCAAGCGCTACTACCGGTCGCTCGACCTCCTGCTCATCGATGACATCCAGTTCTTCAGTGGCAAGAGCCGCACACAGGAAGAGTTCTTTTATCTGTTCAACACGCTCATCGAAGCGCACAAGCAGGTCGTGATCACGTGCGACACATACCCCAAGGAGATCACCGGAATCGAGGAACGCCTCATTTCGCGCTTTGGCTGGGGGCTCACGGTCGCGCTCGAACCACCCGAGCTCGAGATGCGCGTGGCGATTCTGCTTTCGAAGGCTGCGGCGACCGGAATGAAGATCGACGAGCAGGTGGCGTTTTTCATCGCCAAGCACATCCGCTCCAACGTTCGCGAACTCGAAGGAGCGCTGAAACGCGTACTTGCCTATTCGAGCTTCCACGGCCAGGAAATCACGCTGTCGCTTGCGAAGGACGCATTGCGCGACCTTCTGGCGGTACAGAACCGGCAGATCTCGATCGAGAACATCCAGAAGACCGTCGCCGACTATTACAAGATTCGTATATCGGACATGCATTCGAAGAAGCGCTCCCGTGCGGTCGCTCGGCCGCGGCAGGTCGCCATGGCGCTCGCCAAGGAGCTCACGCAGCTTTCGCTGCCCGAAATCGGCAGCAATTTCGGGGGCAGAGATCACACGACCGTCCTGCACGCGTGCCGCCAGATCGCCAAGCTCCGCGAATCGGTTCCCGAAATCAGTCACGACGTGAATTTCCTGCTTCAGGTTCTGCGCAACTAGTGCCTCGGGCGCGATTATGGAGGTATGAATCGGCTCGAAAACAGTCTATAATTTGTGGATTGAGCCTCCCGCTGTGAAACCCGCGTTTCGGCCCCCATTTAATCCACAGCTTCCGCAGCGGTTGTCTCGGTGGTTATCCTTGTGCCAAGTCGCGGACCGCGTTGCTATTTTCGGGGTTTCAGCCTCGAAGCGTCGCGCCTTATTAGCTCTTACTAGGTTTTGAATAATGCAACTAAAACAAATGCCCAAAGACGCGCTGCTCAAGCCCCTGCAGGCCGTTTCGGGCATCGTCGAGCGCCGGCAAACGCTACCGATCCTTGCCAATGTGCTGCTCGAGCAGAAAGACGGCCGGCTGTACGTTACTGCGACGGACCTCGAGATGCAGATCACCGCCTACGGAGAATTCGCGGGCAAGCAGGATCAAGCGATTACCGTGGGTGCGCGCAAGCTGCAGGACTTGCTGCGTGCCCTTCCGGAAGACGCTGTGCTCAATGTCGACACCGCTGCCGGCAAGATGACCGTGCGCGCCGGCCGCTCGCGCTTCAACCTGCAGACGCTGCCGGCAGCCGACTATCCGCGCGTTGGGCTGGCACAGGAGCAGTTGCAGACGATCAGCCTGCCACAGCGCGATTTTCGCGGGCTGCTCAAGCTCGCCGAATTCGCAATGGCGCAGCAGGACATCCGCTACTACCTCAACGGCATGCTTCTGGTGATCGACAAGGGCTCGCTCCAGGCGGTCGCCACCGACGGGCACCGCTTGTCTTACGCGAGCCTCGTGGTGCCCGGAGAGTATTCGCGTCAGGAAGTGATCCTTCCGCGGAAGACCGTACTCGAGCTGGGGAAGCTGCTCGAGGACAGTGAGGCGGAGGTCACGATCGAAATACTCGCCAATCAGGTGCGCTTCCACTTCTCTAACATCGAGCTGGTAAGCAAGGTCGTCGACGGCAAGTTTCCGGATTACAACCGCGTCATTCCGAGCGGCCATTCCAAGCAGCTCGACCTGTCGCGTACCGAGCTGCTCCAGGCATTGCAGCGCGCGGCGATCCTTTCGAACGAGAAGTTTCGCGGTGTACGTCTGGTGCTCGGCAGCGACCAGCTCAAGATCATCTGCACCAACAGCGAACAGGAGGAAGCCGAGGAGGAGCTCGAGGTCGGGTACAAAGGCGAAGCACTCGACATCGGCTTCAATATCACTTACCTGCTCGATGTGCTTCACAATCTCGCTGCCGACCAGGTCGTGCTGGCTCTGGGTGACGCCAATTCCAGCGCGCTCATCACCATGCGCGAGCGCAACGACTACAAATATGTCGTTATGCCGATGCGAATTTAGTGATGGGAGCGAGTCTTCGACCCGCCCGCGGCGCCGACTCCGAGTCGGCGTCGGCGTTTGATGGACCGCAAGAAACGAGACAAACGCCAATGAGCGAGCACAATCCGAAGCCCCAGGACAACGGCGGCGATTACGATTCGAACAGCATCAAGGTGCTCAAAGGCCTCGATGCCGTGCGCAAGCGTCCCGGAATGTATATCGGCGACACTTCCGACGGCACCGGCCTGCACCACATGGTGTTCGAGGTGCTGGACAACGCCATCGACGAAGCGCTCGCCGGCTACTGCGACGATATCAGGGTGGTGATCCACGCGGACAACTCCGTGTCGGTCGTCGACAATGGACGCGGCATTCCGACCGACGTCAAGGACGACGACGAGCAGAAGCGTTCGGCGGCCGAGATCGTCATGACCGAGCTGCACGCAGGCGGCAAGTTCGACCAGAACTCGTACAAGGTGGCGGGAGGGTTGCACGGCGTGGGCGTCTCGGTGGTCAATGGCCTCTCCGAGTGGCTGAAGCTCAGGATCTGGCGCGACGGCAAGGCGCACCAGATGGAATTCCGCGACGGTGTCCCGGTCGCGCCGCTCGCGGTGGTTGGCCCGACCGAGCGTCGCGGCACCGAAGTGCATTTCAAGGCCTCGCCGGTGACGTTCAACAACGTCGAGTTCCATTACGACATCCTCGCGCGGCGCATCCGCGAGCTGTCCTTCCTCAACAACGGCGTCAAGATCGAGCTCCTCGACCAGCGCGACGGCAAGAGCGAGCACTTCGCGTTCACCGGAGGCATCCAAGGCTTCGTCGAGTACATGAACCGCAGCAAGACGGTGCTGCATCCGCGAATCTTCCACGCCAGCGGCGAGAAGGACGGCGTCACCGTCGAGGTCGCGATGCAGTGGAACGACTCGTACGCCGAGTCCGTGCAGGTCTTTACCAACAACATCCCGCAACGCGACGGCGGCACGCATCTCACGGGCCTGCGCCAGGCGATGACGCGCACGCTCAACAGCTATATCGAGAAGGAAGAGCTCGCAAAGAAGGCCAAGGTCGAGACGACCGGCGACGACATGCGCGAAGGGCTGACCTGCGTGCTGTCGGTCAAGGCCCCGGAACCGAAATTCTCGTCGCAGACCAAGGACAAGCTCGTCTCTTCCGAGGTGCAGCCGATCGTGCAGGAAATCGTTGGCGGCAAGCTCAACGAGTTCCTGCTCGAGAATCCCGGCGACGCGCGGATCATCTGCGGCAAGATCATCGAGGCGGCGCGCGCGAGGGAGGCGGCGCGCAAGGCGCGCGAGCTTACGCGACGCAAGGGTGTGCTCGATGGCATGGGGCTGCCCGGAAAGCTCGCCGATTGCCAGGAGCGCGATCCCGCATTGTGCGAGATCTACCTCGTCGAGGGCGATTCGGCCGGCGGGTCGGCCAAGCAAGGCCGCGATCGCAAGTTCCAGGCGATCCTGCCCTTGCGCGGAAAGATCCTCAACGTCGAGCGCGCGCGTTTCGACAAGCTGATCAGCTCGCAGGAGATCGTCACGCTGATCACCGCGCTGGGGGCGGGGTTCGGCAAAGCTGCGGGCGACAAGGAGGACAAGGACGCCTTCGATATCGCCAAACTGCGTTATCACCGCATCATCATCATGACCGACGCCGACGTCGACGGGTCGCATATCCGCACACTGCTGCTGACGTTTTTCTACCGGCAGATGCCGGAGCTCGTCGAAGGCGGCCACATCTACATCGCGCAACCCCCGCTGTACAAGGCCAAGCAAGGCAAGCAGGAGATCTATCTCAAGGACGATCATGAGCTCAAGCAGCACCTGCTCAAGGTCGCGCTGAATGGCGCGGAGCTCACACCCGGGACGGGCATGCCGCCGCTCGCGGCGCATGCCTTTGAAAGCATCGCGCGCGAATATCTGCTCGCCGAGGCCGTGGTCGAGCGTGTCGCGCGGGTCGTCGACCCGGCCGTGCTCTACGCGATGTTGAGCGGTGTGCGGGTCGAGCTCGGGACCGAGGCCGCGGCGACGCGGAGCGCCCAGGCGCTGCAGGATGCGATCGCCGATCCGGAGGTGCGAGTCGAGGCACGTTACGACGCTGCAGCCGAGACGCGCCGTCTGGTCATCGTGCGGACGCATCACGGTACGCCGCACTTGACCGCGCTCGATGCCGATTTCCTCGCGAGCGGCGACGGCGCGCAGATCCGGGCGGCGGCGGAAGTGCTGCAGGGATTGATCCAGCCGGGCGCGGTCATAAAGCGCGGCGACAAGCAGCAAACCGTGAAGTCTTTCAAGGAAGCACTCGACTGGCTGCTCGCCGAGGCCCGATCGAACGTCGCCATCCAGCGCTACAAGGGTCTGGGCGAAATGAACCCCGAGCAACTCTGGGAGACGACGATGGATCCTGCGGTGCGCCGCCTGCTCAGGGTGCAGATCGAGGATGCCGTGGCGTCGGAGGAAATCTTCTCGACGCTGATGGGTGACGAGGTCGAGCCACGGCGCGCATTCATCGAGTCCAACGCGCTCGGCGTGCGCAATCTCGACGTGTAGGTGCAGGGCATCCTCGCCTGGGCCCCGCCGGCCTCGCGGCAATGAGTCTCGATCGCAATGCGTTGCTTGCGCGCCTCGACCTGAAGGCGCAAAACGCCGGTGCCTGCGCCGGTCCGCAGGATTGGCGTGGCGGCGGTGCGATCTTGGCGTCGAAGAGCCCCTCCGACGGATCGCCCATCGCCGAGGCCGCGACCGCAACTGCCGCCGACTACGATGCCGTGCTCACCAGCGCCGTCGCCGCGGCGCGGGTCTGGCGTGAGGTACCCGCACCGAAGCGCGGCGAAGCCGTGCGTCGCCTCGGGCTCCTGCTGCGCGAGCGCAAAGACGCACTCGGCACGCTCATCGCGCTCGAAAACGGCAAGATCAAAGCCGAAGGTGACGGCGAGGTCCAGGAGATGATCGACATCGCCGACTTCGCCGTCGGCCAGGCGCGGATGCTCTACGGTAAGACCATGCACTCCGAGCGGCCGGGGCATCGGATGTACGAGCAATGGCATCCGCTGGGCGTCGTCGGCGTGATCACCGCGTTCAACTTCCCCGTCGCGGTCTGGGCGTGGAACGCGCTGTTGGCGGCGGTGTGCGGCAACGCGACCGTCTGGAAGCCTTCGCCGAAGACACCGCTCGCGGCGATTGCCGTCCAGCAGCTTTGCAACCGGATCGTCGCGGAGCTCGACTTGCCGCCGATTTTTACGCTGCTCATCGATGCCGGGCGCGACGCGGGCGCGCGGCTCGCCGCCGACTCACGCGTCGCGCTGGTGTCGTTCACCGGATCATCGGCGGTCGGCCGGCAGATCGCGCAGGTCGTGGCAGGGCGGTTCGGGCGGTGCCTCCTCGAGTGCTCGGGCAACAATGCCATCATCGTCGCGGAAGACGCCGATCTCGACCTGGTCATCCCCGCGGTGGTCTTCGGCGCCGTCGGCACTGCCGGCCAGCGCTGCACGACGACGCGAAGGCTCCTGGTGCACGAGTCGATCGAGGCGGAAGCCGTGCGCCGGCTCGAAGGGGCATACGCGCAGGTGCGGATCGGCGACCCGCTCGAGCCGTCGACTCTGATGGGGCCGCTGATCGATGCGGCTGCGGTGGCAGGCTTCGTGGGTGCCGTCGAAGAGGCCCGTGCCGCGGGGGGCACAGTGGCGTGCGGCGGGAACGCGAAGGTGGGTCCGGGCTTCTTCGTGGAGCCGACCATGGTTCGTAATGCGCGTAACGACTGGCCGGTCGTGCAGCGCGAAACCTTCGCACCCATCCTCTATGTGATTCGCTGCCGCGATCTGCCGGAAGCGATCTCGCTCCACAATGCCGTGCCGCAGGGTCTGTCGTCGGCGATTTTCACCCGCAGCCTCCGCGATGCCGAAGCGTTTCTGTCGGCCACCGGCAGCGATTGCGGCATCGCCAACGTCAACATCGGGACATCGGGCGCCGAGATCGGTGGCGCGTTCGGTGGCGAGAAGGAAACCGGCGGCGGACGCGAGGCGGGATCGGATTCATGGCAGGCTTATATGCGCCGGCAGACCAGCACGATCAATTGGAGCCGCTCGCTCCCGCTCGCTCAAGGCATCAAGTTCGGCGGCACCTGAGGCGGTGCCCACGGCGAGCACCAGCTAAGTGGCGCGCTTGCGCCGCGCAGCCTTCGCGGCAGGCTTGGCGGCCTTCGCGGCAGGCTTGGCAGTCTTCGCCGGCCGGGCACTCTTGGTCTTGCCGGCCTTGGCGGCCAAGAGCGCGACTGCCTCGCCCAGGGTGACCGCATCGACGCCGTCCTTGTCGGGCAGCGTGGCGTTGATGCTGCCGTGCTTCACGTACGGGCCGTAACGGCCTGCATGCAATTCGACGGGCTTCTTGTCCTTCGGATGCGACCCGAGCACGCGCAGGGCCGTGGCGCCGCGCCCGGCATTCGCGCCGCGGCCTCGAGCACCCTTCTTGGCCTCGAACTCGAAGCCGATCTTGCCGTCGGGTTGCCGGACGAGGTACGCCGCAAACGGCCGGCGTGTCCGCGCCGAAACGAAGGACAGCAAGTCGGTCCTGCCCGAGGCCAGGAGCTTTTGCATCTGCACGCGTTCGATCGGCCGCTGCAGGATGATGCGCCCCGAACGGAAGTCGCAGGTCTTGTCCGGCCCCACCGCCCGCTCGCACACGTAGGCGGCGGGCATCTCGAATACCCTCGCGCCGCATTTCGGACACGGCCCGAGCGACTCCTGGCCGCTGAAATCAGGCGCTTCGGCCGAGCCCGAATCCGCGCCGTCCCCGAAGTCGAACTGAACCTCGTTGACGTCGTTCAGCCTGAGCCTCGCCGCAAACGGCCGGCCTGCCTTGCTGCGAAAGCCTTCGAGGGGACCGACTGCGCGCTCGGTGAGCAGCGCTTCGGCCTCGGGGATATCGAGCTGGCGGCCGGCGATGATCTTCCATATGCCGAAGTCGCAGGACTGGCACTGGAATTTCTTGTATTTCTCGTGTACTTCGCCGCCGCATTTCGGGCAGCGCGCCGAAAGCGTCGCGAAGTCGCCGGCAATCGTGTCGCTCTCGTAGTTCTTCGCCTGCGCGACGATGTGCTTGGTTACGCGGATGATCTCGCGCATGAACTGTTCGCGCTTGAGCTTGCCGTGCTCCATCTGCGCGAGCTTGAACTCCCATTCGGCGGTGAGCTCGGGGGAGAAAAGCTCCGGAATACCGAGGCCGTGCAAGAGCGTCATCAGCGAAAACGCCTTCGCGGTCGGCGTCAGCTCGCGTCCGTCGCGGTGGACGTACTTCTCCTGGATCAGGCCTTCGATGATCTGGGCGCGGGTGGCGGGCGTACCGAGTCCTTTTTCGCGCATCGCCTCGCGGAGCTCATCATCCTCGATGGTCTTGCCCGCGCCCTCCATCGCGGAGAGCAGGGTTGCCTCAGTGAAGCGCGCCGGCGGCTTGGTCTGGCTGCCGACGACGCGCACCACCTCGGTTGCGACTTTCTCATTCGGTACAACCTTCGCCAGCATCGGCTCGTCGGCGGATTGTGCTTCCTTGCCATAGACCGCGAGCCAGCCGGGATTCACGAGTACTTTGCCCTCGGTCTTGAAAGGCTCGCCGGCGACACGGGTGATGCGCGTGGTAAGCAGGTGCTCCGCGGCCGGGTAGAAGACCGCGAGGAACCGCTTGACGACGAGGTCGTAGAGCTTCGCTTCGGCTTCGGTCAGGCTCTTGGGCTTCTGCAGCGTGGGAATGATCGCGAAGTGGTCTGAAATCTTGGTGTTGTCGAAAATGCGCTTGTTCGGCCTGACCCACTTCTCCTTCAGCACCTTTCCTGCGAAGGCGCCATAGGGATTCGTCTCCCGGAGCGCTTCGAGGGTCGCCTTTACTGTCGGGAGATAATCCTCGGGGAGAGCGCGCGCGTCGGTCCTCGGGTAGGTGAGTACTTTGTGCCTTTCGTAGAGCGCCTGCGCCAGCGACAGCGTCGTGCGCGCCGAGAAACCGAAGCGACCATTGGCCTCGCGCTGCAAGCTGGTCAAGTCGTAGAGCAGCGGCGAGCTTTGCGTCGAAGGCTTGGACTCTTCACTGACGACGCCGGGCTTGCCCTCACACTTGGCCGCAATCTCCTGTGCCTTGGGTTCCTCCCAGAGGCGTTCGGCGCGGGCGTCGGAGTCGTCGTCGGGCTTGCGGAATTTCTCGTCGAACCAGCGACCCTCGTAGGCGCCGCCGGCGGCGCGGAACGTCGCGAGAACCTCCCAGAAATCGCGCGGCGTGAAGGCGCGAATCTTCTCCTCGCGCTCGACCAGGATCGCCAGCGTCGGCGTTTGCACTCTCCCGACCGTCGTGAGCTGGAAGCCGCCGGACTTGGAGTTGAACGCGGTCATCGCCCGCGTACCGTTGATTCCGACGAGCCAATCGGACTCCGAGCGGCACACCGCTGCGTCGGCGAGCGGCCGCATTGCCTCGTCACTGCGCAGCGCGGCGAAGCTGTCGCGGATCGCGCCCGGGGTCATCGACTGCAACCACAGGCGCTTGATCGGCTTGGCCGTCCTGGCGTACTGAACGATATTGCGAAAGATCAGCTCCCCCTCGCGGCCGGCGTCGCAAGCATTGATCAGCTCGCCGACATCCTTGCGCTTGATCAGCATGAGCAGGAGCCTCAACCGCGCCTCGGTTTTTTCCAGCGGCCTCAGGGCGAACTTCGACGGAATCGCCGGCAAGTGAGTGAACGTCCACTTACCGCGCTTGACTTCCTCCTCCTCGGGCATACCAATCTCGAGCAGGTGGCCCACGGCGGAGGAAAGCACGTAGCGGTCGCCCTCGAAATATTCGTCGTGACGCGCGAGCCCGCCCAGCGCGCGGGCGATGTCCGCCGCGACGGAGGGTTTTTCGGCAATGATCAAACGCTTGGCCATCGGCTGGACGATCGGACGAGCTCAAGCCCGGGCGAGAGGGGGTGAATGATAAGCAAGGACCGGCGAGCGAACAAGGAAAGCCTGGACATCCGCGCGCGGCCGGCGCCTGCGGATGCCAAACGTTCGCGCCGCGAAGAGTCAGCGCAGCCGCTGATAAGCGCCGCCGGGCAACGGAGCGATTCTTCCGGCGAGCTCGAGCTCGACGAGCGCGACCGCGATCGCGTCGGCCGCGAGGCCGGTACGCTCGCAGAGCGCATCGATTCCAGCCGAATCGTGGCCCAGGGCCGCGAGTACGCTTCGGGCCGTACCCTGGAGCGCGTCATCGGCTTGGGCTGCGGCGGGCGTCGCCTCGATGGGCGACGCCGCCAGGCGCAGCTCGTCGAGCACATCCTGCGCGGTCTCGACCAGCTTCGCGCCTTCCTTGATCAGACGATGGCTTCCTTTGGAGAAAGGCGAGTGGATCGATCCCGGAATGGCGAATACCTCGCGGCCCTGCTCGGCAGCGAGCCGAGCGGTGATCAGCGACCCGCTGTTCAGCGTCGCCTCGACCACCAGCACGCCGCGGGACAACCCGCTGATCAGCCGATTGCGCCGTGGAAAGTTGGCCGGCAGCGGAGGCGTTCCCAGGGGAAACTCGGACAATAGGCCCCCGGCTTCGGAAAGCTGCCGCGCCAGATCGCGATTCGCTGCCGGATAGACTCGATCGAGACCGGTGCCGAGCACGGCGACGCTGCTACCGGCGGCCGCGAGTCCGCCGCGATGGGCTGCCGCATCGATGCCGATGGCAAGACCGCTGACGATCGTCAACCCGCTGGCCGACAGCGCCGCCGCAAACGCCTGGGCGTTCTCGATTCCCTGCGGCGTCGCATTGCGGCTGCCTACAATGGCGAGCGCCGGACGGTTCAACAGGTCGCGCCGGCCTATGTACCAGAACGCGGGCGGCGGATCGGCGGTCGCGAGCAATGGCGCGGGGTAATCGGCGTCACCCCACGCGAAGAGCGAGTGCCCGGGTAGGGCGAGCCAAGCCAGCGTGCGTTCGAGCGTATCCGGGTCCGGCCCCTCTCGAATCGCCGCGGCGACGTCGGCCGTGACGCAGCGCGACAGGGTTGCTCGCGATGCTGCGCGCACTTCCGCCGGCCCGCCGAGCGCCTTGAGGAGCTCGAAGAGCGCGCGCGCCGTCAAGCCCGGCACGAGCTGCAGCCACGCCCAGGCCTCGACGCGGGCGTCGATGTCCATCGGCGAACAGCGCGCTAGGGTCTGCGCACGACATCTCCCACGACGATCGGCTCGGTCGTATTGAGCACGATGGCATAGGAGAGCTTGTCGAAGACGCGAAAGACGAATAACAGCCCGGTGCGCTCCGGCGGGAGGTTCAGATAGCGCGTCGGCTGCGCGAGCGCACGGGTCTGGTCGGCGAGCTTGGAGAAGATGTCCGGCCCCGTGGAGGGCCGCGGATCGACAATCACGGGCGCGGGGTGATAGATAGCCAGCACGTGCCCGCTCTCGAGGCCGTCCCGCACCCCGCGATCGAGCGTTACGAGGTAACCGCGGCCGGTTTCGACCGAGTCGTTGCCCAGCGCGATGATGCGGCCATCGACCGAACGATCCGGCGTGTGCGGCACATAGTTCACGAGCTCTTCGCGTGGCGCGGGGACCAGAAGGTCGCCGATCAGTATCTCCTCGCGCGCCGACGTGATCTGCAGCGTGCTGACTTCGCCGAAGCGTTCGACGTTCGCGGTGCCGAGAAAGCGCAACTCGTTGCCGAGAAGCTCGTTGCTGTCGAACGAACGCAGCGCCTTGCCGGGCCGGTACAGGAACCACTGCGTGCCCGATGTTGGGTCGACGTTGACCGCGTAGAAGAAATCTCCGGACCCGCGAACGACTCGATTGTCACGCGCGGCGACGATCTTTCCCGCAGCCGGCAACCCGTCGGGGCCCGTGATGATCGGCCGAGTGAGGAATGGTTCGATATCCGCCGGCGGGATGCTCGGGATCGCCTCGGCCGTGAGCGGAACGACGCGCACCGCGGGCGCCAGCCGATTGGGGCTGCTCGACCCGGGGCTGCTCGAACGCTCCAACGAGAGCCGCGGCTGGCCGTCGCTGCGATCGAGGACGACCACGTCGCCGGGGTAGATCCAATGCGGATTCTTGATCTGATCGCGGTTCATCCGCCACACGTCGGGCCAGCGCCACGGCTGCTTCAGGAATCTCCCGGCGATGCCCCAAAGCGTGTCGCCTTTTTGCACGGTGTAGCGATCGGGCGGATTGTCCTGCAGCTGGATATCCTGCGCTTGCACGATGCCCGACGCGAGCAGGAGCGGCAGCAGCCAGGCCGAAAGCAGCAATGACGCTGTGATAGACTTCGCGCGCATGATGCCTCTCCGAGACGGATGATTCATCGGGACCTTGCTAACGTCCTAAAGCGCCACAAAATAAGGCCTTAGGCGTGATTCTGCATCCCGAATATGCATTTTGCAAGCTATTATGGTCTTGGACATCCTAGAATACCCTGACCCGCGGCTTAGAAAGACCGCCGCCACCGTGGCCGTCGTGACGCCAGACATACAGAAACTGATGCGCGACCTGGCCGAAACCATGTATGCCGCGCCGGGCGTCGGACTTGCGGCAACACAGGTCGACGTCCACAAACGCATCATCGTGATCGACGTGAGCGAAACCCGCGACGACCTGAGAGTGTTCATCAACCCGGAGATACTCGCCGCCGAAGGCGACGTAGAGTGCGAAGAGGGCTGCCTCTCGGTGCCTGGCTACTACGAAACCGTCCGCCGGGCCGCCCGGATCACCGTGCGGGCGCAGGACGAACGCGGCGAACCCTTCGAGCTCTCCACCGACGGGACTCTGGCCGTTTGCATCCAGCACGAGATGGACCATCTCGTCGGCAAGGTCTTCGTCGATTACCTTTCGCCACTGAAGCGCGCGCGGCTCACGGCGAAGATGAGAAAGAAGCAGCGGATCGCCGTTTGATGCGAGTCGGGTTCGCCGGGACGCCCGCGTTCGCCGCGGCCGCCTTGGAGGCAATCCTCGACGCCAGCCTTCCGGTCGCAGTCGTGCTTACGCAGCCCGATCGCGCCCGCGACCGCGGCTGGCGGCCGAAGCCCAGCCCCGTCAAGTCGCTTGCGGCCGCGCGCGGCATCGCGGTGCTCCAGCCGGCGAGTCTCAAGGCGGCAGAGGAACGCGCGCCGATCATCGCCATCACGCTCGACGTCCTGGTTGTCGCTGCATACGGGTTGATCCTGCCCGAGTCGATCCTGGAGTGGCCGGCTTGGGGCTGCATCAACATCCACGCTTCGCTCCTGCCACGCTGGCGCGGCGCCGCGCCGATCCAGCGCGCGTTGCTCGCGGGCGATCGCGAGACCGGTGTCGCCATCATGCGCATGGACAAAGGCCTGGACACCGGTCCGATCATCGCGCGCCATGCCGTTCCGATCGCCGCACGCGAGACTGCGGGCAGTCTCCACGACAAGCTCGCTGCGGTCGGCGCTCGAGCCATCGTAAGCACCCTGTCGGACCTGCGGCGCGATGGACGCCTGCCGGCGGAAGCACAGCCCGACGAGGGTGCGACCTACGCGACCAAGCTCGATCCTGCCGAAACCGTCATCGACTGGAGCGCGAGCGCGGACGCGATCGCGCGGAGCGTACGCGCGTTCGATCCGGCGCCCGGCGCACGAACGACGTTGGCCGGCGCGGCGCTCAAGATCTGGGAGGCAAGTCCGCTGCCCGGCCGTTTCGGCGCGCCCGGCGTGGTTGCCTGGGTCGAGGCGGCCGGAATCGTCGTCGCCTGCGGCGAAGGCGCGCTCAACGTGACCCGGCTGCAGCGCGCCGGCGGGAAACGGATGCCCGCGGCAGCATTTCTTGCCGGCCACGAGCTCGCGACCGGCACGCGCCTTGGCGCCACGAACCGTTGAATCACCTGCCGGCGCCGCAATCTAAGGAAATGTGAACCCCGCCCGAATCGTGGCGGTAGAAAACGGAGAATGAGCGATGGTGGGCAACTGGTTCAAGACAGGGCTTTTGATGGCGGCGATCATGGCGCTTTTCGGCATGGTCGGCGCGGTGCTGGGCGGCGGGCAGGGCATGCTCCTCGCGCTCGCGTTCGGCTTGGGCGTAAACCTGTGGGCGTATTGGTTTTCCGACACGATGGTGCTGAAGCTCTATCGCGCACAGGAAGTCGACGCGACCTCGGCGCCGCAGCTCTACAACACCGTCAGGGAACTCGCCACACGTGCCGGGTTGCCGATGCCGAAGGTCTATCTCATCGACGAGGCGCAGCCCAATGCGTTCGCGACGGGACGCAACCCCGAGCATGCGGCGGTCGCCGCGACGACCGGTATTCTGCAGCTCCTGTCCGCGCGCGAATTACGCGCCGTGCTGGCGCACGAGCTGTCGCACGTCAGGCATCGCGACATCCTGACCTCGACGATCACCGCATCGATCGCCGGTGCAATTTCGACGCTCGCCAACTTCGGGATGTTTTTCGGCGGCCGCGATAACGATAATCGCAATCCTCTCGTCGCACTCGTGGTGCTTATCCTGGCGCCGATCGCCGCCGTGCTGATCCAGCTCGCGATCTCGCGCGGCCGCGAGTACGAGGCGGATCGCGCCGGCGCGGAGCTCTCGGGTGATTCGCACGCGCTCGCCGAGGCGCTGGCGAAGATCGACCGCTATGCCAAAGGGCTGCCGCTCGAGACCGCGGAGGCTCACCCTGCGACGGCTCACATGATGATCATCAATCCGCTCTCGGGCGGCGGTCTCGCCGGTTTGTTCCGCACACATCCGCCGACCGAGGAGCGCATCCACCGCCTGCTTGCGATGGCTGGATAGAGGTTTTCTTAACGGAAGCCAAGCCGGCCGCGATGGAGAAAGCGCAGCGCATCGCGGCGAAAGCAGTGCGCCGGGTTCTCGCGGGAGCAACGCTCCCGGCAGCGCTCGCCGGCGAAAACGATGAGAACGCCGGAGATCGCGCCCTCGTGCACGAACTCGCGCACGGCACGCTGCGGTTTCTCGGCCAGGTGCGCGCGATCGTGCGGCTCCTCGCCGAACGGCCGCTCGCCGACGCCAGTGTCGAGGCGCTGCTTTGGGTTGCCCTCTATCAGCTCATTCATACGCACGCACCGCCGCATGTGGTCGTCGACGCCGCGGTGCGCGCAACTGCCCGGGTCAAGCGCACTTCCGCGCAAGGTCTGGTCAATGCGGTGCTGCGCAATTTTCTGCGGCGCAGGGATGCCTTGCTGGCCGCCGGCGCACGCGAGCCCGAGGCGCGGTTTTCCTATCCGACGTGGTGGATCGACCGCGTCCGCGCCGAGCAACCGCTGCATTTCGCGCGCGTGCTCGACGCCGGCAACGCGAGGCCGCCGCTTTGTCTGCGCGTCAATATCCGTCGTATCGCGCCCGATGACTATGTCGCAGCGCTGGCGGCGCAGGGACACACCGCCAGGCGCATCGGGGCGGCCGGGGTGATCGTCGACAAGCCGCGGCCGGCGAGGGCGTTGCCGGGGTACTCGACCGGGTGGTTCTCGGTGCAGGATGCCGGAGCGCAGGTGGCGGCACCGTTGCTCGGCGCTGGCGAAGGCATGCGCGTGCTCGATGCCTGCGCTGCGCCCGGCGGCAAGACCACACATCTCGCCGAGCTTGCCACTGCGGACCTGACCGCCGTCGATATCGATGCCCACAGGCTCGAACGCGTCGCCGAAAATCTGGAGCGTCTCGGCCTGGCGGCGCATCTTATCGCCGGGGACGCGGCGGACCCCGCGGCATGGTGGAACGGCATTCCGTTCGATCGCATCCTGGTCGATGCGCCATGCACCGCGTCCGGTGTCGTGCGCCGCCACCCCGACGCCAAGTGGCTGCGGCGCGAAGGCGACGTCGCCGGATTTGTTGAACAGCAGCGGCGATTGCTCGACGCGTTGTGGCCAACGCTGGCGCAGGGCGGCAGGCTGGTCTATTCGACTTGCTCGATTTTCCGCGCCGAGAATGCAGAGCAGATTGAAGCCTTCGTCGCTTGCCATCCCGACACGTCGCGCATTAGGCTCGAGCTCCCCGACTCGTTCGCGGCCGCAGACGGACAACTCTTGCCAGCGGACGTCGACGCAGAGCACAATCACGACGGTTTTTTCTACGCCCTCCTGCAGAAAAGCTGACCCTCCCGGATCGCGCGGCCGCCGCCGCCCCGTGGCATGTCGCCAACGAACCGCTTTCTCGGCCTGTCGTGTCTGACCGCGTCGCTGTGTCTATCCCTGATGTCGTGGGCGACCCCCGCACGCGCCGACACGATTCCGGTCAAGGCCGCGGAGTTGCGGGTGGAGGACGAGAGTTACGTTCTCAATGCGCAATTCGACGTCGCGTTCAATCCCACGCTGGAGGAAGCGCTGCAGAAAGGCGTGGCGCTCTACTTCGTGCTGGAATTCGAGCTGTCGCGCCCGCGCTGGTACTGGCTCGACGAGAAGCTCGTCCAGCGGTCCATCCAGTACCGTATCAGCTATTCCCCGCTGACGCGGCAGTACCGTGCGACCACCGGCCTGTTGAGCCAGCAGTTTGAATCGCTCGAGGAAGTCGAGCATTTGCTGTCGCGCGTCGTCTCGCGCCCGGTCATCGCGGTCGACGCGCTGACAAAAGGCGCACGCTACGAAGCCGCGGTGCGCCTTCGCCTCGACGTTACCCAACTGCCCAAGCCGTTCCAGATCAACGCCCTCGCCTCGCGCGACTGGTCGCTGGAATCCGAGTGGTACCGCTGGAGCTTCACGCCGTGAGCGGCATTCGCGCGCCGCGCGTGATCCGCTACGTGCTCGTGGCCTGCGCGTGCCTGGGAGTGATTTTCTTGTTCCTGCTGGCGACCGCAAGCGCCAATACGGCGCTGTTCGCGCGGAGCTACAACCTGCTGCTCGTCCTCAATGGCACCATGGTGGTGGTGCTGATGGGATTGGTCGGCTACCAGCTGGTGCGGTTGCGCAAGCAGCACAAGGCGGGAGTCTTCGGCTCGCGGTTGGCTGCGCGGCTGGTACTGCTGTTTGCGCTCATCGCGGTGTTACCCGGCGCGCTGCTGTACGGCGTGTCCGTGCAGTTTCTCGGAAAAAGCATCGAATCGTGGTTCGACGTCCGCGTCGATCGCGCGCTGGAGGGCGGCCTCAACCTCGCCCGCAGCTCGCTCGATTACCTGTTGAAGGAAACGACCAACAAGGCAACCCAGATCGCGCTCACGCTGCAGGAGGCGGAGCCGGGCAGCTTATCGTCGCGGCTGAATCGTGCCAGCGAGCAGGCCGGCATCTACGAGGCTGGGCTGTTCTCGTCATCGGGCGGGGTGTTGGCGGTCGCGGGCGTGTCCGGCTCGACGCTCACGCCGGAGCCGCCGCCTGCCCAGGCGCTGCGCCGTGCCCGGTTGCAGCAAACCTACTCGGCGATAGAGCAGATCGCCGACCAGGGCCTGTTTTTGCGCGTGGTCGTCCCCGTCAACAGCTCCGACCCACTCGAGCAGTTGCGCGTGTTGCAAGTCGTCGAGCCCGTGCCCAAGCAGTTGCAGCAGGATGCCGACAAGGTCCAGGCGGGCTATCGCGACTACCAGGAGATCTCGTTCTCGCGCACGGCGCTGAAGCGCCTGTACGCGCTGACGCTCACGTTGACGCTGCTGCTTGCGCTGCTCTCGGCACTGGGACTCGCGGTCGTGCTCTCGGAACAATTCAGCCGGCCGTTGGGGCTCCTCGCGGAAGGCACGCGCGCAGTCGCGCAAGGGGATTTCAGCCGCCGGCACCCGGTGCAGAGCCGCGACGAACTCGGCGTGCTCACCGAATCGTTCAACACCATGACCGCACAGCTCGCCGAAGCGCAGCAGAAGGAGGAGGAGAACAGGAAGGCGATCGAGACCACCCGTGCCTATCTGGAAAGCATTCTCGCCAATCTCTCCGCCGGCGTGCTCGCCTTCGACAACGCCTTCCGCTTGCGCACCGCCAATCCGAGCGCAGCAGTGATCCTGCAACAACCGCTTGCGGACCTCATCGGCGTACCGCTTGCCGACTGGGGACGCCGGCTGCCGGCGCTCGCCGCATTCGCAGATCTCGTCGCCGAGGGGTTTCGTAGCGGACGCGACGGTCAGTGGCAGCGACAGGCAGAGGTGTCGGTGTCCAACCAGACACGGGTTCTCCTGATGCGCGGATCCGGGTTGCCCGGCGAGCCTGCGCCGGGATGTGTCGTCGTGTTCGACGACGTCTCCGAGTTGGTGCAGGCGCAGCGCGACGCCGCGTGGGCCGAGGTTGCACGCCGGCTCGCGCACGAGATCAAGAACCCGCTGACGCCGATTCAACTGTCCGCGGAGCGACTTGCGGTCAAGCTCACGGGCAAGCTCGGCGGTGCTGACGAGGAAGCGCTCACGCGCGGAACGCAGACAATAATTGCGCAGGTTACGGCGATGAAGCATATGGTCGACGACTTCGCGATCTATGCCCGGCAGCCGCGCCCAGGCAAAATGCAGCCGGTAAATCTCAACGCCCTCTTGCTCGATGTGCTCGCCTTGTACGAAAATCTGCGGCCCCACGTCTCGCTGAAGCTCCCCGAGCACGACGCGGTCATTCAGGGCGAACCAACCCGCCTGCGCCAGGTGTTCCATAACCTCATCCAGAACGCGCTCGATGCCCAAATTGACGTCGCCGACCCCGCGTACGCGTTCGCGGTCGAACTTCGAGGCGATGAGCTGACGCTTTCCGTTGCGGATGCCGGCGGCGGGTTCCCCGAGGATATGATGCGTCGCGCATTCGAGCCCTACGTGACAACCAAGGCCAAGGGCACCGGGCTGGGGCTCGCGATCGTCAAGAAAATCGTCGACGAGCATCACGGCCGTGTCACGATAGAAAACCGGCGACCGCGAGGTGCGCGGGTAACCTTGCACTTCCCGCTGGAAAGGACGCATCCGTGACGTCGCTACCGAAGGAGATCTTGATCGTCGACGACGAGGTCGGCATCCGTGAGTTGCTCTCCGAAATCCTGCAGGACGAGGGTTACCGGGTGAGCCTCGCGGAAAACGCGGGCGAAGCGCGCAGTTACCGCGCGCGCAACGAGCCTGCCCTCGTTCTGCTCGACATCTGGATGCCGGATACCGACGGCGTGACTCTGTTGCGCGAGTGGGCTGCCGGCGGCCAGCTCACCATGCCGGTGGTCATAATGTCCGGGCACGGCACGATCGAGACCGCGGTCGAGGCGACCAAGATCGGGGCTTTCGACTTCCTCGAAAAGCCGGTTGGCCTGCAGAAGCTCCTGGCGACGGTGACGCGGGCGCTCAAGACCGGCATGGGGCAGGGCCCACGCCGCATATCGCTGACGCCGCTGGGAACGAGCACGGCGGTCATCGAAGCCGAACGTGCCATCGAGCAGCTACTGCGCGCGGCACGACCGATTCTGATCATCGGCGAGGCGGGGACCGGGCACGAGGTCGCCGCGCGCGCGATGCATGTGCCCGATACACCGTTCGTTGCGCTTCAGGGTGGCGTACGGCTGGTCGCGAATCCGCTGCAGCTGCTCGAGGAAGCCCGCGACGGTCTGCTGTACTGCGGCGAGATCGGCAGCTACTCAAAGGCGGAGCAAAAGGGACTTGCATTTCTGCTGCCTAAGCTCGAGAAGCACAACACGATTCTCGTCTGCTCCAGCAGCGAGCAACTCGGCAATCTCGCCGCGGACGGCCGCTTCGACGCGGCGCTGCTCGCGACTCTTTCGGCCGGCGCCGTGATGTTGCCGCCTCTGCGCGAGCGGCGCGACGACATCCCGGCCCTGGTTGAACGATTTTGGCGCGAAATCTCGGCGAGCCAGAAAACGCAATCCACGCTGCACAACAGCGCGGTCGCTGCGCTGGCGGGGGCCTACTGGCCGGGCAATCTCGATCATCTGCACAGCGTCATCGCCAATCTCGCGCTGACAGTGAACAGCGAGATCACCGCAGATCATGTGCGAAGGCTTCTGGGCGACAGCGCGCTGCTGCCCCCCGCGGCAATCGCGCCGGAGCTCACCGCGCGCTTCTTCGAGTTGCCGTTGCGCGAGGCGCGCGAGGCATTCGAACGGGTCTATTTCGAGCAGCTTCTCGGCAAGGAGCAGAGCAACATGAGCCGTGTCGCCGAGCGCGCGGGTCTCGAGCGGACACATCTCTATCGCAAGTTGAAGCAGCTCAATATCCGCTTCTCGCGTCGCTCGGACGAGAGTGCATGCTGACGGGCGAGGAAGTCGCTACCCGCTCCGGTCGCAAGCCGCTCGCGCCGCTTATCGTCGGCGCCATCGGCGTCGTCTTCGGCGACATCGGCACGAGCCCCCTGTATACGCTGCGCGAATGCTTCACCGGAGCGCATGGACTCCCGCTGACCGAAGAAAACGTGTACGGCATTCTCTCGGTCGTGTTCTGGGCAATCACGATCATCGTCACGCTCAAGTACGTCACGCTGATCATGCGCGCCGACAACCACGGCGAAGGCGGCATCATGGCGCTCACCGCGCTTGTCTCGCGCGGGCTGAGCGAGCGGCGCTCACGCCGGTGGCTCATAGGGCTCGGTATTTTCGGCGCGGCGATGTTCTACGGCGACGGCATGATCACACCGGCGATCTCGGTGCTCTCCGCGGTCGAGGGGCTCGACGTGATGGCGCCCGCGCTCAAGCCGTTCGTGATTCCTGCCACGCTGGTGATCCTCTTCGGGCTGTTCTCGATCCAGCGGCACGGCACCGCCAGCGTCGGCGTAATGTTCGGCCCGGTGGTTTGCCTGTGGTTCGCCGTGCTGGCGCTACTCGGTGCGATACAGATCGTGCGCGACCCGGCGGTACTGGCGGCGCTCAACCCCGCGTACGCTTTCGGCTTCCTGACCGGCAATCCGCTCGCCGCATTTCTCGCGCTCGGCGCCGTCGTGTTGGCCGTGACCGGCACCGAAGCGCTCTACGTCGACATGGGCCATTTCGGTGCGAGTCCGATTCGGCGCGCATGGCTTTTCTTCGTCCTGCCGGCGCTCGTGCTCAACTACTTCGGCCAAGGGGCATTGATCATTCACGACCCGGCCGCGATAAAGAATCCGTTCTATCTGCTCGCGCCCGGGTGGGCCCTTCTCCCGCTGGTCGTGCTCGCAACCTGTGCGACCGTCATCGCCTCGCAGGCGGTGATTTCGGGGGCATTTTCGCTGACCCGCCAGGCGATCCAGATGGGCTATTGCCCGCGGCTAACCGTCACGCACACTTCCGACCGGCAGATCGGTCAGATCTACATCCCGTTCATCAATTGGACGTTAATGGGCGCCGTAATGTTGCTCGTCGTCGGTTTCCAGAGCTCGAGCAACCTCGCCGGCGCCTATGGCATCGCGGTGACCATGGCGCTGACAATCGACTCGCTGCTGATCTACGTCGTGCTGACGCGGCTATGGCATTGGAACCGATATGTCGCGCTCGCGATCGTCATCCCGCTGCTGGCGATCGATTTGTTGTTCCTTTCCTCGAATGCATTGAAGATCCCCCAGGGCGGCTGGTTTCCCATAGCCATGGGCATCGTCGTGTTCACGCTCTTGACGACGTGGAAGCGCGGGCGGGCGATTCTGCTCGATCGTCTGGCGCAGGAAACGATGCCTCTGGATGTTTTCATTACAAGCATCGCGGCCAGTCCGCCCCTTCGCGTACCCGGGACCGCGGTGTTCCTGACGAGCGCCGAGGGCCGCGTGCCGCACGCACTGCTGCACAATCTCAAGCACAACAAGGTGCTGCATGAACGCGTCGTGCTGTTGACGCTCAAGACGCGCGATATCCCGGTCGTCTCGCTGGCGAAGCGTCTTAGCATCCTGGACCTCGATTGCCAGTTCCTCCAGATCGAGGCGTTCTACGGGTTCATGGAAGACCAGGATATCCCGGCGCTTCTCGAAGAATGCGGCCGCCGCGGCGTTCCGTTCGACATGATGGATACGTCGTTCTTCGCGTCGCGCGAGACGCTGATCGCAAGCGTCGCTCCGGGGATGGCGATTTGGCGCGAGAAGCTCTTCGTCTCGATGTCGAAAAATGCAACCAAAGCCACCGAGTATTTCAAGATTCCCACCAATCGCGTGGTGGAGCTTGGCACGCAAGTGGAGCTGTAGCGATGCCCGCAAAAAACGCCGGCCCAGGGCCGGCGTCTGCGTGGTGTCACACCTCGTGCTTATTGCTGGTCCGGCATTTGGCTGCGCATGGTCTTGAGCGCCTTGCTTTCGATCTGACGGATACGCTCCGCCGATACGCCGTAGTGGTCGGCGAGCTCTTGCAGCGTCGCCTTGTCGTCCTCGCGCAACCAGCGCGCCTCGATGACCTCGCGGCTGCGGCCGTCGAGCCTGGCCAGCGCGAGCCTTAGACCGTCGCTGCGATGGCGCGAGACTTCGGCGCGTTCGAAAATCTGCGCTGGCTCAGCCTCCGTATCGGTCAAATACGCGATCGGAGTGACGCTTTCACCCTCTTCGCCGGGTTGTGGCTCGAGCGCCACGTCCTGCCCGGAAAGACGGGTTTCCATCTCGAAGACTTCCTCGGGCTTGACACCGAGGTCCCGGGCAATGCGCAACGCTTCCTTATGCGTCAGCGCGCCGGGACCCGCCTTCATGCTGCGCAGATTGAAGAACAGCTTGCGCTGTGCCTTGGTCGTCGCGATCTTGACCAACCGCCAGTTGCGCAGAATGTGTTCGTGAATCTCCGCCTTGATCCAGTGCAACGCGAACGACACCAGGCGCACGCCGCGCTCGGGGTCGAAACGGCGCACGGCCTTCATGAGCCCCACGTTGCCTTCCTGAATGAGATCCGCCTGCGGCAGGCCGTAGCCGAGGTAGTTGCGGCTGATCGCGACGACCAGACGCAGGTGCGAAAGCACAAGCTGCCGCGCGGCCTCGAGGTCGTTCATATCGCGCAGCCTGCGGCCGAGCTCAACTTCCTGCTCGGCGGACAACAGCGGAAAGCGGTTTACGGCCTGGATATAGTGGTCGAGGCTTCCCAGCGACGCTGGGGTCGGAAAAGCCAGGGTGTAGCTGGACATCGAATCGATCTCCTTTAAGCGCTCTATGGTTGAGTTTAGCACTCGGCTATTGAGAGTGCTAAGGCGGCACCAAGTTCCCGCGACTCGCCGGCCGCAAGTTGCAAGCGGTGCCCCAACGGCTAAAACAGCTCATAAGTGGTTACTTACAAACCTGCGGTGCCGCCACTGATGCGGGCTTTTATCCCACGAGCGCGTCGGCAAACTCGTCGGCTCGAAACGGTCGCAGGTCGTCGATTCCCTCGCCGACGCCGATGAACTTGAGCGGAACGGGCGCCATCCCGGCGATTGCCGCGACCACGCCACCCTTGGCAGTGCCGTCCAGCTTGGTCAGAACGAGCCCGGTAAGGTCGAGAGCGGCGCCGAAAGCCGCGACCTGGGCCAACGCGTTCTGGCCGGTATTCGCGTCGAGGACAAGCAGCGTTTCGTGCGGAGCGCCTTCCTGCGCCTTGGCGATAACGCGGCGGATCTTCTTGAGCTCTTCCATCAGATGCGCTTGCGTCGGAAGCCGTCCCGCGGTGTCGGCGAGCACGACGTCCACGCCGCGGGCTCGGGCCGCGGCGATCGCGTCGAACATCACGGCCGCCGGGTCGCCGCCACGCTGGGCAATGACGTGGACACCGTTGCGCTCGCCCCAGATTTCGAGCTGCTCCCGCGCCGCAGCGCGGAAGGTGTCGCCCGCGGCGAGCAGGACTGACAGCCCCTGAGCCTGCAACCATTTCGCCAGCTTGCCGATGGAGGTCGTCTTGCCGGCACCGTTGACGCCGGCCAGCATGATGATAAAGGGCCGCTGGGGTCCGATGATGAGAGGATGTTCGAGAGAACGCAGAAGGTCGGTGAGCGATGCCTTGAGCAGCGCCTGCGGGTCGGCGTCGACTCCAGCAAGTTTCCAACGTGCGCGCAGATCGGAGAGCAGGCGCTCGGTTGCCGGCATCCCGACGTCCGCCATGAGCAGGGCGGATTCCAGCTCTTCGATGGTCGCCTCGGAGAGCGCCTTGTTGCCCACGATCGCCGCGAGCGGTCGCGAAAGTCGCTCGCGCGAGACGCTCAAGCCCGCGCGCAGCCGTTCGCTCCAGGAGCGGCGTTGATCGTTGGGATCGCGTTTGAACAGATCGAACATGGGCATGCTGCGCGCAAACGATATAATTCTACAGTCCCCTCGCAGGCTCGTTTTCGCCCATGCCCGCCAACGCGATTCGCATTATCGGCGGTCAATGGCGTGGGCGCAGGCTGCGCTTCCCCGATGTTCCTGCGCTGCGTCCCACGCCGGATCGCGTCCGCGAGACCCTTTTCAACTGGCTGGGCCAGGACCTGACGGGCCGCACGACACTCGATCCGTTTACCGGCAGCGGTGCGTTGTCGCTCGAAGCGCTTTCGCGGGGCGCGGTGCTTGCGGTCGCGGTCGACAGGAATCCGCAACTCGTGCGCGCGCTCGCGGCGATCGCCGGGAAGCTCGGCACGCAGGCTCTCGAAATGCATTGCGCCGATGCACAGGCATTTCTACTTCGGGATGCCCGCACCTACGACGTCATCTTCCTCGACCCGCCGTTCTCCAACCATGGCTGGACACGACTTCTGCCTGCCGCCGCGGCGCGACTCGCCAGAGGCGGCATGCTCTATGTCGAAGCGCCCGCGCCGATCTCCGCGCCCGAGGGACTGACGGTCTGGCGCCGCGACAAAGCAGGACAGGTGCATTATCATCTGCTGCGCCACGCTGGCGGGGAATGAACGCGATGCTCAAGGCCGTCTATCCGGGAACGTTCGACCCGTTCACACGAGGACACGAGGACGTCGTGCGGCGTGCGTCCGGGCTCTTCGACGAGATCATCGTCGGCGTTGCCGCCAGCGAGAGCAAGGGTCCGTTGTTCAGCGTCGCCGAGCGGCTCGCAATGGCGCGCGAGGTCTTTGCGAGCTTTCCGAATGTACGCGTCATGGGCTTCTCGGGATTGCTCATGGAATTTGTGCGTTCCGTCGGGGCCGCGGTCGTACTGCGCGGCCTGCGCGCGGTATCGGACTTCGAATACGAGTTTCAAATGGCGGGAATGAACCGTAACCTCTACCCCGAGGTCGAAACATTGTTCCTCACCCCAGCCGAGCAATATTTGTTCGTGTCCTCCACGATGGTGCGTGAAATCGCCCGCTTCGGCGGTGACGTCAGCAGCTTCGTGAGCCCGCCGGTGGCCGCAAAGCTGGCGGCCAAGTTCGAAGCTCGTGCTCAGCCCCGCAAGGGACGAGCGGGATAGTTGCGATGGCCCTGATCATCACCGACGAATGCATCAATTGTGACGTGTGCGAGCCGGAGTGCCCCAACAACGCGATCTCTCAGGGCGCCGAGATCTACGTCATCGACCCGGTAAAATGCACTGAATGCGTCGGCCATTTCGACCAGCCGCAGTGCGTCGAAGTGTGCCCCGTCGACTGCATTCCGGTCGACCCCGCTCATGTGGAAACGCGCCAACAATTGCTGCGCAAGTACGAAGGACTGATGAAAGCGCGAGCGTCGGCGGAGCAACAATAGTCAGCGAACGCGATGGCGTTATGCCCGCGCAGCAGCGCGGCATCAGGCCATCAGGCGTTTGCGGCGAGCGGCAGCAGCTCCGTTTGGTCGATCACCGCGTCGATCGCCGCAACCTCACGGCTGAGCGCGTCGTGCTGGGCGCGGATGCCCGCCTCGGCCTGCTCCAGCTCGACGATACGTTCCTCCAGCTCGTCGCTGGCGCGATGAATGCGCTTGACGCTGTCGAGTCTTCGCCGCAGTTGCATATGGTGCTCGCGCACCTGCGTCTCCAACGGCGCCATCACCGCCTTGAGCCAGCTCTCGAGGTCCCGGTTCGCGATATCGTAGACGTGTTTGACGCGAATCGCGATTGTCTCGAAGAAACGCTTCATTAGCGTGAACTTCGCCTTGCTTACCATGTTCCACAAGGTATTGAAGTGCACGTTGTACGCGCGTTCGAGCCGGTCGATTTCCTTCAGATACTTGAGCATCGAGAACGGCGGCGGCGCGAATGGTTCGAGACCGTGCTCCTTGGCGAAGCGTGTATACATTCCCTCCATCATGTCGTGAATCTCGAGAGTTTTTTGCGCGCTCTGCTCGATGTTGCCGCGGATTGCCGCGAAAAAGTCGCTCATCGCGGTGCGCACGCCCTTGGTAAACGGGCTGTCCTCGATGCGCTTGCGCGTTTCGCCGGCGGTCTCGCGCAGCGTTTCGAGGCCGATGGACTCGTAGAGCGCGTTGGTCTGCTGCGTGAACACGGTTCGCAGCGCGGTATAGCGCTGCATGCCACGCTCGAACAGATCCTTCTCCTGCTTGATGCGCTCCATCATGTGTTCGACAACGTCCTGGTTCTTGCCGCGCAGGCCACGAAGCTCCGCGAGCTGCTCTTGGATACCGGAGCTGCGCCCGTCGAGAATGGAGCGCACGGTTGCAGCAAGCGCGCGAATCTCCGTCCGGGTCGCGGTGCCCACGATGTCGCGCTTCGCGGGGATCAATTCCTTCGAGAGCGCCTGCTCGAGTTGCGGCAAGCGGCTTTTCGCAAGGAGCGCATCGTCGCCGTTCACCTTGGCGAGCAGCGCCTTCTGCGCGGACACCGCGAAGACCTGCGCCGGCGGGATCGCGAGCGTCTGCGCGGAGTTCTTCACCTGGCGCGCGATCTCGGCGTCGATTTCCGCGCCGCTTCTTAGCTCGTCCCACAGCCCGTCGATCTTGTTCAGGACGACCAGGCGGCCTGCCTTGGTCGTCGGATCGACGCCGACCAGATGGTTCTGCCATACGTCGATATCGGTACGCGTGACTCCGGCGTCCGCAGCGAGGATGAAGAGGATCGCGTGCGCATTGGGCAACAGGTTCAGCGTCAACTCCGGCTCCGTGCCGATGGCGTTCAGACCAGGCGTGTCGAGGATGACCAGGCCTTGTTGCAGCAACGGGTGCGGGAAATTGATGACCGCGTGGCGCCAGCACGGGACGTCGACCGCGGCTTGATCCGCCGTGAGCGGCGCTAGAACGTCGGCGTCGTCGTAGAGTCCGTATTTGCGCGCCAGAGCGATCGGGATACGCTTGGTCTGGGATACCTGCGAGAGCACCTGGCTCATCTTGTCGGCAGAGGAAAGGTCGAGAGCCAACGTGACCCACTCGTCGGCGTAATTCTTGAATTCGGCGACCGAGCCGTCTTTGGCGCGCGTTTCGATCGGCAGCAGGCGGATCGAAGGGGGGCGCGTCGGGTCGTAGAGGAGCTCGGTGGGGCACATGGTCGTACGGCCGGCGGACGAGGGCAGCAGGCGCTGGCCAAAGTCCGCGAAAAAGATGGCGTTGATCAGTTCCGACTTGCCGCGAGAGAACTCGGCAACGAATGCGATGACCAGCTGGTCCTGGTGCAAGCGTTCGAGCAGATGCTGGATCTTGAGGTCGGCTTGCGCGTCGGCGAGCTCTTGCTGCGCCAGCCATCCATGCAGGCCGGATATTCCGGCCGACAGCCGCCGCCGCCAGTCGCTATAGGCCTCAAAGCGCGCGGCAAGCTCTCTGGATTGGACCATTTGCGCCAGCTCCTCCGGTGCTGCGTTGACTCACTCGTCCCGACTGTAGCATAAATCGCGCCAAAACAACGGCCTAGAGATGCATGAGTAGACCCCGCAACTCGATTCCTAGCGCTGGCAGTTGGGGCAATAGCAGGTCGCGCGCCCGCCAAGCCGCACCGACCGGATCGTTGCGCCGCAGATGCGACACGGCTCGTGCGCGCGGCCGTAAACGTAATAGTCGAGCTGGAAGTACCCCGGCTCGCCTCGGCTGTCGACGTAATCGCGCAGCGTGCTGCCACCCTTGGCGATCGCGTCGGTCAGCGTTTCGCGCACGGCGTCGACCAGCCGCGAAATCTGCGCGCGCGACACGCGATGTGCGGGCCGGCTCGGGCGAATCCCGGCGCGGAAAAGCGACTCATTGGCGTAGATATTTCCAACGCCTACGACGACGTGGCTGTCCATGAGCGCGAGCTTGATCGCTGCGCGACGGCCTCGCGTCGCGCGATAAAGGTAATCGCGGTCGAACTCGGATGCGAAAGGCTCGACCCCCAGCGTTGCGAGGAGGGGATGTTGAGGAGATGAGCCTGGCGACCATAGCATCGCGCCGAAACGCCTCGGATCGCGGTAACGCAACACCACCCCGTTACCGAATTCGAGGTCGACATGATCATGCGGCTGTTTCGGCGGCAGCGCGGTGAAAACGCGCAGGCTGCCGGTCATGCCCATGTGCACGATCAGCGTATCGCCGCCGAGGCGAAACAACAAATACTTGCTCCGGCGATCGACCCGATCGACGATGCGACCAACCAGCCGCCGCGGCAGGTCGCGCGGAACCGGCCACCGGAGCCGGCGGTCGTACACCCTCACCGCCGTCACTTTCTGCCGTTCTACGTGAGGAGCGACGCCGCGCCGCGTCGTTTCGACCTCGGGAAGCTCGGGCATGGATAAGGCGGGCGCGGGGCTGTTTGTGGCTGCGCCGACTATACCCTAAGATATCGGGTTCCCCGGCGGCCGTATGCCGACCGGCCGTAACGCCTTGACGCCGGACCCGCAGAAAAGTGAATTGCAGCGTGCCTCTCCCCAAAGACTCTTCCGCAATGCGTGCCGCGATAATCGCGGCTTTTCTAGCCGCGGTCGGCGGCGCCGCGGCTGTGTCGGCGCAAACCACGCCATCCCCGTCGGTCGTCATTGTCCCGGTGCCCGCGACTGTGCTCAGCGCGGACGTCATGTACCGGATCCTCGTCGGTGACATTGCCCTCCAGCGCGGCGAACCCGCGCTTGCCGCACGCGCGTATTACGAGGCGGCACGCGACGCTCAGGATCCGACGCTTGCGCGCAGGGCGACCGAGATCGCCCTGTTTGCACGGCAGCGCAGCCTCGCGATGGACGCCGCGCAGCTGTGGCAGAAGCTCGATCCGAGCTCGGACCGCGCCAAGCAGATGGTCACCATGCTGGCCCAGCCCGGCGCCAGCGGAGATCTGAAAGGCGATCTCGAGCGGCTGCTCGCCGATGCTGCGGCAAGCGGGAAGACGCTCGGCGATGCATTCCTCCAGCTCAATCGTGCGCTTTCCTCGCAGGCGGACAAGGTCGTCGTCTACCGTCTGGTCAGCGACCTTGCCAAGCCCTACCCCGGCGTTGCCGAAGCGCAGTTCGCGGCGGCGCTCGCGGGTTACAACACCGGCCTTACCGATCTTGCAATCGCCGCTGCGTCGATGCGTGCGGTCGATCGGGCGCTCGAGCTCAAGCCCGGATGGGAGCGCGCCGCATTGGTCAAGGCGGACATTCTCGCCAAGGGTTCGCCCGAGAACGCAATTCGATATCTAAATGCATTTCTCGCCGAAGCGCCGGCGTCACGCGCTGCCGCCACCGCGCTCGCCCAGCTCTACGTCGAGCAGAAGCGCTACACCGACGCGCGAGCGGTATTTCAGCGGCTGCTCGACGCCGATCCGTCCGATCGCGAGCTCGAATATGCGGTCGCGGCGATCTCGCTGCAGATGAAGGATTACTCGACTGCCGAGCGGCTGTTCGAGGAACTGAAAGCAGCAGACTTCGGCGAGCCGGGGACCGTCGCTTTTTTCCTGGCCGAGATCGCCGAGGAGACGCGGCGCTACGAGGAAGCGATCGCGCGCTATCGCGAAGTAACCGAGGGCGACCGCGCGTGGCCTGCCAAGCTTCGCATCGCCGCCATCATGGGCAAGCAGGGGCGGCTTGAGCCGGCGCGGCAGTTCCTCCGCACGCTCGCACCCGACGGTCGCGACCAGGAAATCCAGCTCAAGCAAGCCGACGCGCAATTGTTGCAGGACGCGCGCGATTATAAGGGCGCGTACGCCGTGCTGACCGCAGCGCTCGCGGGCGAGCCCGATTCGGCAGAGCTCCTCTACGACGTCGCCATGGTTGCCGAAAAACTCGACCGTTTGGACGAAGTCGAGTCGAGGCTCAAGCGGGTGATCGAGCTCAAACCAGAGAACGCCCAGGCTTTGAACGCGCTCGGGTACACCCTGGTCGACCGCACGCAGCGCGCGGCGGAGGGCATGCAGCTTATCGAGAGGGCGCATGCGCTCGCGCCGTCTGATCCGTTCATTCTCGACAGCATGGGCTGGGCGCATTTCCGCCTCGGCCACCTCGACGAATCCGAGAAATTCCTGAGACGCGCGCTCGCGGAGCGGCCTGATGCCGAGATCGCCGCGCACCTCGGCGAAGTGCTCTGGGCCAAGGGCGAGCGCGGCCGTGCGCAGGAAGTCTGGCAGTCGCAGCTCAAGGAAACGCCGGACAACCCGGTATTGCTCGATACCGTTCGCCGCCTGGCGCGCTGACTCCCGGCATCGCAATGCACCGGCTGTGCGAAGCCGCCCGGCAGTCGCTCGTTCGCGCGGCGACGGGCGGTCCAGCGCTCGCGGTGGCGGCGCTGCTCGGCGCCTGTGCTCCCGTCGCGCTCGAGCGCCCGAGTGATCCCGGCGCCGCTTCTGCGCCACAGGCCTCCTTTGTTGCCACAGGTCGCTTGAGCGCGCGCCATGGCGGCGATGCGCTGACAGCCAATTTCCGCTGGCGCCATGTGAGCCAGAGCGACGAACTGGAGCTCGCCTCGCCGTTCGGACAAACGGTTGCATTGCTGACGGGCGATGCTTCGAATGTCAGGCTTCAGACGGCGGATGGCCGGGTGTCTACGGCGAGCGATTGGTCGGCGCTGACGGCGCCAGGCCTGGGCTGGCCGCTGCCCGTCGACGGCCTGGCGTTCTGGATTCAAGGCGCTCCGCGTCCAGGATCGGCTTTTAGCGCCGAGACGGGTGACGACGGCCGCATTGCGCTCCTCCGCCAGGATGGCTGGACGATCGTGTATCACGCTTACACGCAGGCTGCCGCGTCGGATTGGCGGCCCGCGCGCATGACGGCGTCGTATTCGGACGTCGAATTACGAATCGCCGTCGATAACCGGCAATGACGTGGCAATGAGCCCGGCGAACCCGTTGACCCTGCCGGCGCCGGCGAAGCTCAACCTGTTCCTGCACGTCACCGGCAGGCGGGGCGACGGCTATCACACTCTCGAGACGCTACTGGTGCCGATCGACCGCGGCGATCGGATCAGGCTCAGCGAACGCGGCGACCCCGCCGTCGTACGCGCGCGCGGCGCCGTCGAGGTTGCCGCCAGCGACGATATCGCCGTCCGCGCGGCGCGGCTCGTGCAACGGAGCTGCGGGATACAGCGCGGCGTCGACATCGACATCGACAAGCGAATTCCAGTGGGCGGAGGGCTCGGGGGCGGCAGCTCGGATGCCGCGACTGTTCTCCTCGGGCTCAACCGCATGTGGAAGCTCGGCCTTTCGCGGAGCGCGCTCATGGCCATGGGCCTGGAGCTTGGCGCCGACGTACCGTTCTTCATCTTCGGCGAGCCCGCGTTCGCACGCGGCATCGGTGAACTGCTGGAAGCGGTGAGTTTGCCGCCGACGTGGTTTCTCGTCATCGCGCCGCCGGTGCGGGTCGCGACTGCAGCGATTTTCGCGGCGCCTGAATTGACACGCAACGGCGGCTCCGCGAGAATGTCAGTGTTTTCCGAAGGGTACGGCCGCAACGATCTGCAGGCGGTTGCAGCTTCGCGGTTCCCGGAAATCGCGGCCTGTCTGGACGCGCTGTCACGAGAGACGGCCGGCGCAGCGCCGATGGGCATGTC